>JBMOIB010000191.1:0-4869 GCA_049317545.1 Caulobacterales bacterium | reverse complement strand
ACCTTTCCGACGCGCAACGCAAGGCGGTGGAAATGGACTACGGCATGCGCCGCGGTCGCGCGGAGATCGAGGTGCGCAAGGCGCTGCTTTATTACACCAAGAAGCGCCTCGGGCTTGATCTCAAGGCCGGCGCGCGCCGGGCCGAAGATCAACACATCGTGCTCGTCGAGGAGCGGACGTCGGCCTGACGTCGCGGATGCGAGCGCAGCGAGGATCGCGAAGAACAATCGCATGATTGCCTCTAGTATTTTGATCCATCTGGTTGTATGCCGGACTCCGGAGGTATACAATGGGCGGCGGGGAACTTTTGAAGGAGGCTTCGATAGGCGCCGGCACTGCGCGCGCGGGCCGCCAGATCCTGCGCCGAACGGTCGTCGCGCATGGACGCTATGCGACCCGCATCGCCCGCCTCGAGGCAGCTCGGCAGGACGCTTCGGGCGCACAGGTCATGACCTTCGAACAGCTCGTCGCCCGTCTCGCTGGCGGATTTTCGTGTGGGATCGAGCCTGAAGCCCTAAAGACCGCGCTCCAATCGGCGCTACGGGAGACGGCGCTCGGCGAACTCGACGCGATCAAGGACCTTCCTGGCATGGTCTCGGCAGCCGCCGAAACGTTGCGGAAGCTCTGGCGCGCCGACCTCGATCTCACCGCTATCACCCCGCATCCACGCCTCGAGGCAATGATCCGCCTCGAACGTGCGGTCCTCGACCGACTGCCCGCCGGCATGTTGCGCCCCCGCGATCTGGCGGAACGGGCCAAGGGGCGCTTGCGACACGCGAGCGCCGTTCTCGGCGACGTCGAGATCCTCGCCATCAACGAGCTCTCTCCCTGTTGGCGCGAACTCCTCGAAGCGCTTGCCGATTATACGCGCGTGACCTGGGTGGCTGGGCCGAGGGCCGTGCCCACATGGCTCACCTCGGATCGCATCGACGTCGTTCGCGGGTCGCCTGAGCGCCCCGACGTCTCGGCGGCGAGCGCAGCCACGACGTTGCACGAAGCCATCGAGGCCCTGCGGTGGGTTCGCGCCAAGCTCGCTGAAGGCGTAGCCGCCCACGACATCGCAATCGCAGCCGCGACCACGGCCGACTACGACGATCACTTTCTCGCGCTGCGGGCGGACGCGCACTTCGACGTCCATTTCGCCCATGGCGTGACGATCAGCAGCACGCGCGCCGGCCAAGCCGCCGCGGCCATGGCCGACGTCCTCCTGCGGGGGCTGTCCCAATCGCGGCTGCGCCGGCTCGCCGATCTTTGGACGATCGACGACGCCTGGCGGACGCCACTTCCCAACGGCTGGCCCCGCGTGCTGCCCGAGGACGCGCCGCTGACGAGCCTCGAGGCCTGGGGCAAAGTTATCGATCGCCTCTCCCCAAGCGACTGGCCAGATGGCGTGGATCACGCCGATACCTTGCGCGCGATCGTCGCGTTGCTAGCGAAGGGACCAGACGCCGCCGAAGAGGCCAGCGCGCGGCTTCTCGCCGGCGAGGCGCTCGCGATCTGGACCGCGGCGGTTCGCGCGGGTCCGGTCGGTGCGCTTGAGGCCTCGCTCGAGCGGTTGCGGCGTTCGGACGACTGCGAACCCGCGACGTCGGTCGCCTGGATGCCGGCAAGCGTTCTCGCCGCCGCCCCTCGCCGATACGTCAGGCTCATCGGCCTCAACGCCGCGCGATGGCCGCGAACGGCGATGGAAGACCGACTGATCCCCGATCACGTGATCCCCGCGAAGACGCTCGACCCGCTTCCGATCGCGCACGCCGACCGGCGCGACTTCGAGACCATCCTTGCGACCACAGAGAAGGAGGTCGTCCAGTCATGGGCGCGCCACGACGCCGACGGGCGAGAACTCGGCAGAAGCCCCCTACTCCGTCTGGATGTCGCAGAAGTCCGAGCCCGACGGACGTCGATCCCGGCCCACGCATTCAGCGAGACCGACAGGTTGACGGCGCGGCCAGAGGACTTTGCAAACGAACTCCAGGCGCGTTCCGCCACGTCGTGCTGGAAGAATTGGCGAAGCGCGGAGATCACCGCACATGATGGCCGCGTCAGGTCTGGCCACCCGGCACTTGCGGCTGCATTGAACCGGACACAATCGGCGAGCTCGCTGCAGCTCCTTCTCCGCCATCCGCTCGGCTTCGTCTGGAAGTACGCGCTGGGGCTGTCGGCGCCCAAGACCCGTACCGAGGCGATCACCCTCGATCACCTCGAAATGGGAAATCTCGTCCATGCGGTCCTCGAGCGCGCAGTGCGGGCGCTCGAAGCCGAAGGCGGACTGGCCGGGGCGACAACGGAGCGCCTTTCGACGGCCGTCTCCGCCGCCGCAGCAGCCGTGGCCGACGACTGGGCCGCGGAACATATCGTGCCACCGGGCTTGATCTGGGGACGCACGCTGGAAGACGCCCGCCAACTCGCGGGGGCCGCGCTTTCCTCACACGACGCACGCCTCACAGATGCCCGCTCGTTTGCGGAAGTTCCCTTCGGTGGGAAGACGACGTCCTCCGCAGGGCCGTGGCCGTGGGATCCCGAGTCGATCATCGAGATCCCGTCGGTTGGCATTCGGATCGCCGGCTCGATCGACCGTCTCGACATCGCGCCCGACGGCTCCGCCGCCTTCGTGTGCGACTACAAAACCGGGCGCTCACCCTCTGGCGATCTCGTCCTCAAAGGCGGCGGAGAACTCCAGCGCTGCCTCTATGCGTTCGCCGTCAAGACGCTTATCGGATCCGGCGTCGCCATCGACGCCGCGCTCTTCTACCTGCGCGATAAACGCGTTATCCGTCTCGCCGATCCTGAGGCAACACTCATCGAACTAATGGGCTACCTCACGGCGATGCGCCAGGCCGTGCTCGATGGCCACGCTCCGATCGGCCCTGATGCCGCCATCGCCTTCGACGAGTTCGCTTTCGCCCTGCCCGCCAATGCGATGGCCGTTTACCGCCCCCGGAAAGCTCACGCCGCAACCGCACTCCTCGGCGACGCCGCTCTGGTCTGGGAGGCCCCGTGATGTCGACCCATGTTCACACTTCTGAGGATCTAGCCGGTCGCCGGGTTGCGATGACCGAGCATGATCGGTCGATCCTCGTGGAAGCCGGCGCAGGATCTGGAAAAACCGCGGTCATGGCCGGTCGCGTCGCGGCTCTACTGGCATCCGGCGTTCCGCCGCGGGCCATCGCCGCCGTGACGTTTACCGAACTCGCGGCGAGCGAACTGCTGGGACGGGTGCGGACATTCGTGGACGACCTGCGCGCCGGCACCATTGCCACCGCCTTGCAGATTGCCTTTCCGGATGGGCTTTCCGATGCGCAGAAGGAGAACCTGAACCACGCAGCGGACGCTCTCGACGAGATCGTGTGCGGAACGATCCACGGCTTCTGCCAGCGGCTGATCAAGCCCTACCCGGTCGAAGCCGGGATCGACCCCGGCGCTGGGGTCATGGACGCCGCACAGGCCGACCTCGCCTTCGAAGACGTACTCGACGCCTGGAAACGCGATGTCCTCGGCAGCGCCGAAGGGGGACCGCTCGCAGACCTCCTCGTCCACGACGTCAAGGCGACGCTAGCTCTCGTCGATCGGATCGCGGACACGCTGCGCAAGCGCCGTGATTTGACGGTGACGCGCGCTGAATCGCCGGCTCTGGCTGCGCGGGCATTCGTCGTTACCGTCGAAGAGTTGGCCCGAGAAATCGATGCCTCAGGGATCGACGAGCCCGAGACCCGCGCGGTCGCTACAGCGCTCGCGAATCTGTCTGTTCGGGCAATGCAGGCATCGCAGCAACCTGAAGCACGCGGCGCCGTCCACATCGTGACGATGGCCCTGGACGACCTCGTGTTCACGCAAGACAGGAAGTTTCGCGCCCTTCAAAAGAAGTCGAAATGGGGCGCTGCCGCCAAGGACGTCGGACTTCCAAAGATCGAGGGTGAGCGGCGCTTCGGACCAGTCGCACAACGCTACATCGCCTGCGGAGACGCCTGGGCAAGGATGCGCGCCTGTGCATCGAGTCACGTGCTGGGCGATCTCGTCGCGCTCGTCAGGCCCGTGCTCGAGAGCTATTCAAAATACAAGCGCGCTGCCGCGCTTCTCGATTTCGACGATCTCCTGTTCGCCGCACGTGATCTGTTGCGTGATCATGATGACATACGGCGCGCGCTCGCCGAACGCCACCAATACGTGCTCGTGGACGAGTTCCAGGACACCGATCCTCTGCAAACGGAGATCTTCTGGCGGCTCTGCGGCGAGCCGGTCGGCGCCACGAAGGATTGGGCGTCATTCGCCATCAGGCCCGGCGCTCTCTTCCTCGTCGGCGACCCGAAACAGGCGATCTACAGGTTCCGCGGCGCTGACGTCGGCGCCTACGTCGCCGCACGGACGAGTTTTCAGACCCAGGAAAGCGCAGTTGTTTTGGCAATCTCGACCAACTTCCGCTCGTGCGCGCCGGTGTTGTCGCATGTGAACGACTGCTTCGCGCCGGTGCTCTCGCAAGCCAACCAGCCCGGGTTCACCCCCTTGAGCGCCTTCCGCCCCGCACGCGAGGGAACACCCTCCGTTACGGCGCTCGACGTCCGATCGGCAAATGAAGACGGGAAGACGAGCGCCGATCGCCTGCGCGACGCCGAAGCGGAGGCCGTCGCCCAGGCCTGCGCCTGCCTGATCGGCGCGGAAATGATCGTCGACAAGGCGGCCGAGGCGGCCCGGCCTTGCCGGCCGGGCGACATCGCCCTTCTTGCGCCAACCGGGACGGACCTCTGGCGCTACGAAGAGGCGCTCGAAGCCCTCGGTATTCCCGTGGCGACGCAGGCCGGAAAAGGGTTCTTCCGACGCCAGGAAGTCCAGGACCTGATCGCGATCACGCGCGTGCTGGCCGCTCTGGCCGAG
>JBMOIB010000190.1:0-4902 GCA_049317545.1 Caulobacterales bacterium | reverse complement strand
ATGAGCGGCGCGAGCGCGGCCGGGGCCTTGATGCGCAGGCGCCAGCCCTCGCCGTCGGCCGCAACCGAAACGACCTCGCCCTGGCCGTCGACGTGGCCCGAGACGATGTGCCCGCCGAGTTCGTCGCCGACCTTCAAGGAGCGCTCAAGATTGACGTGCGCGCCGACGCGCAGATGGCCGAGCGTAGTGACCTCAAGGCTCTCGGCGGCGACGTCGACGACGTGCGTCATGCCGCCTTGGCGGCCCGTCGTTTCGACAACCGTGAGGCAGCAGCCGTCGTGGCAGATCGAGGCGCCGATCTCGACCCCCGCCGCGTCGTAAGGCGATGCGACCGTGAGGCGCATGAGGCCATTGCGGCGTTCGATCGCCTCCACTTCTCCCACCGCCGTGACGATGCCCGTGAACATTCAGCGCTCCCGCTCGTACCGTTCCCAAATGTCCGGCCCCAGCGTCTCGACCGAGAGCCGCCTGAACCGCGGCGCAAGGGCGAGCGGCCCATCGGGCAGGGCGGCGATCGCCGGTCGCCCGGCGGCGCCGAGCGCGATCGGCGCGCGGAACCATTCGAGCGCATCGACGGCGTCGAGCGTCAAGAATGACGCCGCGACATGTCCGCCGCCTTCGACGAACAACCGCCGAATCCCGCGGACCTCGCTCAGATGGGCGAGCGCGGCGGCGAGGTCCAGCCCTGCGGCAACGGCCGGCGCGAACGCCACATCGACGCCGGCGCGCTCCAGTTCGGCCCGGCCGATCGGATCGGCGTCCGGCGCGGCGATCACGAGGATGGGCCCGAGCGCGCGGGTCTGCGCGAGCCGGCTTTGCGGCGAGAGGCGCAGGCGGCTGTCGAGCACGATGCGCAGGGGCTGGACGGCCGGCGGCGGGTCGGTGCGGACGGTGAGTTCGGGATCGTCGGCGCGCGCCGTTTCGCCGCCGACCAGGATGCCGTCATGGGCGGCGCGCAGCTGGTGCACAGCCGCCCGCGCCGCCTCGCCGGTGATCCAGCGGCTCTCGCCCGACGCCGTGGCGATGCGCCCGTCGAGCGAGGTCGCGAGTTTGAGGGTGACGAAGGGCCGCACGGCAGGCAGCGGGCTCAGCGGTCGGGCCCGCCCTCGCCCTTTTCGCGGCCGAGCCGGGAATCGTCGAGGAAGCGCTCGAAATCGTGCGCCTCGCGGAAGTCCTTATAGACCGACGCGTACCGAACGTAGGCGACGGGATCGAGGTGGGCGAGCGCGTCCATCACCATCTCGCCGATGACGCCGGACTGGATTTCAGTTTCACCGAGGCTCTCGAGCCGACGCACGATGCCCGACACCATTTGCTCGACCTGCTCGTCGTCGACCGGCCGCTTGTTGAGCGCGATCTTGACCGAACGCAGCAGCTTGTCGCGCTCGAACGGCGCGCGTTTCCCGCTAGTCCGCTTGACCACGAAGAGCTCGCGCAGCTGGACGCGCTCGAACGTCGTGAACCGCGCCTGGCACTTGCCGCACTGGCGCCTGCGCCGGATGCTGGCGCCGTCCTCGGTGGGACGGCTGTCTTTCACTTGCGTGTCTTCGTTCTGGCAGAACGGGCAGCGCATGGGAGCCCTTACGAATAGATCGGGAAACGGGCGGTGAGCGCCTCGACGCGTGCAGCGACGGCGGCCTCAACGGCGGCATTGTCGCCGTTCGATTTGGCGAGACCAGCGAGCACCTCGATCATCAGGTCGGCGACCTCCTGGAACTCTGCAGGACCGAAGCCGCGGGTCGTGCAGGCCGGCGAGCCAACCCGAATGCCCGATGTGATCATGGGCTTTTCTGGATCGTTGGGAATGCCGTTCTTGTTGCAGGTGATGAGGGCGTGCTCAAGCGAAGCCTCCGCCGCCTTGCCGTTGACCCGCATCGGGCGCAGGTCGATCAGCGCCAAGTGGCAATCGGTGCCCCCGGACACGACCGCTAGGCCATGGGCCTTCAGCCGGTCCGCCAGCGCGCGGGCATTGTCGACGACGCGGCGGGCGTAAAGCTTGAAGTCGGGCCTCAAGGCCTCCCCGAACGCGACCGCCTTGGCGGCGATCACGTGCATCAGCGGACCGCCCTGAAGGCCAGGGAACACGGCCGAGTTGAACTTCTTGCCGAGGTCTTCGTCGTTGCTGAGGATCATCCCGCCGCGCGGGCCCCGCAGCGTCTTGTGGGTCGTTGTCGTGCACACATGGGCGTGCGGCAGCGGCGAAGGATAGACCCCGGCGGCGATCAGACCCGCGTAATGGGCCATGTCGACCATCAGATAGGCGCCCACCGAATCGGCAATCGCCCGGAAGCGGGTGAAATCGATCACCCGGGAATAGGCCGAGCCGCCGGCGATGATCAGCTTCGGGCGCTCGCGCTCGGCGATCCGCGCCACTTCGTCGTAGTCGATCAAGTGATCGTCGGGCCGCACGCCGTAGGCGATCGGGCGGAACCATTTGCCGGACAGGTTGGCCGGAGCGCCGTGCGTCAGGTGACCGCCGGCCGCGAGGTCCATGCCCAGGAAGGCGTCGCCCGGCTGCAGCAGCGCCAAGAACACCGCTTGGTTGGCCTGGGCCCCGGAATGCGGCTGGACGTTGGCGTAGGCGCAATCGAACAGCCGCTTGGCGCGGTCGATGGCCAATTGCTCGGCCACATCGACGAACTCGCAGCCGCCGTAGTACCGCCGCCGAGGATAGCCTTCGGCGTACTTGTTGGTGAGGACTGAGCCTTGCGCCTCAAGCACCGCGCGGGACACGATGTTTTCCGAGGCGATCAGTTCGACCTGGCGCTGCTGACGCGACATTTCGTCCGCCACGGCGCGCGCCAGCTCCGGATCGGCGTCCGCGAGGCCGGCGGCGAAGAAGGCGGAGGCGTCGCCCAAGGACTGCGGGCTCGTGGTCATGCGGACTTCCCTGTTTAGAGGCGCGCTTCGTCGCGAATATGGCGTTTGGGCGCGCCAGGCGGCGAAGGCCAAGCCGGCTACGCCCTACTTGCTATGATATGGCGCGTCGCCCGCGGACGCAAAGCCACGAGATTACGCAGCGGTCCAAAGGTTACGCCAAGTGTAACCACACAGAAGAAATCGCGCTTTACAGAGCTGTTGCCGTGGGCCAAACAAGGCTTGGCGGCTATTCGCGAAGTTCGGCCGTGCGGCGCAAGCGTGAATCATAGGTTTCGGGATGCGCGAAGAGCAGAGCGACACGCCTCCAGGCGTCGAAGACACACTGCGAATGACCGCGGAGATCGTGGCTTCATTCGTCGCGAACAATAAAGTGACGAGCGAACAGTTGCCGGAACTGATCCGCGCGGTCCATAAAACTGTGGCCTCTCTCGCTTTGAACGAAGACGTTCGCAACGCGGAAAAGCCAAAACCGGCGGTACCGGTAAACAAGTCCGTCCACAACGACTACATCATCTGCCTTGAGGACGGCAAAAAGCTCACAATGCTCAAACGATACCTGCGATCGACCTACGACATGACGCCGGATGAATATCGTAAACGATGGGGGCTACCCGCGGATTACCCGATGGTCGCCCCGGCCTACGCCGCCCAGCGGTCCGCCTTCGCAAAGCAGATCGGCCTCGGCCGCGGCGTCCGGCGCAAAGAGGGCTAAGCCCCGTCAAACGATCCGCCCCGGCCGACGCGCGGCCGTAACCGGCGGCTCCACCGACCGGACGCCCTCGCCCGTTTCCTTCGCCTGGATGTGGTCGAGCTTGGCCAGCGCAAGGCGCTCCAGATCGGCGCGCGCAGCCGAAGCTGGACCGACCGCCACCGCTTCAACACCCGTTTCGGCGTCGATCGCCGCGATCCGAGCGACGTCGCCGATCACCGTGATTTCGATATAGACCCGCCGGCTCATGCCGCCGACGCGACCGCCTCAAACGCCCAGGCAGCCTTCACCGCCGCCACGAGCGCCTCCATTAAGGCGTTGTCATGGAACGGCGACGGCGTGAACCGAAGGCGCTCGCTCCCGCGCGGCACAGTCGGGAAATTGATCGGCTGAACATAGACGCCGTGGTCGTAAAGCAGCGCGTCCGAAAGCCGTTTGCAGCGCGCGGCGTCGCCGACCAGGAGCGGCACGATATGGGTCGTTGAACTGTCCATGACCGGCAGGCCCGCCGCCTTGAACATGGCCTTGAGCTTGGCCGCACGCTCGGCCAGCCGGTCCCGCATGTGCGGGCAGCGACGGACCAGGCGCACGCTCTCAAGCGCCGCGGCCGCGATCGATGGGGCGAGTGAGGTGGTGAAAATGAAGCCCGGGGCCGTCGAACGGATCGCGTCGATCGCCGGGCGCGGCCCGGTCACATAGCCGCCCATGACGCCGAACGCCTTGGCGAGGGTGCCCTCGATGAAATCGACGCGGTGCATGATGCCGTCGCGCTCGGCCACGCCGCCGCCGCCCTCGCCGTAAAGACCGACGCCGTGAACCTCGTCGAGATAGGTCATCGCGCCGTACTTCTCGGCGAGGTCGCAGATGTCGGCGATCGGAGCGGTGTCGCCGTCCATCGAATACACGCTCTCGAAAGCGATCAGCTTCGGCGCCCCGGCGGGCGCTTCGGTGAGCATCGATTCCAGGCTCTGCAGGTCGTTATGCCGGAAGACGCGCTTCTCGCACTTGGCCCGCTTGATGCCCTCGATCATCGAGGCGTGGTTCAATTCGTCGGAAAAGATCCAGAGGTCCGGGAACAGGCGCGCCATCGTCGACAGCGTCGCCTCGTTGGAGACGTAGCCGGAGGTGAACAGGAGCGCCGCCTCTTTGCCGTGGAGCTGGGCGAGTTCGGCCTCGAGATCGACGTGGTAGCTCGTGGTGCCGGAGATGTTGCGGGTGCCGCCGGAGCCGGCGCCGACATCTTCAACGGCGGCATGGAGCGCGGCGATGACGTCCGGATGCTGGCCCTGACCGAGGTAATCGTTCGAGCACCA
>JBMOIB010000189.1:0-4914 GCA_049317545.1 Caulobacterales bacterium | reverse complement strand
GGGCCCATAGGCGCAGACGACGTCGCCGGCCGTCGCCGCGATGCGCTTCAGGAAACGGTTTCCGGGTTTGGTGAATGATCGCGCCGCCGCGTAGTTGGGCGCCACGTCGATCGCGCGAACCGAGACGATGGCGCCGGGCGCGATGCAGCGATCAGACCGCAGATAGATCCCGACCGGCATCGACGGTGTGCTGTTGTAGAGCACCAGGTCGCCCTGCGTGAGCGACGCAACGAGCAGAGCCGCACAGGCAGCTGCGCCGGCGATTGAAGCGGTGTGGTGAAGACGCGGGCGTTGTGCTCGCTATGATCGATAGCTGCGGATGATCGATAGCTGCGATGGACATGAGAGCCTCGTTCGGCTCTCAGCGGCGGGATGCGAAGCCGTGGTCGCGTGCGCGAGCCGGTTGCTTCCGCCCGCGCCTGGCGGCGGCCGATCAAGGGCGAAGAGTGGAGCGTCCCTTGATTGGGCGCCGGCGTGGGCGATTGGGAAAGGGGAGCGCGCGGCTCAGGGCCGGTAGCATACCCATAGCATCCGCGGACCGCCTGCCGTTGCTGGAGGTCAACGCCGGTGATGGAACTGAACTGAGACGAGGCCGCGCGCCACCGTCATCAAGCAAGCGTTCCATGCATTGTGCGCCTGCCGCATCCATGACGCGCCGAGCGAGATGCAGCGCTGGCGGCTTGCGGTGAAGATCAAATGCGATGGCGCAATTCCATGTGCCTAATAGCGCAGGATTGCGCCGCAGCACCGTAAAGGCGCCTTTCGGAACTGGCCGACGCTCACGGCGTGCGCGGGCGAGCTTTTGGAGCAATGGTCACGAGAGGCGCAAACGCTTCTTCCACCCAGTGGGCTTGCGGCCCAGGGACGCCATAGCGAGCGGGGCGACCGTCAGGGATGAAGAGCGATCCAAAAATCCAGTCGAAAAGGGCAAGAAACACCGCGTAGTTCTTGTACATTTTGCCGTTGTCGCCGAAGCCGTGGTGCGCGTGATGCATGCTGGGCAGAACGATCACGTGCTGGAGCGCGCGCATGAAGGGCGCAAGCGCTGGATGGGAGATCGCCTCGTCCCAGCGCCAATTCGTATGGGTCAGCAGGTTCCATCCGTAGATGACTAGAAGGGCGAGCGCTGCTCCCTCCCCAAGGCCGAGGTAGGCGGATACGCCGATGATCCACGAGTTCGGGACGACGAACGCCCAGAACACATTTTGTCGTATCGTGACGGACACGTTCAAGTGCGTTGCGGAGTGATGCGTTCGGTGCAAGGCCCACAACCAGCCGAGTCCGGACGATGCCCGTTGCCCCTCATGCGCTAATCGGTGAACCCAATAGAAAGCGAGTTCCATCAGCAGCAGGTTGCCAAGGGCCGACAACCAGAGTGGCGTTCCGGACAACCGTCCGGCGAGTTCGGGAATTAGCGCTACAGCTGCCCATGCGATCGCCGCGCCGGCCAGTGGGCGCGTCACGGCGGAGTTCACGGCAAAGCATAGGCTCGTTACGGCGAAATCCCCTCGGCGCGCGCCTTTCAGAGCCCCGGTCAGCGCTTCAGCCACGAAGATCACCGCCGTCGCCAAAAGCACGTAGCGGATGTCGGCCATTGAGAACGTATGAGCCACCTGCACGGTCCCCGTTTGGCGACGCCGAGCACTTCTGGCGTCAGTTCCAGATATGGTATACTAAATGACATTCATGTCTATCAGCCGACCACGGGGCCAACGAGAGGTTCAATGCGTGACCTGACCAATTATGCCCTTGACGGCTATGACGCGCCGTCCGGCGCTCAACCGGAGTACGCGTTGGGGTCCAGTGCGCACGTCGCTTGGTTGGTGGGCCGGTGGCTTGCGGAAAATGGCGGAATTCGTCCCCAACTGGTGACGTCTGAGGTCGGATACGCGGTGCGGGTCGATGGCGTGAAGGTGGAGGTCCCAGCGGGGGCGACCGGAACGCCCAGGATCGTCAGCGACTGATTGCCGAACGTCGCTGTTCGCGATGGGCGGGCGACCTTCGTCTAGACGTGGTGGCGCCATGGCGCGGTTGACGAACCGTCGTAATAGTATACTATTAAGGCAAGAGGAGGCGCCCATGAACAAGAACGACATGGTCATATTCAGTGTCGACGACCACATCGTCGAGACGGGCGACATTTTCGATCAGCACATCCCGCTGAAGTACAAGGACTTGGCGCCCAAGTGCGTCGAGAACGACGATGGCTTCACCTGGCAGTACCAGGGCAAGCCGAGCGTGAATTTCGCGCTCAACGCTGTCGCTGGCCGCCCGCGCGATGAGCTTGGCTTCGAGCCAAATCGCTTCGATCAGATCCGCAAGGGCTGCTACGAGGCCAAAGCGCGCCTCGACGACATGAGCGTCAACGGCGTCTTTGCGGGTGTGAACTTCCCGACGTTCCCGGGCTTCGCTCTGGAGATGTTCCAGACCGGCGCTGACCGCGATCTGAACACGGCCGTCATCCAAGCCTACAATGATTGGCACATCGACGAGTTCTGCGCGGTCGATAAGAACCGCCTCATCCCGATGGTGAGCCTGCCGCTCTATGATATCGCCGCCGCGGTGGCGGAGTTGAAGCGCTGTGTGGCGAAAGGCGCGCGGACGATTTCGATGCCGTCGCTTCCGCACCAACTCGGGCTGCCGACGATCCACGACGACTACTGGCGTCCGCTGTGGAAGGCTCTCTCCGACGAGCAGATTCCGGTTTCTCTGCACATTTCGGCGCTGAATACGACAGGGTCGCAGCACCTGACGATGGATTCGCCGATGGGCGCCTTCCTCACCAAGGTGGGCTTGGCGTCGATGGCCGTTCTGTCCGAATGGCTGTGGTCGGAGTTCATTCACGATTATCGCGATCTCAAAGTCATTCTCTCCGAGGGCGGGATCGGCTGGATCCCCTATACGCTCGAGCGCGCCGAACTCGTCTACAAGAACCATGGTCCTTGGATGCGACACGACTGGAAGGGCCGGCGTCCGACGGACGTCTACCGCGACCAGTTCATCTCGTGCTTCATCCAGGATGAAGTTGGAATCGAGATGCGGCACAAGATCGGGATCGATACGATCACGTTCGAGAACGATTATCCGCACGCGGACATCACGTGGCCGAACACGCCGGAACAGCTTTGGACCGGCGAGTTCAAGTCCGGCGAGGTGCCGCAGGAGGACATCGACAAGATCACATACAAGAACGCTGCGCGCATCTATCGCTGGGATGCCGTCGAGCGTCTCGGCCGTGAGAACTGCAACGTCGCGGCCCTGCGCGCCAAGGCCGGCCATGTCGACCTGACGCCGATCTCCAAAGGCGGCAAGCCGCCGGCCGAGCACTCCGGCACAGTCCGTGCGCGCGACATCATGCGGCTGTTCCCGCAATCCAACTCGTTCGAGCCCGCCAGGTAGGAGCGTCTTCCTACTCCCGCGCCATAGGCGATCCCTTGGCTCGCCTTACCGCCGAAGCGCCTCGCGCTTCGGCGGATTTCTTTGGGGGGGTCACTTTGCCGTGGTGATCCAAACGCGCGAGCGCTCGTAGATCGCAGCCATCGCTTGCCCCGCCGCGGCTTCGTCGTGCGCGACAATGGCCTCGACCAGATTGCGATGGGAACGGACAAGCCAGGGAATGCTCGACGGCGCTACCGCTGGATAGACTCGCTCCCCATAGCGGAGGAGAACGCCGTCGAAGAGGGCGAGCGCACGGTTTCCGGTAAGCGTTGCAATCGCCTGATGAAGGCGCGATGACCGCGGCAGGAAGGTCAGCGCGTCGGCAGTGCCCAATTCATCCATGCACCGACGAAGACTCTCCGCATCCGCAGCTGTGCATGTGCGGGCTAGCTTCTCCGCTGCATAGCGCTCGAGGCCGGACTGGATTTCCCAGAGGTGCGATACTGCGATCTTCGTGGTCTCAAGATAGAGGCACACGAGATTGGTCGTGTAGTCCATTTCGACCTGGCCGACGACGAGCCCGCCATTGAAGCCGCTCTGCGTACGCACCACACCATGCGGCTCGAGTTGGCGGATCGCCTCGCGGAGCACGGCGCGGCTGACTTTGTAGCGTTCTTGAAGCTCTGACTCGTTTCCGAGGCTTTGGCCCTCTTTCATATGCGCCGTGGCGATGTCGCGCGCGATTTTGCGCGCCACGGTTTCGCTGAGCTTCGGGGTTTGACCGTCCGGCGGCCGCAACGGATCGAGAGGCGGAATGGCGATTGGATCGCCTGCTCGGGTGATAAGATTGGTCATGGCGAGCAGGCGGCGCTGCACGTCCTGGCGCACGAGCCGTTCGGCTTCATACGGGTCGCGCTTGAGGATCGCCGCAACGAGATTGCGCTTGTAGAGCGCCGAAAGTTCCCGATCGCGCCGGCTCTGTTCGGCGTTCGTGCTCATGACCATCACTATCTGGTAGAGCACGCTATCGAGCGCCTGCAGAAAAACGGGCAAAGACGGATTGTTCGTCGACTCCGCGACCGCCGTTCGCACCCGCATGTTCGCGGCCACTTGGTCAGGCAGCGTCACCGCGCGATCGAGGTCTACGATCGCGGCGGCGAGCTTGTCGTGCGCGGCGGGCGTGAGGCGCTCTGCGGCGAGGCGGGCTGCGGTGACCTCGAGCTGTTCGCGCAGTTCGTGCTGGTCCGCGAAGCTGACGTTCGTGAGCTGCAGGAACGTCGTCATCGCGTTCATCGCCGCGCCTTTGGGCGGCTCGGCCACGATGAGGCCGCCGCCCGAACCGCGCTTCATGTTTGCCGCGCCGTGGCGCTCGAGCTGTCGCACGGCTTCCCGGAAGGTCGCTCGCGAGACTTCGTAACGGGATGTGAGCTCTGGCTCCGTCCCCAAAACCGTGCCGGTGCGCCACCCATCAGCGATGATCTCGTCAAGGATCGTCTGGGCGATGATCTCGCTCAGTTTGCGCTTGCGCGCCGGCGG
>JBMOIB010000188.1:0-5000 GCA_049317545.1 Caulobacterales bacterium | reverse complement strand
GGATCGGCGTTCAGATGCGCGTTGTCGGCCAGTTCGAAATAGAAGCTCGACTGGCCGCTGCCCGGATCATCGCCGCGCGCGAGCGCGACCTTGCCGCGGCCATGGGTGTTCGTCGCGGTCTCCAGCGGCACGGTTCCCACCGGCGGGCGGCGGTACACGAGATTGGCGTCGAGGTCGCCGAGCTGGATCAGAAAGTCCTTCTCGACCCGGAAGATCGCGGCGCCGACATAGTGCTTGGAGCGGAACAGCTTCAGCATGTGGGCGGTGGTCTTCGGCGCGCCGATCGGATCGAGCGTGACTTCGATCGCGCCCATCGACGTTTCGATCGCGACGACGGGCGGCGGCGCGGCAGCTGGATCGACCGGCGAAGCCGTCTGCGCCGCGGCGGATCCCGCGCCGGCGAGCGCCAGGAGCCCAAGCGCCAAAGTGCGTAGCCGCATAGCATTCCCCCGTTGCGAAACGTCAGACTGGCGGCGGGACCGAATGGACCGGCGCGCAGTCGACAAATCAGGACGGAACGCTACCAATAGTTCGACGACAGAACCATGTCCTGGAGAGTGAAGATGAAGCGTTTGGCGGCGGCCGCGGCGGCGGCGCTCTTGCTGGCCGCGCCCAGCGCCCATGCGGCCGGCGGCGTCAGACCCACGAAGTCGCCCCCAGCAGCGCCCGCAGCGATTCCCGCCTTCGAGCCTAAAGCGGCGGCAATCAAGGCCCACATGACCTTCCTCGCGAGCGACCTGCTCGAAGGTCGCAACGCCGGAACGCGCGGGTACGACATCGCCGCCAACTATGTGGCCTCGCAATTCGCCCAGTGGGGCCTGACGCCCGGCGGCGCCGACGGCTCCTATTTCCAACCGACGCCCCTGGTGTCGTTCGGTGCGGCGACCGAAGGCGTCCTTGCCTTGAACCGCCCGGGAGCGGCCGCGAATAAGCTCTCCTTCGGCGAAGACTATCTGCCGTCGGCCACGCCGCTCGCGCCGGCTACGAAGGTCGATGCGCCGCTGGTGTTCGTCGGGTTCGGCGTCGTCTCGCCCGAGCGCGGCCGCGACGATTACGCCGGTCTCGACGTCAAAGGAAAAATCGTCGTGACGCTGCGCGGCGCTCCGAAAAGCTTCCAGACGGAAGAGCGCGCCTTCTTCGGGTCCGCGCGAACCAAGCGGATCGAGGCGGCCAAGCGCGGCGCGGTTGGCTTCATCTCGGTATTCACGCCGACGACCAGCCGGGTCCTGGCCTTCGAGCGGTTGAAAGTGACTTGGCAAAACCCGTCCATGTCATGGCGGGACGCGAACGGCGTCGCCAAGTTCGACGGCGGCGCGGCGACGCCGATTGCAACCTTCAGCATGGGCGGCGGCGCCAAACTGTTTGACGGCGCAACGACGCCATTCGCCGAGGTTTTGCGTCTGGCGGAAGCGCCGGAAGGAAATCCGCCGCGCTTCGATCTGCCGGCCCGCCTGAGCGCCAACCTCGCGTCGACGATTTCCGATGTCGATACGCGCAACGTCATCGGCGTCGTGGAGGGCTCCGATCCCGTGTTGAAGAACGAGATCGTCGTTCTCTCCGCGCATCTCGACCACATCGGGATCAGCAAGGCCGCGGAGAATGGCGACGTCATCAACAATGGCGCGCTCGACAACGCGGCAGGAACGGCGACCATGCTGGAGGCCGCGCGCGGCTTCGCGCAGTCACCCGTCAAGTCCAAACGTTCATTGATGTTCGTTGCGCTCACGGCCGAGGAAAAAGGACTGACGGGTTCGGATTACTTCGCGCACAATCCGCCGACGACCGGCGCGATCGCTGCGAACGTCAACCTCGACATGCCTGTCCTGCTCTATGATTTCACCGACATCATCGCATTCGGCGCCGAGCGCTCGTCGCTGGGGCCGGTCGTCAAGAGGGCCGCGGAGACGATCGGCCTCACCTTGTCTCCTGATCCGGTCCCGGACGAAGGCTTGTTCACGCGCTCGGACCATTTCAGCTTCGTTCTGCAGGGCGTGCCGGCGGTCTTCATCAAGACCGGGTTCGCGAACGGCGGCGAGGTCGCCGACAAGGACTTCCGCGCCGCCCGCTATCACCGGCCAGGAGACGACCTCTCCCAGCCGATCAATTACGAAGCCGGGGCCAAGTTCGCGAAAGTCAATTTCGAGATCGCCCGGGCGATCGCCGACGCGCCCCAGCGCCCGACCTGGAACAAGGGCGATTTCTTTGGTCAGCGCTTCGGGCGCTGATCAGCGGATCCAGGCGTAGTTGAAGCTTATGCTGATGCGTTGCGCAGCGGCTTCGTTGCGCGTGACTTCGTGGCGCAGGAAGCTTTCCCACAAGAGCAGCGTGCCCGCGCGCGGCGCGATGCTCACGTGGGTCTTAGCGTCCCGCGCGGCGCGCGTCTTGCGGGGCGGCGCGGCCATCATCATGGGCAGGCGCGGGTCTTCGAACTTGAGGGCGCTCGCGCCGTCGGGAACCTCGACGTAATAGGCGCCGCTGACGACGCTGTGGGGATGGATGTGGCCGGAATGGACGCCGCCCGGCTCCAGGATGTTGATCCACAACGAGTCCAGTTCAAGACGGCCACCATCGAGATCAAAATCGCAGGCCTTGGCGAAGGCGGCGACATGCGGCTCGAGGCGGGCCGCGAGGTCTGCGAAGTCGGGATCGCGCCAGACAAGGTCGTTGAGCGAGGCGTAGCTCGTATAGCCCGAGTAGAGGTTGCGCTGCGACCAGTCCTGCCCGGCCGCATCGTCGCTCGCCACGGCGCGACTGGCGCGCGCCAGGTCCGTATTCAGCCGAGTGATCTCGGCGCCGCCGAGGTCTGCCCGATAGAGCCTGGTCGCGAAAAGGGTTTCGATCTGCGGCGCGCGCGCCATGGCTGTTCCTATTCCACGAAGACTCTGGTCGGCGCGCGAATGGCGTCCGGCGATTGGTTGAGCGCCAGAAGTTCGGCGAGCAAGGACAAGACGGACGACGACCGGTCCCCTAGTCGGGGATCGTCCGCACACGCCCCAGGTCCGATCTCAGCGCACGTCCGGCTTACAGGCGGGCCGGCGAACAGGCGACGCCCGCCGTAAACAACGCTCGCGGCGAAGCGCCCGCGCGGATCGCCGTCGACTTCGCGGACGGCTGCCGCCTCCGCGACGATCCGAAACAACGGCGCCTTCGCGCCTGATCGCAGACCCGCCGCGCGCACGGTGAGCGCCGCCCGATATTCGGTCTCGTCAGGGCCCTCGGCGCGCATCAACTCGCCGACGTAATAGACGATGTCGTCGAACGACCGCAGCGACAGCACATAGGCGACATCGCCGACCACAATCCGCGGCGCGCACGACTGGCCCTTCTCCGGCGGCGCGGCGCGCATCGGCTCGCGCGGCCCATAGGCGTCGATCAGACCGCACACCGGGGCGGCGGATGGCCCGCCCTGCGTCGCCGTCTTGGCGCCGATTTCGGCGAGCATGGTTCGAGCGACGGACACGAAACTGCACCCGCGTGACTCCACGCCAACGCAATCGGCGCGGATTCCGGCCGCCTCGTTATCGAATTCCTCCACGATCGCCGCCTGCCCGGGCGCCTGGGAGACCCGTGTAATGCGGCTGACCAGAAGGAACAGGAGCAGGTCGCGCGGCCAGCCGCTGTCCCAATAATGCTCGAAAATATTGGCCGGGGTCGGCGTGAACACGGCGCGGGTCAGGGTTTCAGCGGACAGCGGCTGGAGCGCGTAACTCGGCCGGCTTTGGGTCTCGCGCTCGAGCCCAAACGACCCAAACCCCCAAGGCGAAGCGCCGTCGCCGAGCGGGATCGATCCGATGCCGGCGTTCTCGCGAAAGCGGAGCGACGGGGCGTCCTGGATCCCCGACATCGACAGATAATGGCGCGGCAGCCGTTCCCGGCCACGCAGAACATTGAGCAGAATTTGCCCGGAAACAGCCCGCGCATAGGCTTCGTTGAAAGCGGCCGCGTCATCCGAAATCTGGCGGGCCAAGCTCTCCCGGCGAAACGGGACCGCCGGTGTGGTGGCGCATGCGGCGGTCATGAGCGCGGCTAGGGTCGCCGCCATGACGCGAAGAGGGAGAGCCGCCGCCATGTCGGTATGCTGAGGCATGGCGAGGGTTCTAGCGCGCTTGCTCTGCGCCCGCGAGCGCTTTAGCCCGTAACGGGAGCCGTGCAGGCGCCCGCGAAACGAGATCCCGAATGGACAGATTGCTGAACGGCTACAGAAGCTTCCGCGCCCAAAGGTGGCCCAAGGAGCGAGCGCTTTACGGGGCGCTCGCCGAACAGGGTCAATCGCCGCGGATGTTGATCATCGCCTGTTCGGACAGCCGCGTGGACCCTTCGGCGATCTTCGACGCCGGCCCAGGCGAATTGTTCGTCGTCCGCAACGTGGCCAATCTGGTCCCCCCCTACGAGCAGGGCGAAGGTCTTCACGGCACCAGCGCGGCGATCGAGTTCGCGGTGCGCAAGCTGCGCGTACGCACAATTCTCGTTCTGGGACACGCCCAGTGCGGCGGCGTAGCCGCAGCGCTCACCGAAACGCCGGATCCGGACGACGAATTTATCGCTCCCTGGATCGCCCTGCTCAATCCGGCCCGCGACCGCTGCGCCGGCCATTCGGGCGACGAGGCCCAGGCAGCCCTGGAAAAGGAGAGCATCCGTGTTTCGATCGAACGCCTGATGACCTTTCCGTTTGTAAAGGACGCCGTCGCGCGCGGCGAGCTAGCGCTGGAAGGGGCTCATTTCGGCATATCAGACGGGCATCTTGAGCTCTTGGACCGCCAACATGGCGTTTTTGTTCCGCTTGCGTGAATGAACCGTATGTTGCGCAGCGCCCGCCTCTTGTGATTCGATCCGCCCTATGGTGGTGCTGTTCTTGCAGGCATCATCTCGCAATAACTTGGGCGGTTCGGGATTAGCATGGCAGAGGTACTCCTGCTCTGCATGCGCGATGACGAAGAGGCGGCCGCGATTCTGGCCGATCTTTTCTACCGCGCAGGCTTTCAGACGGCCGGCGGCGCGGC
>JBMOIB010000187.1:0-5009 GCA_049317545.1 Caulobacterales bacterium | reverse complement strand
CGGATCGCCGGCAGGCTCTCCATGCCCGAACCGCGGTGAATGGCGACGCCCGGCAAGCGGTTCAGCGCCTCGCTCGGCGCCTGGGCGCCAATCGCAGCGATCTCGGCCGCCGAGAGCGAGGCCGCATTGCTCGGCACCCGGGAGGCGGCGACGGCGCGGCGTTCGGCGGTGACGACGATCTCGTCGGCGGCGAAGGCGGGCGCCGCCGCAAGAACGGCGGCGAAGGTCAGGAGGGTGTGACGCATGATTGGCTTATAGCGGATTCCCAGGAACGCGCGCTGCCTCCCCCACCTCGTCATCCCCGCCAAGCGCAGCGAGAGCGGGGACCTCATTCAGGCCGCGCCACGACGTCCTGGATCTGCGCTGACGCGCCGTCCGGGATGACGCTCGAGAGGCAGCGTCCACCAAGTTCCCCTCCCCAGCGGGGAGGGGTAAGGGGTGGGGAGACATCGCACGACCAGCGTCGCAGCGCTTTTCTCCCCCACCCTACCCTCCCCCGCTGGGAGAGGGGTATCAACCGAAGCGCACCGGCCTGACGCCCGCCAACACGTCCAGCCCCGGCCGGGTTCAGCGTCCGGCCTTTGGCCCGCCGCCCGCTTTCGCCGCGGCTTCATCGATCGCCTGCTGGCGCTTCGCCTGGGTCAGGATATAGGCGCGCACATCCTCGGTCTGCTTAGGCGAAAGGTACTTGGCGAAGCTCACCATGCCGTTGGCTGCGCGGGCGCCGTCAATCACGACCGCTTTGAACGCGCCCTCGTCCTTGACCATCTCCGAGCGGCGGAGATCGGGGAGATACGTGCCGCTAGCGTTCTGGCCATGGCAAACGGCGCAATTGCTCATGTACAGCGCAAATCCGGACTTGGCGTCGCCCTTGGAAGAAACGCCAGCGAGATCAATCGGCGCCTTGGCGGGGATTTCGTAGGCTGGCGCAGTGGCCTTGCCGCCGAGCTTGAACACCAACAGCCTGCCCGGCAAACGCGGACGGTCCGGGTTGACGCCAGCCGTCGACACCGCGCCGGAGCCGCCGAAACCCACCATGATCGCTACGAATTGCTCGCCGCCGATTTCGTACGTCGACGGCGCGGCGATTACGCCATTCGTGGTTTCATATGACCAAAGCTCTTTGCCCGTGGCCGCTTCGTAGGCGCGGAACTTCCCTTCCGCCGCGCCCTGGAAGACAAGCCCGCCTGCGGTCGACAAGACGCCGGCGTTCCAGAAGTACGGATGCTCGACCGTCCAGCGCGCCTCCTGCTTGACCGGATCCCAGGCGATCAGCATGCCCTTGAGCATCGATTTCATAGCGACCCGCTGGGCTTCATCGTCCGGGATCGCCGCGAGCAGGAAATCAGTGCCGGTGTTCCAAGCGCCATCCCGATAGGCGAACTTCTTGTCGTCGCCGTACACGGACGGCACCGACATCGCCGGGATATAGACGAGGCCCTCTTTGGCGTTGAAGGCCATCGGGTGCCAGCTGTGTCCGCCGAACGGCGCCGGAAAAACAAGCGCGGGGCTCTTCGCATACCGCGCTTCGGGATTCTCGATCGGCCGACCGGTGGCGAGATCGACGCCCTTCGCCCAGGTGATCGGCACGTAGTTCTTCGCCGAGATCAGCGCCCCGTCCGTGCGATCCAGAACATAGAAAAAGCCGTTCTTCGGCGCCTGCATCAGCACCTTGCGCGGCTTGCCGTCGATCGTCAGGTCGGCGAGCATGATGTGCTGCGTGGCGGTGTAGTCCCAGCTTTCGCCCGGCGTCGTTTGGTAGTGCCATTTGTAGGCGCCGGTATCGGCGTCGAGCGCCAGGATCGACGACACGAACAGATTGTCGCCCTTGCCGCCTGAGCGCACGCGATGGTTCCACGGCGAGCCGTTGCCGACGCCGACGTAGAGCGTGTTAAGTTCCGGGTCGTAGGCCATGGCGTCCCAGACGGTGCCGCCGCCGCCGGACTTCTTCCAGGCGCCGTCTGACCATGTGGCGCCGGCCTTCTCGGCCATGACTGCATCGGAGGCCGCGCCGTCCGGCTTACCTTCCGGATTGGGCGTCGTGTAGAAACGCCAGGCGAGCGCGCCGGTTTCGGAATCGTAGGCGCTGACGTAGCCGCGCACACCATATTCCGCGCCGCCGTTGCCGATGATGACCTTGCCTTTAACGACGCGCGGCGCCCCCGTGATCGTGTAGGGCTTTGATTGGTCAACGGTGACGACCGACCAGGCTTCCTTGCCGGTTGCGGCGTCGAGGGCGATCAGGCGACCGTCGAGCGCGCCCACGAACACCTTGCCGTTCCAGACGGCCACACCGCGATTGACGACATCGCAGCAAGCCTTGAAGCCGGTTGCGCCGTCGACCTGCGGATCGTAGCTCCACTTGGCTGCGCCGGTCTTGGCGTCGAACGCGAAAACCTTGCTCCAGGCGGTCGTGGTGTAGAGCGTTCCGTCGACCACGATGGGCGTCGCCTGCTGGCCGCGGTCCGTGTCGAATTCGGCGTGCCAGGCGAGGCCGAGCTTGGCGACATTGGCGCCGTTGATCTTGTCGAGCGAGCTGAAGCGTTGCTCGTCATACGTGCGGCCGTAGCTCATCCACTGGCCCGGCTCATTGGCCGCGGCGGTGAGGCGCGTAGCATCGATCGCGCCGGGCTTGGGCGCATTGGCGGCCGGATTGCAGGCTGCAAGCGACAGGATCGCGGCGAACGCGAGTCCGCGGACGAGTTTCATGATGTTCCTCCCGGCGACGCCACGATCTCGCGTGGTCTGAGCACTGCTCCTGTTTACGCGATCTCGCGGAAAATTCATCCCCTGACGCTGCGTCACCAATTGCGACGCGTCGGAGTGTTCGGCGCCGGCCGGAAACAAGTACGGCCGCCGGTTGCCCGGCGGCCGCCTCGGTGTGTGGTGCAGTCGCGCCGT
The DNA here is from genome assembly GCA_049317545.1 of Caulobacterales bacterium. Lineage (GTDB taxonomy): Bacteria > Pseudomonadota > Alphaproteobacteria > Caulobacterales > Aquidulcibacteraceae > REEB506. The sequence goes on along the minus strand of JBMOIB010000187.1, from coordinate 2,108 downwards.
TTGGCTGCGAAAGCAAAGGGGCGTCTCCTCCCCGAAACGCCGGTGGCGTCGTTAAACAACGCTCGGCGGCAATGTGAAGCGTGTGAAGCTAGTCTGTCAAGCGTCGTTCAGCGATGCTGAAAAGGCATCGAACGCCACATTGGGGCGCTCGAAGATGTAATCGGCCTCAAAAACACCCGCCGAACCGCCGGCCTGCTGAATTTCCGCGCAAGCCTGGAACGCCAAATCGCGCGGGCACCACCAGGCTGCCGCGCCATCGACGGCATTTGCAGGTCGGCAACCAAGGGCTGCGAGCGCCGATTCAACGACCGCACGACGCTCCGGATTAACCATGGCGCGCACGAGCCGCAGCTTCTTTGCGCGGCTGCGGGCCTCGATCGCGTCCAAGATGCGCGAAAACGCGGCCAGCGCCGGCGGCCCCCAAGACGCAGCGCGACTAGCGGCCAGATGCGCCTGGCTCTTCAGGATCAATCCGTCCGCGAGCGGCGCAAGATGATTGGCGACGAGCGTCGCGCCAGTCGTGGTGATGTCGACGATGATTTCGGCAGCGCCAGCGGCGGGCGCGCCTTCCGTGGCGCCGAGGCTTTCGACGATCCGGTAATCGTCGATCCCGTGGGCCTCGAAGAAGCCGCGCGTCTGGGCGATGTATTTCGTCGCGACCCGCAGCCGCTTGCCGGTGCGCGCGCGATGCTCCGCGCAGACGTCGGCGAGATCGGCCATCGTCTCGACGTCGAGCCACGCCATCGGCGCCGCAACGACCAGGTCGGCGCGCCCGAAGCCGAGCGCCTTGACGAGAATTGGCGGATCGAACCCGAACGCGGCCTCGCGCAACACGTCCTCGCCGGTGACGCCGACGTGCACATCGCCTTCAACGATCGCCCGCGCAATGTCGGATGCGGACAATAGGCGCACTTCAACGTCAGGAACGGCGTCGATCCGCGCCGCATAGCCGCGTGCGCCGCCGGCCGTTTCGATTGCGAGCCCACAGTCGGCGAAATAGGCGCTGGCCTGCTCCTGTAGCCGGCCCTTCGAGGGAATGGCGAGAACAAGGGCGCTCATGTGCGGGCTCCCGCAGCGTCGGCGAGGCGCTTCGGCCGCAACGAAAATCCCATGGCGCTCCATCCGCCATAGATGCCGCCGCCCAAGCGATGGAGGAGATCGTCATATCGACCGCCGCCGCCGAGGCTCGCGCGCTCGCCGAGCGCTGGCGCCTCCAACTCAAAGACGAACCCGTCATAATAGGCCGGTCCGCGACCGAACCCGGCGGAAAAGACGGCCTCGACCTCGCCCGCTCTCGCCGCGAGCGTGCGCCAGCGGGCCGATGCCGCCGCCAGGGCTGCACCTGCGCCGGGCATGGTCCGCGCCAGCGCGGCGAAAGCGTCATCCGGCGCCGCCTCGACTGCAAGCGCCTCGCGAATGGCTGCGACCTGTTCCGAAGACGGACGATCGGCGCGCGCGAGCGCGGCCTTTTCCGTCAGACGACGCGCAACGTCCTGGGCTGTGCGGCCGCCGACCATCGCCGCGCCGCTGCGGGCGAGCATTGCTTCAACGACGCCGACGGCGCGCTCGGGTGTGAGCGCGGCAAGGGCCTCGCCGACGGCGCCGGCCTCTCCGCGTCCAGCTTCGGCCTCGCCCAGAACGGCGGTAGCGTCGCCTGTGCGTGCAAATGCCCGATGCAGCCGCGCTTCCCAGGCCGGCGCAAGCCCCGCGCCGGCGATCAGCGCTCTGGCCAGCGCCATGTCGCCGAGCTTCAGGCGCGGCTCGACCCCAAGGGCGCGCACGGCCTCAATCGCAGCGGCGATCAGATCGCCCTCGGTCTCGGGCGACAAAGGCGATGGCGAAAGTCGCTCAAGGCCAATGACGCGAAACTCTGTTTCGCGCTGCGAAGCCCGCGTCTGGCGGCGAAAAACCAGCCCGTCATAGGCGGCGGCGATTGCGGTGTTGGGACGAGCGGCGAGCACGTCGCGCACGACGGGCGCGGTCATGTCCGGCCGCAGGCACAGTTCCGCGCCGTCCGCCCCTACGAGTGTAAACGCTCGGGCTCGGATCTCTTCGCCCAGGAGCTCAAGATAGAGCCCGGTCGGCTGCAGGATCGGCGTCTCGATCCA
>JBMOIB010000186.1:0-5076 GCA_049317545.1 Caulobacterales bacterium | reverse complement strand
CAAGATCGCGCGGCAGGCCAAGGCCCCGCTCGGCGATGATGTTGCGCTGGATGTTCGAGGCGCCGCCGGCGATCGAGTTGCCGAGGCTCCCCATGATCTGCTCCAGCCATTTGTTCGCGCCGCGCGGACCATCGCCGCGGCCCGCGGCCGGTTCGATCATGCCTTGCTCGCCGATGAGGTCTTGCGCCAGCAAGGCGATGTCGTGGCCGATTTCGGTGAGGAGCAGCTTCATCATGAGTTGCAGGGGACCTGCATCCTCGCCTGCAGCCTGATGCGAGAACAGGCGGAAGCTCGAGTAGCGGTGCGCCATGACGGCGCCTTCGATCTGAACAAGGCGATCGCGCACCAGCGGGTCGTTGATCCGTCCGGTCTCGCGGGCGACTTCCACCAGTTTCGAGAACTGCCGGCCAAGCCCGTCGGCCCCGCCAATCGCGGCCCGTTCGTGCTTGAGCGTTGTGCGGCTGACGTACCACCCCTGCCCGCGCTCGCCGACCTGCCAGGAAAGCGGCGTTTCGGCGTTGTCGAGAAAGAACTCGTAGAATGTGTCGTCGCCGTCGGCGCCAGTCATCTGCCGGATCGGGCGTCGAACGACGCCTGTCTGGGCAAGGTCGAGCAGCAGATAAGTGATGCCGTCGTGTTTGGGCGCATCGGGCTCAGTGCGCGCAAGCAGGAACATGTGGGTCGCCTTGCCGCCCTGGCTCGTCCACACTTTCTGGCCGCTGATGATCCATTTTTCGCCATCCGCGGATAGCTCGGCGCGAGTCCTGACGCTTGCGAGATCGCTCCCCGCGCCGGGCTCGGAATAGCCCTGCCCCCAGATGCAGTCGCCCTCGATCGTCTTGCGGATGAACAGGTCCTTCTGCGTGTCCGTGCCGCGCTCGAGGAGAGTTGGAACGACCATGTTTACGCCGTTGCCGCCGACCTCCATCGGGGCCCGCGCACGCGCGAACTCCTCGCGGATCACTTGCGCCTTGATAACATCGACGGGCTGCTCAGACCCGCCATACTGGCGAGGAACGGAGCGGTACAGATACCCGGCCTCGATCGCCGCACGACGGAATGCCCGGATGTACTCCGACAGTTCGCGCGTCCGCCGATCGCCCGGGCTCCACGTGTTGCGCAGAAACCCGCGCACGTCTCGCCGATACGCCTCGGCCTCTGCGCCATAAGAGAGGTCCAACGTTCGCTCCTTCGCTCGACGCCCCGCTCGATCGTCAGTTCTCGCCCGGCTTCGATTTGCTCTGCTCACGGAAAATCTGCGCCGTCGCCTGGGTGGACAGCGTCATGTTGAGCGCTTCGGCATCGAGGGATGCTTCGAAGGCCCAGTCCTCCGCATTGTTGAGGTTCTGCTTCATGTAGCGGAACCCCATGCGCGGTCCGTTGGCGAGCCGATGGGCCGCCTTGAGCGTCTCCGCCCGCAGCGCATCGTCGTTGAACAGGCGTGTATAGACGCCCTTCGCGAAGGCCTCTTCCGCGGAGAGCTTTTCGCCGAGAAAGAAAATCTCCCGCGCGACGCCCGTACCGACGATCTTCGTCCAGAACCACGTCGATCCGAAGTCGCCTCCAGCCCCGATCCGGTCGAAGGCGGCGAGAAACGTCGCCGAGCGCCCGGCGAACCGAAGGTCGCAGGCGCCGGCGATCCCGATGCCAGCCCCAGCCACCGGACCATTGACCATCGCGATCGTCGGCTTGCCCATTTCATGGAGAAGTCGCGATGTCTCCATGAAACCGCGCAGCCTTGCAAAGCCTTGTTCGGTGCGCCCCCCGGTTTCCGGGTTCGCCGGCGTCACGCTGCGTTCGGAGCCGCCGTCCTTAATGTCGCCTCCGGCGCAAAATCCCCGGCCGGCGCCCGTCACGACGACGCACCCGACGGCGGGATCACGCGCGGCGTCCGCGCAGGCATCCGCGAGAGGTCCCATAAGCGATGCCGTCAACGCATTGAGCCGATCGGGGCGGTTCAGCGTGATGATCCGAACGCCGCCATCATTTTCGATGAGGACTTCCTCGCCCATCAATCGCCGCCCAATTGCCAGTGCCGCGCCATCATTCGCACGGCTTTTTCGGCCAATTCGTCCGGAACCGGCGGATAAAGCGGGAGCGACCGTTGCTTGCTCGGAAGCGCGATCGTCGCATTGGCGCGCACCGTCTCTTCGTCGCGCTGGTTGGTGAAGGTGACGGCCACATCGACGAGCGACTGGCCATTCTCGACGCGCTTGGAGAGCACGCGACCCGCCACACGCTGCACATCCCCCATGTAATTGAATTTCCGAATCTCGTCGTGCAAATGCGTAATTATGGCGTCATCACCGGCCCAGTCGTTCAGGTACGACCAGAGGTAGTTCTCGCGCATCACGCCGTAATCATAGGCCATCGGATTGCCGATCGCCTGCGCCCAGGTCGGATCCCAGTGCAGGCGCTGGGCGACGTCGGGAATGCCGTGCTCGTTCTTGATGTAGAAGGCCGGAATACGCTTGCGGTTTTTGTGCGCCAGGCGCCCGACCGTCGGCGCATACGGCACGAACCCGTAGCCGCCGGCATGGAAGCAGATCACGTCTGTGACCGTAAGCGGACCTTTGACCTGCTCGCCGAGCGCGTCGTCCTTCTCCACGTCCTCGAACCAGCGCGTCTGCGCGCCCTGGACATGCTCGCGCGCGTACACATCCTCGATCGCCTGCAGCTCTTCATCCGTGTACGTTGCAGGCTCGATCTTGGTGTATTTCCCCTTTTCGACGGCCTTCTTGCGTTCCGTCATCACGCGCAGGATGCGGTACACCGCAACCACTTCTGCGCGCTGATTGACCTTCACGTCCCGGCGAACGGAAATGACGGACCGTCCCGCAAACTCGGAGGGTTTCTCGACGCAGGATTCGTCGCCGCGGAAGCTGTAGATCGTGTCGCCCGGGCATACCGGGCGATAGAAGTCCCATGTCGAGCCCGAAACGAAAACGTGGATGCCTTTGAACAGGCTCTTGCGGAGCGCCTTGATCGAGTCCGGGACAGGATCGCCGAGCATCGGTTTGTTGATCTGGCCGACCATCATGCCGGGCGCGATCACGTTCCCCCAGCGCGTCTTGCGCGCATAGTGCGGATCGCAGAACAGCGGGTTGTCGTCGCCGCAGCCGTGCGCCCAATTGCGTATGTTGTCGACCGTCGCCGTCTGGATGTACTCGCGCGTCCCAGCGGCCTCTTCGAAACCGATCAGCTTGCGCTGACGTTCGATGTCCTCGTCGGTGATCTCGTAGGCGACGGCCTTTTGCCACTCGTCGCTCTTTTTGATGTCGTCTTTCGCGTCGGCTCCGGCCTCGCTCTTGGCTTCGCTCACGCGACCCTCCCTTGATCTCAGTTGTATAACTAGGTAATAGAAGGGGGAGGCCTAGGCAAGGGGATTGCGATGACGCAAGTGCGGCGGATCAGCGATGCGCTGAGGATCCGTGCGATCCATCAGCGCGACGATATCGCCCATGACGACATTCGCCGCCAGATCACGTTCGCGCAATGGGACCGCGAGACCGATGAGGTCGGCGGCGGCCTCGCCACTGCAGGTCTGAACCCGGGTGACCGCGTGTTCCTCGCGATCTCGAACCAGCACGCCGTGGAAATGGCTATCGCCGTGTTTGCGGTTTTTCGCGCCGGCGGAATCGCCTGCCCGATCAATACGCGCCTCAGCCGCAAGGAAATCGTCGACTATGCGGCCCTGACAACGCCGAAATGGTGCATCACCGACGTTCCAGAAGCCCTCGAAGGAATCCCCTTTAGCGGCCTTTGGCGGCCCGGCGACATGCCGCGCAACATCGAGGCGCTGCCCGACCAGGACAGCCTCGACCCCGAAGCCGACGCCGAGATCCTCGCGACGTCAGGGACGACGGGCAAGATCAAGGGCGTCGTCGTTAGCCACCCGGATCTGGCCGCCGGCGTTACGGGCACGAACATGGACCGTTCGCGCTCGACGCTGAGCGCGTTGCCGCTGACGGGCTCGGGCGGCAATCTTGGCATCGTCATGCTGCCCGCCCGCGGCGGCGCCACAGCGATCACACAGCCCAAGTTCGACCCGAAGGAATTTCTCGAGCTGGTGCGCATCAAGCGTCCCAACCTCGTGTACCTCGTCCCGTCGATGCTTCGCCTCATTCTCGATCATCCCGACGTGGCGAACTATGGCTTCGAGGATGTCAAATACCTGATGACCGGAACGGCGCCGTTGCCGCACGATTCCGTTATGCGCGCCGCTGCGCTCTGGCCGCACGTTCGCCTTCGCAACAGCTACGGCATGTCGGAGGGCGGCGTCGGCATCGGCACGACGAGCCAGGAGCAGGTCATCAAGCCGGGCTGCGTCGGCAAAATGCCTGAGCACATGCAAATCCGCGACGAGAATGGCGTCCTCGTCACGACGGCGAACGTCATCGGCGAGATCTACGGCTGGCAACGGCACCCCCGCCGCTACTGGAACGACCCGGAGGCGACGGCCGCGAGCTTCAAGGGCGGCTGGACGAAAACTGGTGATCTTGGATTCGTCGACGATGACGGCGACCTCATCCTGGCGGGCCGTTCAAAGGAACTGATCATCCGCGGGGGATACAACATCACCCCGCTCGAGATCGAAACCGTGCTGCACGAACATCCGGCGGTTCAGTTGGCCGCGGTCGTTGGCGTGCCGCACGACGTTCTCGGCGAAGACGTCGCCGCGGCCGTGACGCTCCGTCCCGGACAGTCAGCTTCGTCGGACGACATCATCGCCTTCTGCCGCGACCGTCTCGCCGACAACAAGATTCCGCGGACGCTCGTCGTCATGGACGACATGCCGCTCAACCCCAATGGCAAGGTTCTGAAGAAGGACCTCGTCGCGCCCCTCAGCGAAGCGGCGCGCGCACGCCGGCGCGCCGCTTGAGGCTCGCCGCGCGCATCTCGTCGATCGGCGGACGTTGGCGTTGAGGCTTCTCCGCGCTCAGCTCAACTGATCAAACGGAACGTCCTTGTCGAAACGGACATCCGCGGGCATCCCAAGCACGCGCTCCGAGATCTGGTTGCGCAGGACCTCGTCGGCGCCGCCGGCAATACGCATCACGGTCGAGTAGATGTAGT
>JBMOIB010000185.1:0-5083 GCA_049317545.1 Caulobacterales bacterium | reverse complement strand
CCGCCAAACACAGCCAGATCGCTCGTTCCTCAAGACCGACAATGCGGGGCGGCGATGCGTCGCCGCCCCGAAAGTCCTTGTCGCGCGTTAAAACACGATGTCGGATTGATCCCATTGCGCCAGCGTGACGCCAACGATGGTCAAATCGAACGTCGCGCCCGCACTGTCGTCGAAATGCAGCACAACCTCGCCGCCGGAATTGGTGAACAGCTGCGCATCCCAGGCGGCGTTGTTGGGCGAGGGGCTTTGCAGAAACGACAGGTCCACCTTGTCGAGGCCGTTCTCGAACCCGAGCAGCGTCGCGCTGACGCCGCCGGTGGTCATGACGCCGCCATTGACCACGACGAACGTGTCGGCAAGGCCATTGCCGCCGTTGATCGGATAGGGATTGGCCTGGATCAGGCTGCTGCTGCCGCCGATCATGTCGGTCATCGAGAAGCCTTCGCCTGCGGCGACGCCGTTCAGAAGGATTTTGACGATCTGGCCGTTCGTGTGGGTCAGCGTGAGTTGGGTGTTCGTGTTGTCGGACGATGCGCTCCCGGTCCAATTGGCGCTCACGCCGTTCGCGTCGAACCCAAATGCGGTCAGGTCGAGCTTGTCCACGCCGATCTGGAAATCGGCCACGGTCGCCTGGCCGGCCGTCGTGCGAATTTCGAAGATGTCGGCGGCGGCGTCATAAAACCCGGACAGCATGGACCAATTGCCGACAAGATAATCATTGCCGCCGTCGGCGATCAGCACGTCGGATCCAGGGCCGCCCCACAATTCGTCATTGCCAAGGCCGCCGCGCAGAGTATCCGCGCCGGCCTCGCCATTGAGCTTGTTGGCCCCGAAATTGCCGGTCAGATCGTCGTTTGCGGCGCCGCCGACGAGGTGCTCGATGTTCGCCATCGTGCCGAAGGTATTGGCGTCGATCGAATAGGCGTTTGTCGTCAGGCTCGCCGAGACGGCGCCCAATCCGGAGAAGTTCACCGCGTCAAAAGCGCCGGCGCCGCCATCGAGGTGATCGACGCCGCCAGTGGCCAAAAGAGTGTCGGTCCCGTCGCCTGCGAAGATCTGGTTGGCGCCGGCGGTGCCCTTGATCGTGTCATTGTATGCGGTGCCGACGACGTTCTCGAAGTTCGAGACGGTATCGATGCCGACCGTGGCGCCAGCGTTGGTGTATTGTTTCGCCGTCCCTGCCGACAGATCGACATTGACGTAGGTGAACGCCGCGCTGCCTTCGAAGCTCAGGGTATCGAGACCCGCGCCGCCGTTGAGCGCGTCATTGCCCGCGCCGCCGTTGATGACGTTGTTGGCGCCGTCCCCGGTGATCACATCGGCCGCCGCGGTCCCGACGATGTTTTCAATGCCGATCAGGGCGCCTGTGCCGCCAGCAGACGAATAGGTTCCCGATGCAAGGCTTGCGTTGATTCCGGACAATCCGGAGAAGTTGACCGTGTCGATGTCGGCGCCGCCATCGAGGACGTCCGCGCCCGCCGTGGCGATGAGCAGATCGTTTCCGGCTGCGCCCTGCAGCGTGTTCGCGCCAGCGTTGCCCTTCAGCGTATCCGCGAAACTGGAGCCGTTGAGTCGCTCGATCCGGAGAAGCGTGTCCGTGCCCTGACCAGTCGCCACACCGGCCGTCAGGTCCGCGTTGACAGCCGCGCCGCCTTCGAAATTCGCCCAATCGTTGCCGTCGTCGCCATCCAGAATGTCATCCCCATCGCCGCCGATCAGGTTGTCGTTGCCCGATCCGCCATTGATGTTGTCGGCCCCGGCGCCGCCCCAGACGGTATCGTGCCCTGATCCGGCAAAGACGATGTCAGCGCCTTCGCCAGCGAAGACCACATCATTTCCGTTGCCTGAATTGATGGTGTCGTTGCCGTTTCCGGCATTGATCGTATCCGCAGAGCCCGTACCGTTGAGCGTGTCCGCGAGATTTGTACCGTTGATGGTCGCCACGAGCGCCCCCTGACAATTGCCTGTCGTTAGGCGATAGGACCATCTCGGGAACCCGCCCCCGCAGCAATCACCACAGATATGGCGCCGGGTCCGGCGTGGTTAATTCGGACCGATAGCGTGCAAACGCCGACGTGGCCGCCGCGCAGATCCGTTCAACGCCTCAAAGCTTGATGTGGCCGCCGGAAATCGCCTCGTAGACCGCCTCGCCGCGCGAGTTCACCGCAAGCTTGCGATAGATCGACTTCACGTAATTGCCGACAGTCAGCGGGGAGATCTCCAGCGCGCGCGCGGCCTCCTTGTAGCTCGCTCCGGTCGCAAAGAGCTTCAGCAGATCCAGCTCACGCGGCGTGAGGCTCGACTGACTGGACTGTTCCGGCGCGTCGTCTACATGGTCGCGCGCGCCGCCCCGGAACAAATCCAGCAGATAGACCGCGGCTGCAGGACTGATCGGCGCGCCGCCCGCCAACGTCGCCTCGATGCCCGCAAGGATCACGGCCGCTTCGGAATCCTTGAGAAGGTATCCGTCCGCGCCGGCCTGCAATGCCTGCACAACCGTCTCGCGGTCTCCGAACGTTGTGACGACCAGAACCCGCGCATTCGTGCGGGCGCGAATGGGTGCGATCACGTCCAGCCCGGAGCCATCCGGTAGTCCAAGGTCCAGCAGAAACAGGTCCAGGTCCGTCTCGATCAGCGACATGGCCTCGAGCACGCTTCCAGCTTCCCCGCCGACGGTGAGCCCGCTGCACCGCGTTACGATATCGCGAAAATGCGCCCGTACGATCGGGTCGTCGTCGACGATCGCGACCCTGCGCGGGCGCGTGTCCTGGTGCTCACCGGCGCTGTCTGGGGCTGTCGTTGATTTCGCGTCCACATCGGCTCCTCGGCGGCGCGCGCCGCCAGCAGTTCAAATGGTCGAACCGCTATGCAACATCAGGCAGATGCAAAACGACCTCCACACCGGTCGGCGCAGCCGCCTTCCATTCTATGCGCGCGCCGAACGACTCGGCGCGTTTGCTCATGCTCGCCAGACCGCGCCCACGTCCTGCATCGTCCTGCATCCCGGCGCCATCGTCGACGATCCGGATTGACGCGAGATTAGGACGTCCGGCCTGCGGCTCGACAAACACCGAGATATGTCGTCCGCCCGAATGCTTCATCGCGTTGACGACCGCCTCCTGGAGAATTCTGAAGACCTGCAGCGTCGGTCGCGGGCCATAGTCGGGAAAGGCGTCGCCAAAGCTGTTTCGCCATTCGAACTGGAAGCCGGCTTCCTCCACGCGCGGCTTCACGCGATCCCTGAAAAGACTGAGCGCCGCCAGCAGAGACTCGCCAACAGAGTCCATTGAATCGATGATGAGGCGCATCTCGTCGACCACCGACTGAAGCCCGTCGGCCAGTACCTCTGGGCGTGCTTCGCCGCGGCGAGCGGCCAACAGAAGCGACATCAGCTGGCTCCCAAGACCGTCATGCATGTCGCGCAGGATTCGCTGACGTTCCTCCTGGTGTGCGCGAACACGCACAAATGCCCGCTCGCGCACGTGGGCGCTTTCGAGTTCCGCCGTGCGTTCGATCAACTGCCGGTTCAGCAGCGCGTTCATCTGCGCCGAGGACTGGAACAGCCTCACGTTTCCAGCGAGGAACGCCGCCACAAACCCGACGATGAGCAGCGGCATGGACGTGTTCACGTTGTTGCCGAAATCGGCGCCGGCAATTTCAGCGACTGAATCGGCGACGATCAGGGAAAGGCACAGGAAAAAGAAGGCGTGCTGAAAAATGTGCCCGCTGCGCCTTTGAACGAGGGAGTACAGGAACAATCCCATCGCCAGAATGGCCAATGCTGCGGAATAGGCCATCCCGATGAAATCGATCGTTTCGACGCCGCCCCACAGATCCCAGCGCATGATGGCGGCTGTGACCCCGATGACGGCGCCGTACGACAGCAACGACAGCCAGACCAGAATCCCTCTCAATGCGACATTCCCGGCGTTGGCGAAATTGAGCCAGGCGACCGGAATGAAGTTCACCAGCGCATAGAGAATGAACAGGCGCATCTCGCCCGAAATCGGCGGATCGACCAGTTGATAATAGGCGAGCTTGGCGGTCCATGCGGCGACGAGCAGGAACGCCCAGAGGACTTCAGCTCTCTGGGAAGAGCGCCACAACACGATCAAGGACAGCAGCGAGATCGCAATGCCGATGGAAAGGCTGAAGGCAAACCAATCGTTCAGCCAGAAGAGGCGGCCGGCCATCGCGGATCTTAGCGCGGAATAGTCTCCGATCAGCGGCGGCGCGACGAAAAAGTAGGGTGTGGCCGCATTCCGCGCCAACACGATTTCGATCGTGTTGTCTCCGGCCTTCAATACGCCCGTCGGTATGCGAAAGACCCGCCGGACGTTGCCGTGGAACGTGATGTCGTCGCCGTTCATACGGCCCTCGCCGTAGATCAGGGAGCCGTTCACGCTCAGACGGTAGTTGTCGGCGCCGACGATCGGGTAAAGGCCCAATCCCGCCGGCGGAATCTCATCCAGCGAAAACACCATGCGCACGGCGCGATAGCCGGCCGTCTCGCAACAATCCTCATACGGTAGATCGGTATGTGCGAAGGTCGCTGCAGCGACGTCCGCAGCCTCCGCAGAGCGCAGGACCGCCCGCGTGAACGATCCAACGTCAATGGAGTCGAAGGCTGGTCGCGGCGGCGAGAAGAACGGCCTGAGCGCGCCCCAGTACGCGCCCTGGAGAATGAGGCAGGCGCACAAAAACAGGACTGCGCGCGAAAGCCGGCTTAGTCGCAAAGTGTTTGCAGGATCGTTCAGTCGCGGCGCAGCGCTGAGATCATTTCCGCTCATGATTGCTCATGTCCTGAACACGCGCGCCGACCTGGGCCCACATTCATGGCGCCGCATCGGCGATTGCGACAGCCATATGTATGGCCTTGCGCTGCTGCGAGCGGCGGCCGGACGCGCGGCGCGTAGCCCCCCAACACACCCCCGCTCGACCGACTCGCCCGCCCGGGTCTAGGGCCCGCCCATGACCATGCTCTCCGGCTCACCACGTCGCAGCCCGCGCCGCGCGCCTGCGCCCCGTCCGGGGCCGCTCGTCGCGCTGGAGGGCGCGCATGCGCGCTTCGACCTTGCAGGCG
>JBMOIB010000184.1:0-5157 GCA_049317545.1 Caulobacterales bacterium | reverse complement strand
AGGCCAAGCGCCTCGACGTGATCGATCTGCATGGGCGTTCCTTCGGGACCGGCGCTATTCGCCCTCGCCGAACTTGTCCTCGACGAGCGCAGCGATCGCCGCCAGCGCGTCCAGCGCCTGCGCGCCGTCCGCCCAAACCTCAATTTCGCACCCGATCCCCGCGCCCAGCATCATCAAATCCATAAGCGAGGTCGCATCCGCGACGTCGTCGTCGCGGCGGACGGTGATCTGGGCGTCATATTTGAGCGCCAGTTCGGCGAGCTTGCGGGAAGCCCGGGCATGGAGCCCGCGCTGGTTGACGATCGTCAACGCCCGCCGATGCCCTGATCCCGACACAGCCTCTACGCGCCGCCAGCGAGTTCGGCGGAGGCGATCCGGATGTAATGCCGGCCCGCCTCCTGGGCAGCCTGGGCGACTTCGGCGAGCGGGAGGCGGGCGCGCTCGACGGCGAGTTTGACCAGCATCGGCAAATTGACGCCCGCAATCACCTCGATCGCGCCTTCGTTGATGATCGAAATCGCCAGGTTGGAGGGCGTTCCACCGAACATGTCGGTGAGAATGACGACGCCCTTCCCGGAATCGGCGGCGTGGACGGCGTCGAGAATATCGCGCCGGCGAGCCTCCATGTCATCGTCTGGACCGATGGCGACGGCTTTCATCTGGCGCTGCGGGCCCAAAACGTGCTCCGCCGCCGCCACAAACTCATCCGCCAAATGGCCGTGGGTCACGACCACGACGCCAATCATCTAGTGCTCCCGACCCGAACCCGGCACGCAAGATACGCTTTCGCAGGCGCCAGGGAAGTAGAACGGCTGTGCATCACGCACTTCTTGTTGCACCGCGGCGAGGAAACCTCACCCCTCCGCGCTCGGGAGCTCAACGATGAAGCGCGCGCCGAGGCGTTGATCGGGGCCGACGCCCTGGATGTTCTCGGCCCAGATGCGCCCCTTATAGGCCTCGACGATCTGGCGGGCGATCGACAGGCCGAGGCCGGAATTGCCCCCGAAGGCCGTGCCTTTCGGGCGGTCGGTGTAGAACCGCTGGAACACGCTTTCGAGATTGGCGGGCTCGATGCCGGGGCCCTGGTCGGCGACGATGGCGCGCACGCTGCGCCCCTCGCGCCGCGGCGTGACTTCGACTTCAACCGTCACCACGCCGTGCGGCGGCGAGAACGATTTGGCGTTGTCGATCAGGTTGCGAAACACTTGGCCGAGCGGGCCTTCCTGGCCGAGCGCAACCGCGCCGACCGGCGGCGGGCCCTTGAACGAGACGACGGGATCGCCCTCCCGCCGCGTCTGACCATAGGTGTCCGACAGCTCCGCAAGCAGCCGCCCGAGGTCGACCCGACCGGTGGCGCCGCGGGCGGTCTCGGCCTCGAGGCGCGAGGCCCGCGCGATGTCGGTGACCAGTCGGTCGAGACGGCCGACGTCCTGAGCGATGATCGCGAGGAGCCGCGCGCGGGCGCCCTCGTCTTTGACGCTGCGGGTCGTCTCGACGGCGCTGCGGATCGAGGTGAGCGGGTTCTTGATCTCGTGGGAGACGTCCGCCGCGAAGCGCTCATTGGCGTCGATGCGCTCGGCAAGCGAGCCCGTCATCGCCTCCAGCGACCTCGCGAGCCCACCGATTTCGTCGGGACGGCGACGGGCGTCGGGCAGTTCGAGCCGTGTCGCACCCGAAAGCCGCAGCGAATCGGCGGCTTCGGCGAGCCGGCGAACGGGAATGGCGATCGTCAGGGCGAGCAGGAAAGACGCGAGCGCGGTCACGGCCCAGGCGCCGACGAAGAACGGCAGCATCGCCCGGCGCTCACGGCGGATGATCTCGTCGACGTCGCCGGCCTCAACCGTAAGGATACCGATGACTGCCTCGACCCGCTGGATCGGCAGCGAAACGCTGATCACTCGTTCGCCGAGCTCGCCGCGGCGCTGGCCGGCGACCAAGGCGCCGGCGGCCGCGCGGGCGCGCTCCTCCTCGGCGGTGAAATCGGGGCGCCAGGGGCGCAGGCGCCACGCCGCAAGCGAGCTCCAAACGCCCTCCATCTCAGCTTTGGCGGAATTGCGATCGCCGACCGGAAGACCCGGCAACGGCCTTTGCGTGATGCGATCCGCAAGCACATTGGTATCGGCGACGAGCTCGCCGCTCGGCGTGAACAGGCGCACACGCGAGGAGGTCGGCAAGGCGAGGCGCCGCAACACCGCCCTCGCCCGTTGCTCGAGGAGTTGGGGCGCGGGATCACCGAGCGTCGCCGTTTCGGCCAGCACGTTGGCGACCACCTCGCCCTGGATCGTGAGGCTATCGATCTTGGCCTGGATCAGCTGAGCCCGCATTTCCGACAGGAGCGAGGCGCCGACGATCAGGATCAGCAAACCAACGAAATTGCCGAGAAATATCCGGCGCGCGATCGGCGAAGACCATAGGGCCCGCCAAGTCGGCTCAGATTTCGTTGTATCGGTATCCGACGCCATACAAGGTCTCGATCGCGTCGAACTCATTGTCGACTTCGCGGAACTTCTTCCGCAGGCGTTTGATGTGGCTGTCGATGGTGCGATCATCGACATAGACTTGATCGTCGTAGGCCGCATCCATTAGTTGGTCGCGACTTTTGACGTAGCCGGGGCGCTGGGCGAGCGCTTGCAGGATCAGGAATTCCGTCACGGTCAAACGGACCGCGTCACCCTTCCAGGAGCAGGCGTGGCGGTTGGGATCCAAAGTCAGCTGCCCGCGTAGGATTGATTTGCGATCATTCGGCTCTGGCGCCCCCGACGCCGCCCGCGTGCGACGCAGCAACGCCTTCACCCGCTCGTTCAGGAGGCGCTGGGAAAACGGTTTTTTGATGTAATCGTCGGCGCCAACCGACAGGCCGATCGCCTCATCCGTCTCATCGTCCTTGGACGTGAGGAAGATGACGGGCAGGTTCGAGCTCTGCCGCAAGCGGCGCAGAACCTCGATCCCGTCCATGCGCGGCATCTTGATGTCGAGGATGGCGACATCGGCCGGCGTTTCGGCGAGCGCCGTCAGGGCCGTCGCCCCGTCGGTGTAGGTGCGCACCGTGTAGCCCTCCTGCTCAAAGAAAATCTTGAGCGAAGTCAGGATGTTTTCGTCGTCGTCTACGAGAGCGATCGTGGGCATGCGCGCAAAGGCCCCTGGTCTTAAGTTGTTGTCATATAGCCGCGGCTTCCCCGCAGGAAAACCATTCCCCTCGCACTCGCCCTCAATCGGCGGATCGATCGGTCCACACAAACCCGGCCACGAAGCGCCGGAAAGCATTTCGGAACTTCATCCGGTTGGCGGGATCGTCGAACCAGGCGCGGTGCAGGCCGCTTTCGTGTGCGAAGACCGGATACCACGTATCCCTGAGGACGGGGTCGGTTCGGCACCTGTCAGCGATGGTCTCCAGGAAGTTCCACATGGCGTAGGCGTACGCGTCGTACTGCAGGCGCTGGCGCTTTTCGACGATCTCGGAGGGCTGCAGAACAAACGGTTTGTCGATCGCAATTGCCAGCAATTGCAGATACATACCGTCGATTTCCGTATAGGCCTCGATGCGCTGGTTCTCGGCGAATTTGCGCGCTGAAAGCGCCGCTCCGAACAGGCCCGTACCCCAAACGACGCAATTCATCATGTCGCCGAGCGTGATGGTCGATGAGAACTCGATCATTGACGCTCCCCTCGCGCAGGCCGCCGTTCAAACTGCCGCCGCCGGATTAGGAAGACCGTCCAGCATCGCCGCGATCCGGGGGTCGACAGGCGATTGCCCGTAAACGTCGGCGTAGATCGCGGCCAGCCAAAGCGCCAGATCGGCCTTCGCAATCGTCGGCGGGCCGTTGAGGAGCATCAAGTCCATGGCCGGCGCCGCGCCTAGCCCAGGAAGGGGCAATTGGTAGGCGAGCCCGGAAATTTCGCGGGCGCCGCAACGGCGATAGAACGCCTTGCGGCGGCGGCGAACGTCGAGATCCGGGGCCGCATGGTCGCGATCGGAATCCACTTCAATCAGTATTGGACGTGCTCCAGCGAGCGCTTGCACGGCTTGGCACAACTCTGCCCCCAGACCCCGGCCGCGCAGCGCCTCGTGAGTGGCCATGTATTCCAGAAGTGCGATGTCGGCGCCCAGATAGACCAGGGCGAAGCCCACTGCGGCCCCATCGTCGACCATCCCGATCAGGCGATAGTCCGGGCGATCCAACAACGCCGCGAAGGCCGCGCGTGGCTTGCGTTCGCGGGCAGGCAAGGCCTGCTCGTAGATTTCCGACACCGGCTCGAACAGCGGATCGTGCGAATTGGCGATGCGGCGCAGGACCTGCGAAGCGGGCATGGCTTGTGGTGGACGCGCTGGTCACATCCGTCAATGAGCCTGTGCGCTAGACCGCTGAAGCGCCCGTCGTCGCCCAGATCGCGCCGAAATGAAGCGCTGCCCCCACAACCACGAAGGCGTGCCAGATCGCGCGGCGGAACCTGATCGAGTGCTTGAGATAGATCGCCACGCCGCTCGTGTAGACGAGCCCACCTGCGGCCAGAAGTCCGATCGCGAATGGCGTCAACGACTGCGCCATCGGCAGCACGATGACCACCGAGAGCCAGCCGAACCCGATATAGACGAGCGACCAGAACAGATCGGAGAGCGCCACGAACAGCTTTCCGAAGGCGCCAACGGCCGCCAACGCCCACACGGCCGCGGTGATCCAGAATGCCCAGGGATCGGGAAACTGCGTGATGGTGAAGGGCGTGTAGGATCCCGCGATCATCACGAAAATCGCCGCCTCGTCGAGCCGACGAAGAACCCGGCGCGCCTTGGAGGGGCGCGTCAGGTTGTAGATGGCCGAAGCGGTCAGCATGGCGACCAGGCAAACGGCGTAAGCCGCCGCCGCGCCGGCGGCGGCTGCATGGCCGATCGTCAGCGTTCGGATGAACAAGGCCGCGCCGCCGATGGCGGCGAGCAGGAGGCCAATTGCGTGCACGGCCCCGTCCGCGGCTTTTTCGGCGCGCGTCGGATAGTGTTCGGCGAGTTCCGTCTCGTCCGGCAGGAAATGATGGGCCCAACCCATGGCCGTACCTCCAGCCTCACGAAACGGGCCAAAAAAGGCAAGTTCCGGGCAGACGGAAATCAACGATGGTGTGTGGCGCCTGAGCCACTTATCCGACCTCGGACGATCCTGAATTCAT
>JBMOIB010000183.1:0-5164 GCA_049317545.1 Caulobacterales bacterium | reverse complement strand
GTGCATCGCTCGCGGTCTCGCGACCGAGGGGGTCCTGCCGGGGCGCCTTAGCGTAACCCGCCGCGCGCCGGATCTTTGGCGGCGGCTCGGCGACGGGGTAGGGCAGAACGACCGCGAGGCGCTGTTTGATCGTTTGAACGCCTACGCGATGGCCGTGAACGAGGAGAACGCGGCCGGTGGGCGGGTCGTGACCGCGCCGACCAACGGCGCTGCGGGGATTATCCCCGCCCTGGTCCGCTATTATTGCATGGACGAAACGGCGCCGGACGTCGCGCGCGACAAGGCGCGCCGGTTCTTGCTGACCGCGGGCGGCATCGGCCTGCTGTACAAGCAGCGCGCCTCGATTTCCGGGGCAGAGATGGGATGCCAAGGCGAGGTGGGCGTCGCCTGCTCAATGGGGGCGGCGGGGCTTGCGGCGATCTGGGGCGGGACGCCGGAACAAGTCAGCATCGCCGCCGAAATCGGCATGGAGCACAATCTGGGCCTCACCTGCGATCCCGTCGCCGGGCTCGTGCAGATCCCGTGCATCGAGCGCAACGCCATTGGCGCGGTGAAAGCGGCGAACGCCGCGCGCCTGGCGCTGGCCGCGCGGGGACCAGCGAAGGTCAGCCTCGACCAGGTGATCGAAACGATGCGCCAGACGGGCATCGACATGTCGTCGAAGTACAAAGAAACGAGCCTTGGCGGCCTCGCCGTCAACGTCGTCGAATGTTGAGGGGGAAGTCATGACGTTCAGCGGGCTGGATTGGGCGATCGTTGGCGTGTTTCTCGCCGCCAACTTGATCCTCGGATGGGTGCTGAGCCGGAAGGTGACGACGGCGCGCGAGTTCAATGTCGGGTCCGGACGAACGCCGTGGTGGGCGATCGGGCTTTCGGTGGCGGCGACCTACATCAGCGCGCTGTCTTTCCTTGGCGCCCCGGCCTGTGCCTATTCTGACGGGCTCGCCGCATTGGCGATCCATCTCAACTACCCGATCGTCATTTTCATCGTCGTGAGCTACTTTCTGCCGTTCTTCTATACGAGCGGCGTTGCATCGATCTACGAGTATCAGGAGCGGCGCTTCGGCGTCGCGTCGCGCACCCTGATGTCGAGCATATTCCTCGTTACGCAGGCGCTGTCGACCGGCGCCATTCTCTATGCGACGGCTCTCGTTCTGCGGTTCGTGACGGGTCTGGACATCGTGACCGCCATCGTCGCGATCACGGTGCTGGCGCTGATCTACACGACGATGGGCGGCATGCTCGCCGTGATCTGGACGGACGTTCTGCAAGCCATCGTTCTGTTGGTCGGCGCGCTCGTCATCATGGGGGCGCTGTTGCTGCATATGCCGGCTCCGGTGCTCGACGTGCTGCGCGATCTGAAAGAGGCTGGCCGACTGACGGCGGTGCGAACGGACCTCGATCCCACCATGACGACGACGATCTGGTCCGGGCTCATCGGCATGACGCTGTTCCACATCACCGTGTACGGCGGAAACCAGATGATGGTGCAGCGGACGCTGGGCGCCAAATCGATCGGCGACGCCAAGAAGTCCTATATCCTTATGGGGTACGCCGCTTTCCCGCTCTACTTCCTGTTCTTCTTCATCGGCGTGCTCGCCTATGGCTATTATCAGGGACGGCCGTTCGAGAATCCGAACGAGATCATGTTGCAGTTTGCGGCGGATTCAAAAATACCGGGTCTGCTGGGCATCCTTGCAGCGGCCGTGCTCGCGGCGTCGATGTCGACGCTTTCGTCTGCGTTCAACAGTCTGGCGACCGCGACTGTCGTGGATTTCTACCAGCGTTTCCTGAAACGCGATTCCAGCGATGCGCACGCGCTCGCGATGACGCGCTTCGCCACCGTCGCTTGGGCTGT
Source organism: Caulobacterales bacterium (assembly GCA_049317545.1). Taxonomy (GTDB): domain Bacteria; phylum Pseudomonadota; class Alphaproteobacteria; order Caulobacterales; family Aquidulcibacteraceae; genus REEB506. The sequence continues at coordinate 3,306 of JBMOIB010000183.1, read as the reverse complement.
CATCATCATCGGCCCCGCCATTCTCTATGCGCAAAGCACAGGATCGATCCTTGAGGTGCTCAGCAAGATCGGCAGCTATTTCGTCGGGGCCAAGCTCGGCATGTACGTGCTCGGATTTTTCTCAAAACACGCGACCCAGCGCGGCTTGCTCGTCGGCGTCGTCGTGGGTTTTGCGGCGGTCTGGTACGCAGCGACGCAGACGAACATCGCCTGGCCCTGGTACTGCCTGATTGGCGGGGTCGCGACGATCGCCGTCGGCTGGCTCGTCAGTCGCGTGCTGGATGGAACGCAGGCCGAATGGTCCGTGTACTCCGTCCCTGGGCAGCGCGCGCGGGCGCTTGCGGACGGCCGCCCCAGAGAAACCTGGAGCGTCGTTCCTGGCGTGATCGATCGCCAGACCTGGTGGTTGATCGCTTATCTCGTGGCGACGCTCGTTGCGCTCGCGGTGTTCGAACGCGTGGTGTGAGCCTTCAGCGCCAGAGCGGCATGCCGAGCTGCCGCAACAGGTCTGGGATATCGATGAACACCCAGTTCTCGGCGAGCAGATCGCCCTCGCGCCGCCAGAAGTCCATGACGCGCATGGTGATGGCGCGGCCGGTCGCGGGCAGGTTCATGAAGTCAGGGCCTGTGTGCGTGGCGCGGATGCTGGGCCAGCCGGTGGAGCCGACATAGGCGCCGTCGCCGATGCGGCATTTGTGGTTGCCGCCTTTGCGGTCCGGGAAAGCGGACAGAAAGGCGCGCTGATGCACGTCCTGGAAACCGCGCAAGCCGCGGCCTGTGCCGATCGGGGCAGGGCCGTACCACATGAACCCTTCGCGCCAGTACTTCTCCATCTCCATGCTTTCGAGGCGAGCGCCGTCGAAGCGCATCAGGCCGGCGATCATCGCCTCCACCAGTACGAGGCTGCGCTGAGATTCGAGGGGATCTGCGGGCGTGGGATCGACGCCGTCGCGCGTGGCGGGGCCTGGCCAGCGATCTGATGCGCCGCGGACCGGCGCAAACGGCCAGCGGCCGGCCTGGCGCATAAGGTCGGGAATGTCGATCAGAAGGTAGGTTTCGACGATGCGCCCGCTGTCGAGCCGATGGAACTCGCCGTAGCGCAGGCTGACGGCGCCGCCGGTCGGTGGAATGTCGAGCCAGGCGCGTTCGAACGTACCTTCCCAATGACCAAGCGCCGCGATCCAATTGCCCGCCGCCCAGGCGCCTTCGATCACGACGTCATCGCGCCTTTCGAGATCAGGGATGGCGGCGAGAAGGGGGCTCCAGAAGGAGTCCAGAGCCGCGCGTCGATCCGCAAGATCGTCGAACGGGCAAGGGGCGTGCAGCTGGGCGTTTTCTGCGAATGCATGCTCGACCCAGGTTCGCACAGATCGACCGGCGCCGCGTGCGTGGCGCTCGACGCCGTCGATGAAATCGCGCTTTGCGGTCATGCCATCCCTTTCGCTCATTGCGCCGTCCAGCCGCCGTCGATCAGCCACGCCGCGCCCGTCACCATCCCCGCGCGCGGGGACAAAAGAAACGCCACGGCGTCCGCCACATCGTCCGGCGTCCCGATCTTGCCAAGGGGAATCCGCGCCATCGCGAAGGCGCGAAAGGCCGGATCGGCGAACATCGGCGCCGTCATTGGCGTCTCTATGAAAGTGGGACCGACGCTGTTCACCCGCACGCCCGCAGACGCCAATTCTACCGCCATTGCTTTGGTCAGCCCTTCGAGGGCGTGCTTTGTGGTGCAATAGACCGTGCGGTTTGGCGATCCCACGTGCCCCATCTGCGACGACATGTTGACGATTGCGCCGCCGCCAGAGCGCACCATGACGCGCGCCGCAGACTGCGCTGCGAGGAAGGCCGTGCGCACGTTGAGATCCAACAGGCGATCGAGCGTGTCTTCCGTCACGTCGATAAACGGTTGCGGCGCGTTGGCGCCGGCGTTGTTCACCAGCCCGTCGAGCCGCGGCAACGCTTCGATGCGGCTGCGGAACTCCGCGGTGCGCACGTCCGCCGCCCAACAATCGATGCGGCCGGGATGGGCCGCTGCAAGCGCATCGAGATCGGCCTGCGTCCGCGCCGCCGCAATGACGCGCGCGCCCTCCCGAGCGAGCGTGGTCGCAATGGCGGCGCCGAGGCCCCGGCCGGCGCCGGTCACCAGAACGACCTTGTCGGCAAGCTCCAGGTCCACGCGGCCTCCCTGGCCGGCGACGCCGGCCGTTTCTTGCATGCGAATGCAATCGCCCGTATCGTTTCCGAAAGCAAGGGCGCCGGCGCGGCCGCCGGCGGACGGGAGACGATCGGCATGGCGCGCTACCTGAAGACGGGGATTTCCGAAGAGAAGGCGGCGCAGGACGCCGCCGCCGTACGCCTGCGCGTGGAAGGCATGCTGGACGATATCCGCGCCTCCGGGACAGCGGCTGTGCGACGCTATTCCGCCGAGCTCGACGGCTGGTCCCGCGAAGACTTCCGGCTCACCGAAAAGGAAATCGCCGCCTGCTACGACGAACTCGGCGCGCAAACGATCGAGGACATCCGCTTTGCGCAAGCCCAGGTGCGGAACTTCGCGCAGATCCAGAAGGACGCATTGCGCGACGTCGAGGTCGAAACGCTGCCGGGCGTCGTGCTCGGTCACAAGAATATTCCGGTCAATTCCGTCGGCGCCTACGTGCCGGGCGGCAAGTACCCGCTGGTCGCCTCCGCCCACATGGGTGTGGTCACCGCCCGTGTCGCCGGCGTGAAGACCATCGTTTCGGCGGCGCCGCCCTTCGAAGGCCGCGTCAATCCCGCCATCGTCGTCGCGCAGCACATGGCCGGGGCGGACGTCATTCTCGCCCTCGGCGGCGTCCAGGCGATCGCTGCCATGGCGTATGGCGTCGATGGACTTCCCAAAGCCGATATGATCGTCGGTCCGGGCAACGCCTATGTCGCAGAAGCCAAGCGGCAATTGTTCGGCCAGGTGGGGATCGATCTGCTCGCGGGCCCCACGGAGATGCTCATCATCGCCGACGAGACGGTCGATGGCGATCTGTGCGCGGCGGATCTTCTGGGGCAGGCCGAGCACGGTCCCAACAGCCCGGCCATCCTGCTCACCAATTCCGAAGCGCTGGCGCGCGAGACGATGGAGGCCGTGGAGCGACAGCTGATGTGGCTGCCGACGGCGGCGATCGCGGGCGCGGCGTGGCGCGATTACGGGCAGGTGATCGTGTGTGCAGACGAGGCCGAGATGGTCGCCGTCGCCGATGAGATCGCTTCCGAACACGTCCAGGTGATGACCCGCGACCCGGACTATTTCCTCGCGAACATGACTAATTACGGCGC
>JBMOIB010000182.1:0-5188 GCA_049317545.1 Caulobacterales bacterium | reverse complement strand
CGGGTTGACCAAACCGGCGCGTCGAACAAGGCGGAGCGGCGAAAGCCGAACTACCAAACCCAAACTTCTATCGGCCGAGGGCTGAGCTGCTCCGCCTTGTCCCTATTTCGAACCCGCAGACGCGCAGCGTCGTGCGGCTTAAGGCGCGCCGATCGCGCCGCCGGCGGCGGCGTCTGGCCATTCGGGCGCCGGACGGGCGTCGGAAAGCCCCACATCGGCCGCCGAAATATTGGCGCGCGCCCGCCACAGACCGCGCCATCCGGACGGCCAAGTCGAAGATTCCGCCATCGCTGTCGCGAGTTCGGCCTCCGCATCGACCAGGAAGATCGCGTCGCGGGCGAGGCGGTCTTCAGGATGGGCGCGGGCGCGCACGGCGTTGGCGACAGCCAGACGCGCGCGGGCGTTGGTGAAGTCCTGCGGCGGCGTGTGCGCCTTCAGATCGGCCAGTGCGGCGTCGACGGCGGCGAAGCGCGCCGCGCCCCAGCCCATGTGGATCGATCGATCGAGGAAAAAGGCGAAATCGACCTCGGTCGGCGTCAGGCCCGCCGCGGTCCAGCTGTCGGAGAGCTTGTTGACCACGGTGCGGAACCACGCCCCCTCGCCCCAGGCCTCGGAATCATAGAGCGCGCGGACCTGAGGATCGGCGCCGAGCCGGGCGAAGGCGCGCTCCCAGGCGGCCATTTGCCCGCGCTGTCGGCAGAGTTTGACCATGACGGCGCGCGCGCCGGGATAGCGATGGCTGCTTTGGACCCGCAGCTCCTTCGCGGTTTTCAAAGCGAGAAGCTGGTCGATCCCGCGGGCGCCCTCTTGGGCGAAGGCGCGGCGCAGCTTGGCGCGGTCGATGCCCTTGAGCACGTCCATCAACTCGCCGCCCCAGCCGAGCGTCTTGCCGTAAGGCCCCCAAGTCAGCACCGAGCCCTGATCGCCTTTGAAGGCGACGCACACGTTCCATTCCAGACTGTCGTAATCGGTGCCCTCGAGCGTCCGCGCCAGGGTGCGGGCGCGATCGAGCGCGCTCGGCGGGGCCTCGCCGGTGATGGCGCGGTAGGCGGTCGAGGTGAGATGCGGCCCATCGGTCGCCTCGAGGGGTGCGCCGATGCATTGGGCGATCGCCTGCAAGGCGTCGGCGGTTGCGCGCCCGTAACGGCCGTCAACCGGCACCGGCGCGTGGCCGCAGGCGCTGGCCTTAAGGTTGAGTGCGGTCTGCAGCTGGCCGATGAAGCCCCACTTGGAATCCTGGATCACCCGCTGCGAGGCGGCCTCGACGATGCGGACCAGGATGTCGCTCGGGAACAGGCCCGGCGCGGCCGACGACGGCGGCGCAAAGGCCAGAATGGCCACAGCGGCGGCGGCGATCGGCGCCGCCCGGCGGACGATCTTGAGCCCCATTGGGTCCCTTCTGCGATGGTCGGCAGCGTTTTGCTGCATGTGCGAAGACGCTCCCTTAACCGGCGATGACGGATTTGCGAATGAAATTTCCGCCACCTGCCGCAGCGGCGCCGCTGGACGGACCGCAAAGTTGATGCTCGACCGCGCGCGCCGACGCGTTACTCTCGCGCTTGGAGACGACCATGTTCCAACGCTTCTTCACCGAACTGCGCGGGGCGAAAGTCCCGGTCAGCCTCAAGGAATACCTTACCCTCCTCGAGGCCATGGAGCGGGAGGTCATTCCCCCCCTGGTGGAGGACTTCTATTTCCTTTCCCGCGCCGCTTTGGTCAAAGACGAGCGCCACATTGACCGGTTCGACCGCGTATTCGGCCATGTTTTCAAAGGCCTAGACACCGTTGGCGAAGCCATCGACGCGCAAATCCCGGCCGAATGGCTCCAGGCGCTGACCGAGAAGTTCCTCACCGACGAGGAAAAAGCCCAGATCGAGGCCCTCGGCGGTTGGGACAAACTCATGGAGACGCTCGCCGAACGTCTCAAAGAGCAAAAAGAGCGCCACGAGGGCGGGAACAAGTGGATCGGGTCCGGCGGCACCTCGCCGTTCGGCAACAACGGCTACAATCCCGAGGGCGTCCGCATCGGCCAGGACAAGGGCCGCCACGGCCGCGCGGTGAAGGTCTGGGACAAGCGCGAATACAAGAACCTGGACGACCAGGTCGAACTCGGCACCCGCAACATCAAGGTGGCGATGCGCCGCCTGCGCAAGTTCGCCCGCAACGGCCAACCCAACGAACTGGACCTCGACGGCACGATCCGCGCCACGGCGCGCCAGGGCTATCTCGACATCCTGATGCGCCCGGAGCGCCGCAACACCATCAAGGTGCTGCTGTTCTTCGACGTCGGCGGGTCGATGGATCCCTACGTCAAGCTCTGCGAGGAATTGTTCTCGGCCGCCAAGACCGAGTTCAAGCACATGGAGTACTTCTACTTCCACAATTGCCTCTACGAGACGGTGTGGAAGGACAATCGCCGCCGCAACACGGAAAAGACCAACACGTGGGAAGTGCTCCACAAGTATCCGCACGACTATAAGGTCCTGTTCGTCGGCGACGCCACGATGAGCCCCTATGAGGTCACCTATCCGGGCGGCTCGGTGGAGCATTGGAACGAAGAGCCCGGCGCCATGTGGCTCAAGCGCGTCGCGGACATTTATGAGCGGGTGGCATGGCTCAATCCGACGCCGCGCCAGCACTGGGACCACACGCCGAGCATTGGTCTCGTGCGCGAAGTGATTGGGCAGCAGCGCATGTTCCCGCTCACGCTCGAAGGCCTCGACGGCGCGATGCGCGAATTGAGCCGCTGAGCCGCGCCGCGGGGTTGCGCCAGCCATCGCAGCGCCCCAATACCTGAGCATCAAGACGCATGGTCGCGAACGCCGGATGATCCACGCCCCGTCCCGACGCCGTCTGCTCGCCGCGTTCGCGGCGTCGGCCTTCGCGGTCGCGCCTGCCGGCGCGCAAACGCAGCCAACGGCCGAGCCGCTGATCGCCCATCATGCAGCGCATGGCGGGCGCGCGCTTACGATCCTGCGCAACGGGATCGTGCGGGTGGAATCCTACGCTGGGCCGCGCACCGCCCCTGCCCCTTTGGGAGAGGCCTCTTCGGCCCTGTGCACCGCGCTCGCGGCGGCGATGGCGGCCGATCGGATGCTCGAACTCGGCGAACCTGCAGCGCTTACGCTTTCGGAATTTTCCACCTCCCCGCTCAAATCCGGCACTCTGGTGCGGCACCTGTTGGCCCGCACCTGCGGCATTCCCGCCGCCGCAGCGGGATCCACTGCCGCAGCGCTGGCTGCTGAGCCCATAACGCCGCCCGGCCAAGTCTTCGATCCGACCGACGCGGGGCTTGTCCTTTTCGCCGAGCTGGCGCGCCGCAAGCTCGCCGCGCGCGGCCTTGAGGGCGATCCCGCCTATTATTTGCAGCGCCGCGTTCTCGACCCGATCGGCGCAGTGGACGTGACGTTCGAGCGCGGCGTCGAGGGCCTCGCGCGTTTGGGCGACGGCGCCGAAGCGTCGGGTCCGGCTCTGGCCGCATTTGGCGAGCTCATTCGCCGCGGCGGCATTTGGCGGGCGCGCTGGCTCATCGATCCCGAAACCGTCTCCGAATGCGCGGTCACGAACGGGGTGTCGTCGCGCGCAGGTCTCGGCTGGTGGCTGGGCGCGGGCCCGCCGCTCTCGCCGGACGATCCTCTGCGCGCCGTGTCAGACCTGTGGCAATTCGGTCCCGGACTGCCGACCGATCTCATGATGGCCGCAGGCCATGGGGGCCAGCGGCTCTATATTCTGCCGACGCGGCGGATCGTGGCGGCGCGCCTCGGCGATCCCGTAGCGGGCGCCTCGTGGTCGGACGCCGCATTCCTTCGTCACCTGCTCGCGACGCTGTGAGCTCGACCGCTTGAACTATCGCCACGCCTTCCATGCCGGCAATCACGCCGACGTGCTCAAACACCTGATCCTGGCTGCAACGTTGCGCCGCATGACGCGCAAGGACGCGCCGCTCGCCGTGCTCGACACTCACGCGGGCATCGGCCGCTATGACCTAACGAGCGACGCCGCGGCGCGCAGTCCTGAATGGCGAGACGGGATCGGCCGCCTGCGCGACGCGACGGACGCGCCTGACGCGCCTGACGCGGTGCGCTTCTACCTCGACGTCGTTGGCGCAAACCCCGACGCCTATCCCGGGTCGCCTGCGATCGCGCTGGCGCTGCTTCGCCCCTCCGATCGTTACCTCGCCTGCGAATTGCATCCGGAAGATGCGAGCGCCCTGCGCGCCGCGATCGGGCGCGACGCGCGGGCCAACATCCACGTTCGCGACGGCTTTGCGGCGGTCGCAGCGCTCCTGCCCTTCAAGGAACGCCGCGGTCTCGTGCTCATCGATCCGCCCTACGAAGCCGATGATGAGATCATCCGGTCAGTCGCGGCGATCCGCACTGTCGCGCAGCGTTTCCGACAGGCGGTGATCTTGTGGTGGCGCCCGATCAAGGCGGGCGGGATCATCGACGCTGCAGACCGCGAACTCGCGCTCCTCGGCCTCGAAAGCGCGCGGTTCGACCTCGCCGTCGATGCGCCGCGGGCCAAGGGCGGCTTGAAGGCGTCGAGCGTCCTCGTAATCAATCCGCCGCACGGGCTCACTGAAGAAATCGACGAGTCTCTGCAATATCTCGCGCCAAGGCTCGCCCAAAGCGCCGACGCGCGCTACATGATTGGCAGGGCCGCTCCATGACCTTGTCGTCATGGGGCCCTTTTCGCCTTGCCAGAGCTCTGCAAAGCCCCCATAACAACGGGGTATGCCGGCACGTTGCCGGCGGAGTGCGTAGTTCCGCAGCGTGCGGCGAGAAACCTCCCCCCGATCCATGCTGAGAACCACGTCGAGTCCGGCGCGCAGCGGCGCGTCCGGATCATAACCCCGTTTGGGATAGGGCACATGAGCTTCGACGACGATTTTGAAGACGATTTCAGCAAGGACAAGGACAAGGATCGCACGCGCGGTCGGCGCCGCGGCGGGAGCGAACCCGAATTCGGCGGCGGCAGCGAGTTCGGCGGCGGCGCTAGCCCGCCGTCCGGCGGCGGCGGCGGCTTTGGCGGCGGCGGCGGCGGTTATGGCGGCGGCGGTGGCGGCGGCTATGGCGGCGGCGGCGGCGGCGGCTTCCGTGGCGGCGGCGGCGGCGGCGGTTATCGCGGCGGCGGCGGCGGCGGCGGGTTCCGCGGCGGCGGCGGCGGCGGCGGCTTCCGTGGCGGCGGC
>JBMOIB010000181.1:0-5197 GCA_049317545.1 Caulobacterales bacterium | reverse complement strand
TCGGCGCCGGCGTCGTCGCGAAGATCGTGGAATAGGTCGGTCAGGCGCCGACTTTTGCGGCATCAGGATGCGCCAAGGCGCATCCTGGGCGGCGCCGGCGTCGTCGCGAAGATCGTGGAATAGTCCAAGCGACCATTCCGTAAGCCATCACGGCCCGCCTCGCTGGGGCGGGCCGTTTTGTTTGCGCGGGCTCGCCTTGCTCGTCATCCCGGACGCGCGCAGCGCGATCCGGGACCCCGTGCCGGGCGCGCAGCCTGAACAAGGTCCCCGATCTCCGCGCTGCGCGCTGCGTCGGGGATGACGAGGTGGGGGCGGGGCGAGCGCATCCAATCCTGCGAACAGGTGCATCATGGGGCGAGAGTACCCCGGCTGCCGGGGGAGGAGGATTAGATGGAGCGCTTTCTCGTGGGATCAGCTCTGGTCGTCGCGGCGTTGATCGCCGCCGGGTCGATTTTCGGTACGCAATCGTTCGAGTTCCGCATCGACGACGACGACAAGCCGGCCGCCGTGCAGGGCGCGCCCGCGGCGCAAGGGGTTGAGACGCGCTATACGGCGCAATCATTTGACCTCCGCGGCGCTGCTGGGGTTCTGGTGGTGACGCCCGAGGATCGCACCGATATCGCGGTCAAAATCACCGGCGGTGCCAAGCTGCCGCCGATCAAGGCGCAAGTCACTGGCGACAGGCTTGTCCTCGACGGCGGACTGGGCCGGCGGGTGCGGCATTGCCGGACGGGCGAGCCGTTTGGTGCGACCGTTTCCGGCTATGGCGAATTGAGCGGCGCGGACCTGCCGCGCATCGAAATTCGCACGCCTAAGACGCTCAAGCTCGGGGTCGCCGACGGGGTCTTCACCAAGGTCGGGCCGAGCGATGCGCTGGACGCTTCGTTCGCCGGATGCGGCGACGCCGTGATCGGCGACGTCAAGGGACGCCTCGAGATCAACTCAGCCGGATCGGGCGACGTTGTCGCGGGCGCCGCGCAATCGGCAAATGTCAGCCTCGCAGGCTCGGGCCAAATCGAACTCGGGACGATCACCCAGGGGCTTGAGGCCTCGATCGCCGGATCGGGGTCGACGCGGGCGAAGTCCGTCACCGGACCCTTGTCGGCCTCGATCGCCGGCTCTGGCGATGTGGACGTGGACGGCGGCGCGGTTTCGGACGCGAGCGTTTCGATCGCCGGGTCCGGCGATGTCTCGATTGAGGCGCCGGTGGTCAATCTGCGCGCCAGCATCATGGGCTCGGGCGACATCGACGTCGCTGCCGTATCCGGCGCGCTGGAGCGGACCGTGATGGGGTCTGGCAGCGTGAATGTCGGCGCCGGCAAGAGCCCCAACGCGGCCGCCCCGGCGAGCCCCGCCGCTCCTCCGTCGCCCCCGGCTCCCCCGAAGCCCTAAGGCGGCCCCTCGCGCCCGGCCGCGGCGGCGATCTCGGCCATCAGCGCAGCAGCGGCGGCGCGCACTGCGTCGTCGCCGTATCGCGCGGCGAGCGCGCGCGCCATGGCGGTCAGTCCGCGCGCTTCTATGGGGCGATCGCCGGCTACCCGCGCCATCGCGACAGCCAAAGCGTCGGCTTTCTCCTGCGCCGACGCGAGCAGCGGCGCGAGACGCGCGCGCACGTCGGCGGCGAGATCGGCCGGTTGCGGGCGCGGCCGTGTGGGCGCGGTCAACACAGCAAGCAGGGCGTCGTCATCGGTGCGGCGGATCACCTCGAACAGGGCGCAGAGCGCGGCGCGATCGCGGCCGGCGCGCGCCAGCGGCTTCAGGGCGGCGCGGTCCTTCGGCGTCACGCCGCGGCCCGCCGCAGAATCTCCGCCGCCGCCGTCGTCAGCGCCTCCTTCAGGCTGCGCTGGGCGAGGCGCATGATGGCTGTCGCGTTGATCGGGTTGAAGGCGTAGCGCTCGTCCGGGGTGGCGCGCAGCAGGCCGGAATAGGGGATCGCCGTGCTGATCAGCGCCGAGCCGAAGAATGGCGCTGCGGCGATCTCGTTGCGGGTGATCGCGTCGACGTCGGCGAGGCGCGAGCGCACCCGATCGCCGACGCCGTTGAGCAGCACGGAAAATTCCTGCGGCCGCAGCGGCCGTTCCCTGATCTCGCGCGTGACCCATTCCAGCATCGACAGGCCTGACAGCGAATAGCGCTCCGGACGCACTGGCGCGACGATATGATCGCTCGCCGTGATCGCGCAGCGCGTCAGGAACGTGGCGCACGGATTGGTGTCGATCACCACGGCCTGGTACTGGGCGCGCAGCACCGAAATGAATTGATGGAAGCGCGCGAACGCCTCGTCCTTGTCGCGCGGGGGCACGGCGTCGAGCGTAAACTCGAACAGGCGATCGTCGCCGGGCGCGATGTCGAGCTTGGCGCGCGCGCCGGGACCGGCGCCGGAGCGATTGAGGCTCGTCAGGCAATCGAGGAAGCGCGACGGATGGGTCGAAGCCTCGCCGCGCGGCGATAGCACGGAGAACAGCGTGCGGTTCTCTTCGCGCATCCGGTTGCGTTCGATGGGCGCGAGGAAATACTGCGAGAGATTGTGCTGCGGATCGAGGTCGACGAACACGACCGAGCGGCTGTCGACCATGTGCGCGGCGGCGAACAGATTGGCGGCGAGCACCGTTTTGCCGACGCCGCCTTTGATGTTGAGCATCGAAATGACCCGCCCGGAGGCGTTGGCGGCGCGCACGGCGGCGATCAAGGCCGCGGTCGCCTGGGGCGTGTCGAGCGGGCGGGCGTGGATCGGATTGCGGCCTTCGATCATGAAGCGCAGCCAGCTGTCGGGCCGCAATTCCTCGATCACGACCGGCACAATCGGCTTGGCGTTGTTGAGCGCCGCCACGATCGCGCGGCGCACGGCTTCTGACGCTTCGGCGGCCGGCGTGACGACGACCACCATGCAGCGCGCGTCCGCGGCGGCGAGGTGCAGGGCGCGGCGGCCGTTCTCGTTGGCCATTTCCTCGCCGCCCAGTTGGGCGTCCAGATCGGCCTGCGCGAGGATCGCCGCGACCTCTTCAGCCCGCGCGGCGTCGGCGGGTGCGAAGGCGATGTAGGCGGCGTGCGGCATGCGGATGGGCTCCCCCTGGGGAAATGCTTGTACCCGTCCACATGACGCAGGCGCAATGCGGGCGCCTGCGCTGATCCGGCGCTTTACGCTGCGCGCGCGAACAGGCCATGATGGCGCGGCATGTTGGCTAATCTCGCCCTGGCGACGTTGATGGTCGCAGCGACCGTGACGACGCACTTCCTGGGGCTGTTGGCCCTGCTGCGGCTTTTGCGGGCGCGCGGCGCGAACTTCCGCGCACACGAAAGCGTGGCCGGTCAGGGCGCGCTCATCCTGTTCGTGGTGTTCGGCATTTTCATTATCCACACGATCGAAATCTGGCTGTACGCGGCCGCCTATAAGCTGATCGGCGCGGAGCCGAACTTCGAGGCGGCGCTTTATTATTCGACGGTCACCTTCGCGTCGTTGGGGCAGGGCGACGTTCTCCTGGCGCCGGAATGGCGCCTGTTCGGGGCGATCGAGGCGGCCAATGGCGTGATCCTGTTCGGCTGGTCGACGGCTTTTCTGCTCTCGGTCATGGCGCGGTTGCGCTCGCTCGAGCACGATTGGCTTGAGCCGGGCGACGGCCCGGGGGGCTGAGGCGAGCGGCCGCTTTACGGACAGGCGGCCAGCCATGCTATGGTGTGGCCATGCAACAGAAATGGTCGCCCTCGAACTGGCGGGCCAAGCCCGCCAAGCACATCCCCACGGATTATCCGGACGCCGAGGCGCTGACGCGCGTCGAGGCTACCCTGCGCACCTATCCGCCTTTGGTGTTCGCGGGGGAGGCCCGCAACCTCAAGGCCGGGCTCGCCAAGGTCGCGCGCGGCGAGGCCTTTCTGCTGCAGGGCGGCGATTGCGCCGAGAGCTTCAAGGAATTCCATCCTGACGCGATCCGCGACACCTTCCGCGCTTTGATGCAGATGTCGGTCGTCTTGACCTTCGCGGGGGCCAAGCCCGTGGTGAAGGTCGGGCGGATCGCCGGACAGTTCGCCAAGCCGCGCTCGGAGCCGACCGAGACGATCAACGGCGTGACGCTGCCGTCCTACCGGGGCGACAACATCAACGGGATGGACTTCACGCCCGAGGCGCGCATCCCGGACCCGGAGCGTCTGCTCAAGGCCTATGCGCAATCGGCCTCGACCTTGAACCTGATCCGCGCCTTCGCGGGCGGCGGCTATGCCGATCTGCACAACGTGCATCGCTGGACCTTGGGCTTCGTCGAGGGGAGCCCGCAGGGCGAGCGCTACCGCAAACTCGCCGACCGCATCTCGGAATCGCTCGACTTCATGGCCGCCTGCGGCGTGACGCCGGAAACGACGCCGCAGATGCGCATGGTCGACATGTACACCTCCCACGAGGCGCTGCTGCTCGGCTACGAGGAGGCGATGACCCGCATCGATTCCACGACCGGGGATTGGTACGACACGTCCGCCCACATGATCTGGATCGGCGATCGCACGCGCCAGCTGGACGGCGCCCATGTGGAGTTCTGCCGGGGCGTCAAAAACCCGATCGGGCTCAAGTGCGGCCCGACGCTGGAGCCCGACGACCTGATCCGCCTGATCGATCGTCTGAACCCGGACGATGAGCCCGGTCGGTTGACGCTGATCGCCCGCTTCGGCGCGGAAAAAGCCGCCGCCGGCCTGCCGAAGCTCGTGCGCGCGGTGCAGCGCGAGGGCCGCTCGGTCGTCTGGTCGTGCGATCCGATGCACGGCAATACGCAAAAGACCGGGTCCGGTTTCAAGACGCGGCCGTTCGATCGCATCCTCGCCGAGGTGCGCACCTTCATGGAGGTCCTGCCGACCGAAGGCGCTTATCCGGGCGGCGTGCATGTCGAGATGACCGGCCAAAACGTCACTGAATGCCTGGGCGGAGCCACGGAAATCACCGAGGCGGCGCTGTCTTCGCGCTACCACACGCATTGCGATCCGCGGCTCAACGGCGAACAGGCGCTCGATCTGGCGTTCCTGGTCTCGGAAGCGCTGCGCGGCGCGCGCGTCGAAGCGCGGCGCGCCAAGGCGGGCTGACGGGCCTTCATCCGCACGACGCTGCGCGTCTGCGGGTTCAGATAGGGACAAGGCGGAGCGTCTAGGCCCTCGGCCGAATAAAATAAGGTTTGGTAGATCGGCTTTCGCCGCTCCGCCTTGTTCGACGCGCCGGTTT
>JBMOIB010000180.1:0-5344 GCA_049317545.1 Caulobacterales bacterium | reverse complement strand
CCGCCCTGCTCGTCGAACCAGCGCTCCATCGCCGCCGCGAGCCCCGCCATGCCCTCGCGCGACAGACGCACGCACATGTGCGCGCCGCCGATCTCGAAATCGAGCACCGGCGCGCCGGGCCGCCCGACGATCTCCACCGCCGACGCCGACGGCGCCGCCGACTGCAGGTGCCCGATGGCCGCGTCAGAAAGCGCGATCACGGCGCCGCGCCGCGCCGCTTCCTCCGCCGCCCACAAAAAGCCCGCCGTGAGCTTGGCGATCAGCGCCGACGGCAGCGCGACCGAGCGCACGCGACCGTCCGCCCCCGTCAGATCGAGGCCGACGAAATCGCCGGCCGCCGTGATCCGCATCGTGACGTCGGCGACGAGCGGAACGGAATCGTCGCTCACGCCGCTTTCCCACGCAGCCGCGCGACCGCCTTGTCGCGGCCGATCAGCGCGAAGATCGGCGCCATTTCCGGCCCGTGGTCGAGCCCGGTGAGCGCCTGGCGCAACGGCATGAACAGCGCCTTGCCCTTGGCGCCGGTCTTGGCCTTTACGGCGTCGACGAACGCGCTCCACGACGCGCCGTCCAGCGCGCCTTCGGGCACGAGGTCGGCGGCGGCGGCGGCGAAGGCGGCGTCGGCGATTTTCGGCGCGATCGGGCCCGCGATGATGCGCGCCCAGTCAGCGGCCTCGGCGAAATTGGCGAGGTTGGCGCGCACCGCGAGCCAGAACGCTTCGCCGCCGTCGGCGTCGATCTCCACGAGCCGCGCCTTGACCGCATCGTACGGCGTCATATGCAGCACCTGGGCATTGACGCGCTTCAGATCCTCCAGATCGAACCGCGCCGGCGCGCGCCCGACCTTGTCGAACGAGAATTCCCGCGCGAGGTCCATGATGTCGGTGCGCGCCTCAACGGGGTCGGACGTGCCGATCTTGGCGAGCAGCGAGAGGATCGCGATCGGCTCGATGCCGTCCTTGCGCAGATTGTGGATCGACAGCGGGCCTTCCAGATCGCGCTTGGAGAGCGCCTCGCCGCTCGCGGCGATGGTCAGCGGCGAGTGCGCGAAGTCCGGCAGCGGCGCATCGAGGGCGCGGAAGATCTCGATCTGCACGCCGGTGTTGGTGACGTGATCCTCGCCGCGGATCACGTGGCTGATCTTGAACTCCGCGTCGTCGACCACCGAGGGCAGCGTGTAGAGGTAGAGCCCGTCGCCGCGGATCAGCACGGGATCGGACACCGACGTCGTGTCGATCGACTGCGGCCCGCGGATCAGGTCTTTCCATTCCGCGCGTCCGCCCGAGAGCTTGAAGCGCCAATGCGGCTTGCGCCCCTCGGCCTCGAACTTGGCGCGGTCGGCGTCGCTGAGCGCCAGTGCGGCGCGGTCATAGATCGGCGGCCGGCCCGTCGCCTGCGCGATCCGGCGCTTGCGCTCGAGTTCGTCCTCGGTCTCGTAGCACGGATAGAGCAAGCCCTTGGCGATCAGGGCGTCGCGCGCGGCGTCGTAGCGGTCGAATCGCTTGGACTGCCAATCCGTCAGGTCCCAGGTCAGGCCGAGCCAGGTGAGGTCCTCACGCTGCGCCGTCTCGAACTCGGCGCGCGAGCGCTCGAGGTCGGTGTCGTCGATGCGGAGCATGAACTCGCCGCCGTGGGCCTTGGCGAACAGCCAGTTCATCAGGGCGGTGCGGACGTTGCCGACATGGAGCATGCCGGTCGGGGACGGCGCGATGCGAACGCGAACGGACATCAGATCCTTGGGCCTCTGGCGCTGTGGTCGAAGCGCGCTTTATCGGCCTCGCGGCGGGCTTGGACAACCCTGGAGCGCTCCTCTAGGGTCGCGCCCGCTAAACAAGATGGAGGAACCCCATGTCCGCTTTACCCTCGCGCGAGGTTCGCCTCGCCGCGCGTCCCGTCGGCATGCCGAAGGCCAGCGATTTCGAAGTCGCAGACGCCCCGGCCGCTGCGCCCGAAGCTGGCCAGGTCCAGGTCAAGAACCTGTGGATGTCGGTCGACCCCTACATGCGCGGCCGGATGTATGACCGTCCGAGCTACGTGCCGCCGTTCCAGATCGGCCAGCCGCTGCAAGGCCACGCGCTCGGCCAGGTCGTCGCCTCCGCCGATCCCAGCCTCGCGCCGGGCGATCTCGTTTTGCACATGTTCGGCTGGCGCGAGGCGCTGACTGCGCCCGCCGCCGCCTTCCAGAAGCTCAACCCGCGCGGCCTGCCGCCGGAAGCCTTCCTTGGCGTCGTCGGCATGCCCGGCATGACCGCCTATGCCGGCCTCCTCGAGATCGGCCAGCCGAAACCGGGCGAAACGGTGTTCGTCTCCGGCGGCGCCGGCGCGGTCGGCTCGATCGTGGCGCAGATCGCCAAGATCAAGGGCGCAACCGTCGTGGCCACGGCCGGTTCGGACGAGAAGTGCGCCTGGCTGAAGTCCCTCGGCGTCGACGCGACCGTCAATTACAAGACCTGCGGCAACCTGCTCGCGGCCGTTCAAGCCGCTGCGCCGAAGGGCGTCGACGTCTATTTCGACAATGTCGGCGGCGAGCACCTGGAAGTCGCGCTCGAAGTGGCCCGCCCGATGGCGCGCTTCGTCGAGTGCGGAATGATCTCGCAGTACAATTCCACCGGCGAACCGGTCGGGCCGCGCAACCTGATCTACGTGGTCGGCAAGGGCCTGAAGATCCAGGGCTTCATCGTCAGCCAGTTCGCCCACCTGAAGGACCAGTTCGAAGCCGACATGGCGACCTGGATCGGCGAAGGCCGGATCAAGTGGGAAGAGACCGTCAAGCACGGCATCAACGAAGCCGCGCCGGCCTTCCTCGGTCTGTTCACCGGCGCCAATGCGGGCAAGATGCTCGTCAAGCTGGCGTAAGGTCCGATGCCGCGCCTCTTTCACGCCTACGTCATGGTCGATTGGAGCGCGGCGTCGAAACCGACGACGGGGTCGGATTCGATCTGGATCGGGGTCCTGAAGCGCAACGTGCGCTTCCAGTTCGCCTTCGAGCAGCACAATCCCCCCACTCGCAAAGAGGCCGAGGGGCTGATCGACAAGCTCCTCGCCGACCTCGCCAAGCGCGGCGATCGCGCGCTGGTGGGCTTTGACTTCCCGCTCGGCTTCCCGCGCGGCGCGGCGGCGGCGTTGAAACTCGACGTCGCCGCCCCGTGGGCGGCGGCGATGAAGTTCGTCACGGCCGAAATCAAAGACAAGCCGGACAATGCCAACAACCGGTTCCAGGTCGCGGCGAAAATGAACCGGCTGATGACCGGCGAGGCCTTCCCGTTCTGGGGCTGCCCGGCGCGCGACGAACAGACGACGCTGAAGCCCAAGCGCCCGCGCGATCACGGCGCTCTCGACCTGCCCGAGTTTCGCCACGCCGACCTCGCGCTCAAGGGCCCGCAATCGCCGTGGAAGCTCTATTACCAGGGCTCGGTCGGCGGGCAGGCGTTGACCGGCATTCCAATCGTGGCGCGGCTCAAGGCGGCGCGCGGCGAACGCATGAAGATCTGGCCGTTCGAGACCGGCTGGGCGCCGCTCACGCCTGCCGGTCTTGAAGGCGTCGAGGCCGTCGCCTGCGAAATCTATCCCTCGCTCGTCCTCTCCAAGGCCCCTCCGGGCGAGATCAAGGACGCGCTGCAGGTGCGCGCCATCGCCGAGCATTTCGCCGCCCTCGACGAACGCGAGAAGCTCGCCGCGGCGTTTGGTCCGAAGCCGGATCAAGCCGCAGCGGCCGAGGCCGTCGTTTCAGAGGAGGGCTGGATTCTCGGCGCGTGAGCGCGTGAGAAGCGCCAGCCGGGCCATCAGCACACCGACCGAGATCACGCTCGCGATCAGGATCGCCTCAAGGAGACCAGCGACGCCGCGCCCGAGGCCCTCCGCCAGGACCAGGGCCAGAGGCGGCATCACGATCGCATAGGCGAACACATGGCTCGCCGTTGGAACCCAATTGTCCCCCCGCGCGCGCAGCGCCGCCGCCGCCACCACCTGCCCGCCGTCGGGCGCAAGGATCAGCGCCGCAAGCGTCATGTTGGCGGCGACCAGGCCCGCCAGCGCGGCGTCCGACGTAAAGGCCTGGGCGATCGCGCCGCCGAACAGCAGGAACGCCGCTCCGGCCAAAAGCATGGCGCCGGTGTTGAGCGCGAGCCCGAGCCAGGCCGCCGCCGCAGCGACCGCGCCGCGACGCGCGCCGATCGCCTCCGACACGATCACCGCCGTCGCCGCCGAAATCCCGAGCGCAACCATGAAGACGGTGGCGAGCGTATTGAGCAGGATCTGGTAGGCGGCGACATCATCGGCGCCGCCGCGGCCGGCGATAATCGTCATGCCGCTGAACGCCCCGGCCTCGACCGCTTGGCTGACCGCCGCCGCCGCGCCAATCCCGAGGATTTCAGAGGTCGCAGGGCCGCGCGTTCCGCCATAGACGCCAAGCGCCCTGGCGTCGCGCAGCGACAAAATCCAGGCGATCATGCCAAAGGCGAGAAAGGCCCGCGCTGCAAACGTCGCCCAGGCCGAGCCCTCCGCGCCGAAGCTCGGCACGAGCGCCCAATTGAGCCCGATATTGATGATGTTGGCCGCCCACATGAACGCCGCGCCGGCGACCGGTCTTTGCAACGCTTCAAGGTAAAAAGCGCACGCGACATAGACGAGATGCAGCGGAATCGAGAGCACAAGAATGCGCCCCACGTGCATCGCGGGCTCTGCAAGCTCCGCCGACACGCCGAACGCCGTCAGAAGGTGCGCCCCCGCCGACCAAACCAGCGCGATGGCGACGCCGCCGGCCGCGAGCGCTAGGAGCAGACCCTTCCGCCAGACGGCGCCAGACGCCGCCGGATCGCCAGCCCCGATGGCGCGCGCTGCAAGCACCTGCACGCCTATCAACAGCCCGATGCCAGTGACCAGGAATACGCCATTGGGCGCCCAACCCAGCGCCTGATGCGCAAGCTCGTCCGGCGCGAATTGCCCGACCATGATGGTGTCGGCGACGCCCATGCCCATGATCCCGAGGCGCGCCAACGCCACGGGCCAGGACAGACTCAAAATGCGCAGCGCAAGAGACCGGAGATCAACCATCGGCGGCGGGATATAGCAGCGCCGATCCGGCTTGTCGTCGAACGTACGCCTGCCCCCACTCGTCATCCCGGGCGAGCGTCAGCCGGCCTGGATCCAGGGGCCTCAGCGCTGCACGCTGGATTCCCGCACGCGCGCCGCGCGTTCGAGGATGACGGGAGGACGTGCGCGGCGCGCCCACGCCCTCGTCATCCCGGGCGGCGCGTAGCGCCGACCCGGGACCTCGTTCCAGGCGCGCACCCTGAACAAGGTCCCCGATCTCCGTGGCTCGCGCGCTCCGTCGGGGATGACGAGG
>JBMOIB010000179.1:0-5369 GCA_049317545.1 Caulobacterales bacterium | reverse complement strand
GGCGACGGCCAGTTCGTGGCGCCCAACCCGAACCTGCGGCCCGAACGCGCCAAGGGCTGGGATGCGGCGCTGTTCGGCGAATGGTTCGACGGCCGCGCGAGCGGCGAGATCGGCTACTTCCGCCTCGACAGCCGCGATCTGATCGGCTTCGGGACGATCGGCTACGTCAACGTTGCGCGGGCCAAGAGCGAGGGGCTGGAGGCGAGCGCCCGCGTGCGCCTCACGCCGGCGCTGGCGCTGTCAGGGACCTATGCGGAGGTCGACGCGGTCGATGAAACGAGCGGCGTGCGCCTGCTGCGGGCGCCGGAGCGCACGGCCTATGTCGAAGCCGATTGGCGCGCGACGAAGGATCTCGGGCTCACGCTGTCGGCGCGGCATGTCGGCGAAGCGCGCGACCTCGTGGTTCCCGCCAATCCGCAAGGGCGGATCAAGTCCTGGTCGCGGCTCGACGCGGCGGCGCGTCTTAAGCTCACCAAGCGCATCGAGCTGTACGGGCGCATCGAGAACCTGACCGACGAACGCTATCAGGAAGTGTTTGGCTACGGGGTTCCCGGACGGTCGGCCTATGCCGGCGTGCGCGTGCGGTTCGAATGATGAGGGGCATGCTGGCGGCGGCGATGGCTGCGGTTCTGGCGGCGTGCGCGTCGCCTGCCGCGCCGCCGCAGCCGCCGGCGCGGCCCGCCCGCGTCGTGAGCCTCGATTATTGCGCCGACCAGTTCGTCCTGAAGCTCGCCGATCGCAGCCAGATCGCGGCGGTTTCGCCGGACGCCGGCGAGCCTTTCTCGGCAATGGCCGGCGCGGCCGTCGACGTTGCGCGCGTGCGGTCGTCGATCGAGGATGTGTTGGCGCTCAAGCCCGATCTCGTCGTGCGTTCGTATGGCGGGGGCGCGGGCGCAGCGGCGGCTTTTGCGCGAGCCGGCGTTCCGGTGGCGCAGGTCGGCTACGGCGAGACGCTTGCGGCGGCGCGGGAGAATGTCTTCGCGATGGCGGCGGCGCTCGGCCACGCGGATCGCGGCGCGCGTCTCGTCGCGGACATGGATCGACGTCTGTCTGCGCTTGCACCTGCGTCAGGCGCGCCGCTGCGCGCGCTTTACTTCACGCAGGGCGGCGTCACGACCGGTCCGGGCGGCATGGTCGACGAGATGATGCGGTTCGCGGGGTTGGCGAACTTCGAGACCGCGCCGGGTTGGCGCTCATTGCCGCTCGAGCGACTAGCCGCCGACAAGCCCGATCTCGTCGTCGCGGCGCATTTCGGCGCGCGTGCGGACACGCAGGATTTCTGGTCTGCGGCGCGTCATCCGATCGCGCGCGATCTTCTGAACCAGCGCCCGGTCGCGGCGATCGACGGCGCCTGGACGAGTTGTCCCGCCTGGTTCCTGGTCGACGGCGTCGAGACGCTGCGCACCGCGGCGCGACAATGAACGGCGCGCGCTTCACGTTTGCGCTCATCGGCGCCCTCGCGTGCGTCGCGCTCGCGGCCCTCACGATCGGCGCAACGCCCTTGTCTCTCGAACGCATCGCGCGGGCGCTGATCGGTCAGGGGAGCGCGGCGGACGCAGTCGTGGTGCTGCAGATCCGCGCGCCGCGTGCGCTCGCCGCCATGCTCGTCGGCGCGGCGCTGGGCGCATCGGGTGCGGCGCTGCAGGGCCTTTTGCGCAATCCGCTCGCCGATCCGGGCGTGCTCGGCGTTTCAGCGACGGCCTCGCTCGCCGGCGCCATCGCACTCTATTGGGGGCTCGTCGCGCTCAGTCCGCTGGCGCTGCCGATCGCTTCGGTCGCCGGCGCCTTGCTCGCCATTCTCGTCCTGTTGGCTGCAGCCCGGCGCGCCGCCAGCGCGGTTGCGCTGATCCTGGCTGGCGTCGGCCTGTCCTCCTTTGCGGGCGCGCTGATGGCGCTTCTGATGACCCTTGCGCCGACGCCCTTCACATTGTCCGACCTTGTCAATTGGTCGCTCGGCTCCGTCGCCAATCGCAGTTTCGACGACGTGGCCTTCGCCGCGCCGTTCCTCGCCGCCGGCGCGGTTCTGGTGGCGCTTTCGGCGCCGGCGCTGCGCGCCCTGACGCTCGGCGAGGAGGCGGCCGCGGCCGTCGGCGCCGATCTTGGGCGGACGCGGATCTTCGTCGTCGCCGGGGCGGGGCTTTTGACCGGCGCGAGCGTCGCGCTCGCCGGCGCGGTTGGCTTCATCGGGCTCGTGGCGCCGCATCTGGTGCGTGGGCGCGTCGGCCATGATCCCGCCCGCACGATCCTGCCGGCGGCTCTGCTTGGCGCGGCGTTCGCCGCCGCAGCCGACGTGCTCGTGCGCATCGCGCCGACCTCGAGCGAATTGAAGCTGGGCGCCGTCGCTGCGCTGGTGGGCGCGCCCGCCTTCGTGGTGATCGCCGCGCGGAGCCGCGCGTTCGATGGCTGAACTCGTTCTCTCCGACGTTTGCGTCCGGCGCGGCGGACGCGCGATCCTCGATGATGTGAGCCTTAGGGTGCGCCCCGGTGAACTCGTGGCTTTGCTCGGCGCGAACGGCGCCGGCAAGACGACGCTCTTGCGCCTGGCCGCCGGCGCCGCGCGCGCCCACAGCGGCAGCGTGCGTTTGGATGATGCGGATCCGGCGGCGCTCGCGCCGCTCGCCCGCGCCCGGCGTCTTGCCTACCTTCCCCAGACCCGACCGCTCGCCTGGCCGATCCGCATCCGCGATCTGGTGCAGCTCGGACGCTTCGCGCATGGCGCCCAACGCGCTGGCCCTGATGACGACGCGGCCGTGGCGCGCGCCTTGAGCGCCTGCGGCCTGACCGGCATCGCCGAGCGCCGCGCCGATGAGGTCTCGGGCGGGGAATTGGCGCGCGCCCACATCGCCCGCGCGCTCGCCGCCGAGGCCGGCGCGCTGATCGCCGACGAGCCGGCGGCGGGGCTTGATCCCGGTCATGCCTGGCGCGTGTTGGAGGTGTTGAAGGCGCGGGCTCGCGCTGGCGCTGCGGTTCTCGTTTCGCTGCACGAGCCGGCGCTGGCGGCGCGCTTCGCGGATCGGGTGGCGCTGCTCGCTGGGGGACGGCTCATCGCCGACGACGCGCCGGCCGCCGCCCTGACGCCGGCGCTTATGGCGACTGCGTACGGCGTCGTCGTTGGCATGCCGGCGGTCGGCCTGGACGTCCAAGGACTGGCGGGTTGACCGCAAGGCGGCCGGTTGCCGCGGTCGGCTTATGGCGCTATGCGGCGTTGGTGAGCCGTCTTCCGCCATCCATTCCGGGCGATCCCTTCGCTGGCGGTCTGCGCGCCAGGCTGGCGATTGCCGGCGTCGCGATCGCGCTCGTTTGGGCGTTCGCCGCATTCGGTCTGCTCTGAATGACCGAGACCGCGCTGCGCTTCGAGGACGTTTGCGTCCGGTTCGGCGATCGGTTGGCGCTCGACCATGTCAGCGCCGCGATCCCGCGCGGGGCCATGGCGGCGCTGGTCGGGCCGAACGGCGCCGGGAAAACGACGCTGATCGAGGCGGCTGCGGGCCTGCGCCCTCTGGCTTCGGGGCGGATCGTGCGCGCCGACGGTGGCGTCGTCGCGCTCATGCGCCAAACGACGCCCGCCAGTCGCGACATGCCCATTACGGTGGCTGGCTTCGTCGCCGGCGGCCTATGGCGGCGCGTCGGACTGTGGGCGGCGCCGGCGCGCAGCGACGTCGGGCGGGTGCGCGCTGCGATCGACGACGTCGGGCTTTCATCTGTTGCGGACCGGCTCCTCGCCGAATTGTCGATCGGCCAGCGCCAGCGCGCCGCCTTCGCCCGCGCCATTGTCCAGGATGCAGATATACTTCTGCTGGACGAGCCGTTCGCTGCGATCGACGCCGCCGGCGCCGAGCGTCTTGTCGGATTGCTGGACGCCTGGCGCGCCCGCGGCTGCACGATCCTCGCCGCGATGCATGACCTCGCGCTGGTGCGACGACATTTCCCGCTGGCCATCCTGTTGGCGCGCCGCGTGATCGCGGCCGGGCCGACCGGCGAGGCGCTCGCGCCGGACAAGCTCGACGAGGCGCGCCGCGCTTTGGATGAAGGGTTCACGGACGCGCTGTGCACGCACCATGATCATGGCGCCTTGCAGACATGATTGATCAGCTGATGGCGCCCTTCGCGGACTTCGCCTTCATGCGTCGCG
The DNA here is from genome assembly GCA_049317545.1 of Caulobacterales bacterium. Classification (GTDB taxonomy): domain Bacteria; phylum Pseudomonadota; class Alphaproteobacteria; order Caulobacterales; family Aquidulcibacteraceae; genus REEB506. The sequence goes on along the minus strand of JBMOIB010000179.1, from coordinate 1,237 downwards.
CGCTGGCGGCAGGCCTGATCATGGCGGTCGCAGCGGCGCCCGTCGGCGTCTTCCTTCTCGTGCGCCGGATGAGCCTGACCGGCGAGGCGCTCAGCCACGGCATGCTGCCCGGGATCGCGATCGCCTTTCTGGTGGCGGGAACGTCGACGGCCGCTTTGGCGTTCGGCGCAACGGCGGCTGGCCTAGCGGTTGCGGCGCTCGCGACATTTGCGGCGCGGCGCGGGCGAGAGCGCGAGGACGCCGGTTTCGCCGCCTTTTTCACGATCGCCCTGGCGCTTGGCGTCGTCCTGTTGTCGGTGGGCGGCGCGAGCGCTGATCTGGCGCATATTCTGTTCGGCTCGGCGCTCGGCGTCGACGCTGCGGCGCTTGTCGGAATTGCTGCAGCGGCGAGCGCGACGTGGCTGCTCCTCGCGTGCGTGTGGCCGGCGCTGGTGCTCGATGCGGCGGACCCGGCCTTTCTGGCGAGCGTCAGCAAGGCCGGTCCGTGGGCGCATGCGGCCTTCATGGCCGGCGTTGTTCTCACGCTGGCGGCGGGGTTTCAGGCCGTGGGGACGCTCATGAGCGTAGGACTCCTGGTTCTGCCCGCCGCAGCGGCGCGACTGTGGACGCAGCGCATCGAGGCGACGATCCTGGCCGCCGCTGCGATCGGAGCCGGGGCGGTCATCGCCGGGCTTCTGGGTTCTTACCATTGGGGCGCGCCGAGTGGTCCGTGCATCGTTCTGGCGGCGGGCGCCGTTTACGGCGCGAGCCTCATTCTTAGTCCGAAGCGGGCGTTCGCGCATGGCGCCTAGTGCTGCACTCGTCACCCGCAGGGCCGCGCTTGCGGGCATTGGTGCGGTCGCGATCGCCGGCGCTGCGCCGGTGCGCGCGGACATCGTCGCAAGCTTCAGCGTGCTCGCTGACTTGGCGCGCGCCGTCGCGCCCGAACGCTTCGCGGTCGCCGCGCTCGCGGGAGCGGGGATCGATCCCCACGGCTTTGAGCCGCGACCTGGCGACGCCCGCGCGCTCGCTGGCGCGCGTCTGGCGATCGTAAACGGGCTGGGTTTCGACGACTGGGCAGTGCGTTTCGCCCGCGCCGCGGGGTTCGCCGGCGACGTTCTCGTGGCGACGCGCGATGTGCGCCCGCTCGTCGGGCCGGGTCGTGCGGCGAGGCCCGATCCGCACGCTTGGCTCGATGTCGCCAATGCGCGCCTTTACAGCCGCGCGATAGCAACGGCAATCCAGCGCGTATGGCCCG
>JBMOIB010000178.1:0-5374 GCA_049317545.1 Caulobacterales bacterium | reverse complement strand
GGTCGCTCCAATCCTGCCGTAGCCCGCCATCGCCGCCGGCGACGCGAACTGGCCCTAAGCTGCCCCTCGAGGTCGCGCACTTGAATGTCGGGTCTGCGCTGGAAAGCCGACGTACAGATCGGTGTCGTGAATTTTGTTCTCGGGGCAGGACTCACCTTTCCGAACACAACCGTCGCCGTCGCACGAATGTCGACGCCGACAAGCGCCGTTACCCCCGCACCGGCCCCTAGATCAACCGTCCCGCATGGGACAAGAACGAAAGGCAGATAAGGCCGAATTTTCCAGTTAAGCGCGGTCCGAAGAAGTGAGGCAGGTCACTTGCAATCGCGAATTTGAAGAGGGCAAGACCGCGGATGTATCTTCGCAATGATTTCGGTGTCCACCAGACTGGCAATTGACCGATGGTTAACGCGCGCTTGACAATCGCATTCGTTCAGGCGAATTTTTTTCCGCTGGTGAAGTATTGGAAACGGACGAAGAAGCAGCAGGGCTGCTCGTTGTCCAATTTCAATCGGCGGATAGGGGAGATACAGACATGCTTCGGAGCCTTCTCGCAGCCTCATTTGCTCTAAGCCTTATCACGATTACGTCCGTCGCCACTGCTCAAGCTGCCTATGCGCAGAGCGAAAAAGCTCGGGGAAACCAGGGTGGCAGCTCTTGTTCGGGCGGCTATCAGAAGCCGGGTTGCGGTGCGACGCAGAAGCGCCCACCGCCGCCGCCCCCGCCGAGGCAACGCCGGCGATAAAGGCGTCGCGCGGCTTGCGCTCGGAATTGGGAATCCGAGACACTTATGCATGGTTGCAACGCCTTCTTTTCATAGCGTTGTTGGCTATTTGCGCCGGAATGGGCGGCTGCACGGAAAATTTGTCGGCATCGCGGGACGGCGGCGGGCAGTCGTCACTTTTTCAATCAGCTGCCGATTCGGAAAGTTCGGATTTGCGTGGGATCGAAGAGGAATGGGTCGATTGCGATCCAGCTTTCGCTCTTGCGTCGGACAGCGCACGCATTTTCTCGCGCCCGCTCCTCCGGGCACGTGCAGTCTTTTCGCTTGGCGAAGCTGACGAAATTCAAGCGGCGCTGGCGGTGGCTGGCGCATCGGCGAAAGCTGGGAACGACCCACTTCGGCTTGCTCAGGCATTGCTTCTCAAAACGGAATTCGAACTTGGACGCGGGGAAACGGCGCGCGCGCGCCGGTCTCTTTCGGAAGCCACAGCAGCTCGCGCAGACGCCAGGGCGTCCGACCCGATCGAGTCGGAAGTTTTCGATTGGTGGGTTTTGGTGCGGCTGGGCGACATTGCGTTCCAGGAGGGCTCGTTTGCGATGGCGCAAGCCCGATACGAAAGCGCCAGAGCCAACATCCCGCCGACGCCGTTTTACGCCAGCATGCCGCGCGAGCGCCTGGCCAATGTAATCGCCAACAAGATTGGCTCGACCGCCTTCATGGATGGCCGTCAGGTCGAAGCCCTGACAAGCTTTCGAGAAGGCCTGGCGGTCATCCGGAAGCTTCGCGTGGCCGACCCGGCGCGCGTGCGCTGGCGTCGCGACGAAAACGTCACGCTTACCAGACTGGGCGACGTCCTGCTTGCAATGGACGATCGGGAAGGCGCGCACGACGCATTCAGCCAAGCCTCCCGTATCGCGGAGGACGTTGCGGCAGCATGCCCTTCATCGAAGGTGATTGCGCGCGAGCGCCGGATCACGTGGGAAAAACTCGGCGATCTTGACTGGAACATGGGCGCTTTCGATGCTTCACTTGAGCACTACAAAGCAATTCGGCTCGACCTCGAACAAAGCGCGCGCGCTTATCCGGCTCCGCCCTCGGATATCGTCTCTCTGGCGCGCGCGAGAAGGCTTGAAAGCGAAGCTTTGGCAGCGCTCCAACGTGCAGACGATGCACTCAGCGCTTTGCGCGAAGCTCGCGATGGCCTGGAGCGGTCTGCGCTTTCGAGCAGGGACGCAACTATCGAATTGCTCGTGATCCTGGACACGACCGGACGCATCCTGATCGACGTCGATCGCGCTTCGGCGGCAATCGCACCGTGTGAGGCTTCGCTCGCTCATGCGCGAGCATTTCTGCTTAAATCACCAGAAGACGATGCCGCGCAGAGCGCGACGATCGTCGCTCTTGGCCGGTTGGGTGACGCGCTGTTTGATACGGGCGCGCATGGGCGCGCAGTGCCCCTTTACTTGGAGGCGGAAAAACTGGCGCGCAAACGCGTGGCTCGCGTGCCGGGCGACATTGACATGCTTCGCGACCTCGCGGTTGCTTTGTTTAATGTGGCCACTGTTCAGGATGACCGCAGGCAGACCGCGGCTCGTGAATCGCTCGTGCTGTTCCGTCGGGTGCAAGCTGAAGGCGCTCTGAGCAAGGAAGATCAAGGCTTCGTCGCGCAGATGGAGGCATGGCTGAAATGACGCCCATCGCCGATCGGTACCGCGCATTTCTGAGCTATCGCAGTCACGATCGGGCGCTGGCCGAGAGATTGCACGCATGGCTCGAGAATTACCGCGTGCCTCGCGGCCTGGTCGGGAAAACGTCGTCTTTTGGCGAGCCGATTCCTGGAAGGATTGGCCGCATTTTTCGCGATCGAACCGACGCAGCGGGCAGCCAGGATCTCGACGCCGAGCTCCAACGAGGCCTTGAGCAATCGCAGAACCTGATCGTGTTATGCACGCCGCGTGCGGCCGAAAAGGAATCGTGGGTCAATCGTGAAATCCTGCTGTTCAGGAGCCTGAATCCCAACGGACGGATTCTGCCGATCATCGCCGACGGTGAACCTCCTGAATGCTTTCCCGAGGCCCTTCTTTCGCGAGATGAAGAAGGGCGTATCGTCGTCCCGCTCGCCCCCGACATGCGATCCGGTCGTGGCCCGAATGGCGCTCGGCGAGGCGACGGCGTCGATATGGCGCGTGTGAAGCTCGTCGCCGGTCTCCTCGGCTGCGAGCTCGACGATTTGTGGAGACGGGATCGCCGCAGGCGGGCCCAGAAAGCATTTGCCGCGGTTGCGGTCGGCGGCATTCTAACATCTGCCCTAATCGGTGGATTCGCGGCATGGCGCCACCAAGTACGGACCGAGCGCGTCGCCGCTGAACTTGCCCGAAGCCAGGACCCAGATCATAAGATCGCGCTCGCACTGTCTCTTATCCCTGCCGAGGGATCCGCTCTCGGCGTGCCGGCCAAGGTGCGTCTCCTAGCGCATTCGACCTTGCTGGAAGCGACCGCGCGAAGCGATGCGGGTTCGCGATTCGCGGCCTGGCAGGGCCATGTTGGACGTGTAATGGGCCTGGCGCTTGCCAAGCCGGCGACGTTGGTCAGCGCGGGTGCGGACGGCTCAGTGCAGGTGTGGGATGTTGGCGCGCGCACTAAGGTCGGCGCTTTCTCCGGGCTTTGCGCGTGTCCGATTGAGCAGGTTGCCGCCAGCGGGGGCGTGGCTGTCGCGGCTGCTCGAGACGGCTACGTGTTCACCCTGGATCTCGATCGCAGGATCGTCCGTTCGCGGACGTACGCCGGCAGGATCATCGCGATCGCCCTGCAGCCCGGCGGACAACGAGTCCTCGCTGTCGATCAGGATGGCGTTTTGGCTTGGTCGGGAAGCCAACATCCGCGACGCATCTATCACGCACCCCAAAAAATCAAGGAAGCCTCTCTCGGCGCAGCCTTGGCCGCACTCACGTTTGCCGATGGACGGCGCGTACTGCTCGCGCTGAATCGCCCGAATCCTCAGGAAGTTCCGACGGGTTTCAGCGCAGAAACCCGGATTTTCGTTGCGAAAAACCGCCCGGTCGCTGCAGGTATCGATGTCTCAGGAACTGTCCGTGTAATCGACTTCGAAAAGAGCGACGCCACACTCCAGCCTGCCGGCGCCCCGGTCATCGGGCCTTCGATCCCGCAAACTCCGATCGACGCTCTGGTGGTTTCCGACGATGGACAGGTTGCCGGGATTGCGGGGCAATCACCTGTTTGGCCGGGTGGCCGCGCTGGACAGCCGCATGCTTTTCCGCTCTCCGCGCCGATCGTCGCCCTGGCGATAATCGGGCGGGGCCAGGCAGTGTGGGGCGAGGCAAACGGTGCTCTGTTCTCGTCCGATCAATCGCAATGGCGTGCGCTATCCGGCGGGGCGGGAGGCAATGTGCTTGCGGTTTCGGAATCCGGGGATGGGACGTTCTCGGCATTGGCGGAACATGGCCGCATTTTCGCCTGGACCGCTGGCGGTGCAGCCTACGCTGAAACCTGGAGGGCGCCCGGAAGCGTGGCGACATCTGCCGTCGCCGCAGCCAACGACGCTGAATTTGCAATCGGCGACGAGGAGGGGTCTATCACGGTGGTCCGTCCGCGTTCGCAGCCCCTGCGAATCGCAGCGCACACGACGCCGGTGAGCTTGCTTGCGAGCGATGCGGCCGGCCTCGTGATAGCGAGCGCTGCGCGGGGAAACCTCGCATTTGACGATCTGGACGCGCGAATCTGGAACGCCCGCACCGGCACCGAGATTGCAAGAGTTCCGCAGCAGGGCGCTGTGCAAGCGCTCTCGATGTCGGGCGATGGCCGGTTCCTCGCAACCGGCGGCTCCGATCGAACGGTCCGGTTGATCGACCTGAAGGGCGCGGCTTCTACGAAAACGTGGACGCTCCCGTCGAGCATCGCCGCACTTGCCATCAACTCCGAAGCGGGGATCGTGGCGGCGGCCGGAAGCGACGGCGCAGTGGCGATTTTCTCGACCGGTAAGGACCCCGCGAAAAACCCCCTTCCGATCAAGAGTGCCTCGGCCGCTGTAGCAGCCCTCGCCTTTGACCGCGCAGGTCGCCGTCTCGCGGTACTTGGGCGCGACGGCGCTGGCTCCATTTTTGAACTTGCGACGGGTCGCAGTTTGCCGTTTCACATCGATGGCGGCGCATCAGACGTTTTTTTCTCGCAAGACGGCCAGTTGATTTTTGCGATCGCCGGCGATGAGAAAGAACATGTCCGTATTCGGTCTTGGCGAACCGTCGATATGCAACCCATGTCAAGCGATGTGTTCGCAGGGCGTCGAATGGCCGTCATGTCGCGTTCCTACGGCGTCTGGATGGCCCTCGGGTATGGCGGAGCGGCGATCCTTGACCTGCCCGATCAACCGCCATCGCGCGAGCAATATTGTAGCCACTATCGCTCAGCGTCGGGAGGCGGCGTTCTCCTTTTTTCGCTTTCGGCAGAGGCCGCAAGGTCCTGCTCAGACGTTGGCGCGCTGGCGGCCGCGGGCGCTTGGCCCCGGCACATTCGAGAATTTATCCTGACGCATTTCGGGGCCAGACAGGGGAGGGGCGCCTGAACCCGATGTGCGCTTTCGGCGAGTTCTCGCCAGTCGTCCGTCAGGTGCGAATGACGGCTTTCGGATCGCGT
>JBMOIB010000177.1:0-5438 GCA_049317545.1 Caulobacterales bacterium | reverse complement strand
AGGCGTTGCCGCGCTCGAACTCGAGCAGGTACTTCGCGTAGGTCCAGCCTTTGCCCTCCTCGCCGATGCGGTTCTCGGCGGGCACGCGGACGTTGTCGAAGAAGACTTGGTTGACTTCCTGCTGGCCTTCCATCGGCCCGTCGAGCGTCGGCAGGGCCTGGATGGTGATGCCTGGCGTTTTCATTTCGACGAGGATGAAGCTGATGCCGTCCTGGCGGTTCTTTTCCACGCTCGTGCGCACGAGGCAGAAGATCCAGTCAGCCCATTGCGCGTGGGTGGTCCAGATCTTCGATCCGTTGAGCACGTAATCGTCGCCGTCGCGCACGGCCTTCATCTGCAGCGAGGCGAGGTCCGAGCCCGATCCGGGTTCGGAATATCCCTGGCACCACCAAACGTCAGACCGCAAGATCGGCGGCAGGAACTTGGCCTTCTGCGCGTCCGAGCCGAACTTCATAATCACCGGCGCGACCATCTTCAGGCCCATCGGCGACACCAACGGGCAACCGGCCGCCGAGACCTCCATGTTGAAGACGTAGCGCTGCGCCTGGGTCCAGCCGGGACCGCCGTGCTCGGCCGGCCAATCCGGCGCCACCCAGCCGCGCTCATAGAGCTTCTTCTGCCACGCGATCTGACCGGCCTTGTCGAGATAGCCGTTCTTCGATTGCGCCATTTGCGCCTTGAGCTGCGGATCGTAGGCGGACTTGATCCAGGCGCGCACTTCGTCCCGGAACGCCAGATCCTCGGCGGTGAAGTTCAAGTCCATGTCAGAGCACCACGTCGAGGCGCATCGTCACGGGCGCGCCGGCGAGCGTCGCGCCGAGCTTCGGCAGCGCGGCGCCGAAATAGGGCGTCTTGCCGTGGGCGTCGAGCGCCGCCTGGTCGGCATAATGCTCCATCATGACGTAGGTTCCGGCTTCCTTCGGATCCTTGTGAAGCACGTAGAGTTTGCAGGCCGGCTCGTTGGCGCGGACCTGGGGAATGAGTTCGCCCATCGCCGCCTCGAAATCGGCTTCCGAGCCCGGCTTCACCTTCAGCGTCACAACCAAACCAATCATAGTTTCCTCCTGTGTTCGCGCGATCATAGGCGGGCTCGGTCGGGCCGGAAAGGCGCCGCAAGGGCGCCTAGCCGAGGATGGTGTTCATCGCGTCGATGGCGGCGTCGCAGGCCTCGGCGGCGGCGCGGCACGTCCAATGATGCGCGGCGTGCACCTCGCACTCGGACTTCGCCTCCATGCACGATTGCCGGCACAGCGCCATCTGCGTGCGCGCGAGCTTGGAGCGCAGGTACACGAGCGAAACCGTGGTCTCGCACAGGACAGCGACCTCCCTGGTCGCCTGGGTGCAGGCCTTCATCGAGGCGTCGCCGGCGGCCAGCGCCTCGATTCCGAACGCAGACGCCTGTTCGGCCGCCATCCGGCAGCGGGTCAACGCGGCGACGACAGCGGTCTCGGCCGGTGTGAGCGCGACGATGTTGTCCGCGACCGCCCCTCCGGCTGCGGCGTGTCCCATCGCCGCGTGATCGATCGGCGGCGACGCTGCTGGCTTTGCCGCCTTTTTGGCTTCGCGCGCGCTGGCGCCGGACGCGAGCGCGCCGGCCAAAGCGGCGAGAAGAGCGACGCGGCGGGATGGCTCTACCATGGCGGTCTCCAGGAACCGGCGGACGCTCGCCCAGGTCGACGACCATGTCCATCAGCCGCGCCGCCGCAGGGCCGACGTTTACCCCGTTTCCAAACGAGGGCTTAACGAGACCGGCCTAACCTTGCGTCATGACAAGCATCGCCTCCGCCGCCGCCATCGCCGCCCAGGGCATGGCCCGCGCCAGCACCCGCCTCGCCGGCGCGGCTGACGTTATCGTCGCCCGCGGACCCGAGATCGAGCCGATTGTGGAGACAATGGCGGCGAAGACCGACTTCAAGGCCAACGCCGCCGTGCTCAGGACCGCCGATCAGATGATGGGAACCCTGCTCGACGTGATCGCCTGAAGTCTCAGCTGCCGGTGGCGCGGCAGGAATTCAGCACGTCATTGATCCGGGTCGCGGCGCCCGCGGCCCAGACGTGCGTCCGCGTCGGCGTCGAATCCGAAACCGCCGCGGTCGGGGTCAAGGCGCGGAACACCTTGTCGTTCGATGGCGTCGCGAATTGCAGCGCCACGCGTCCGTCCGGCGCCGAGGCGATCCGGCCGACCGGCGCCGCCTTGCCCGATCCGATGACGAACTCGACCGGCACGGCCTCTTTGACGCTCGCCTTCGACCAGGTCCAATCGGTGACCGCGACCTCGCCGTTCGGCGCCTTGCAGGCGACCTCGACGAGCTTGGATCCGTCCGCGCCCGAAAGCGTCGCGCGCGCCAGACCTGAGCCGGCGTCGAACGTATACGCCCACGAGCCCGCTGAACTCACCTGCGCCTTCGGCGGCGTCGGCGTTTCAGTCGTGGTGGCGCAGGCCGCGAGGGCTGCTGAGGCCGCGAGCGCGGCGAAGATACGTAAGGTTTTCATCATGGGTCTCCCTTGGGCGATGGTACGCAGACGCGACGAAACGCGAAAGGCCGTCAGGCGCCTTTGAAGGTCGGCGCGCGCTTTTCCAGGATCGCGGCCACGCCTTCCTGATGGTCCTCGGTGAAATGCATGAGCGCCTGCGACGCCGCTGAAAGCTCGAGCAGCGTATCGTAGGTCGTCGTTTGGCCCTGACGCAGAAGGGTTTTCGCCAAACGCAGCGCTTGCGGCGGCTGTTGCGCCATGCGGTGCGCCAGCGCACGCGCCTCGTCCATCAGCGCTTCCGGCTCGACGACGCGCGAGACAAGGCCCCAGTCCTTCGCCGTCTCCGCGTCGATCACGTCGCCGGTGAACAGCAGTTCAGCCGCCCGGCTCATGCCGATGGTGCGCGGCAACAGCCACGCCCCGCCGTCGCCCGGGATCAGGCCGAGCTTCAGGAACGTCACGCCGAACTTGGCGGTGCGCGACGCGATCCGCACGTCCGCAAAGCACGCGACGTCGCAGCCGAGGCCGATCGCCGGCCCATTCACCGCAGCGATCAGCGGCGTTTCGAGCCCGAATAGCGAGCGTGCGATCCGATGGATATTGGCGCGATAGCCTTCGCGCACGTCCGCCGGCGAGCCGGCGAATGCGCCCTCCTTGTGCTGCATCGCCTTGACGTTTCCGCCCGCCGAGAACGCGCGGCCCGCGCCGGTGAGGATCGTCGCGCGCACCGAACGGTCCTTCTGGATCTCCGCGCAGGCCGCAGCGAACACGTCGCCGTCGCCGAGCTCGCCCAGCGCGTTCATCGAATCCGGCCGGTTGATGGTGAGAATGGCGACCGGTCCGTCGCGGTCGAGGGTCAAGAACGACATGAGGGCTCCATGAATCGGTCGCTTGGCGCGAGGCGCGGGAACCTAGCATTCCCTTCCGCAGAAGGCGCGCCCTAGAGCGCCAGCACCCCGCCCTGCTCAAGCCCAAGCAAACCTGCCTTGACCGCGAGGCCGCCGGCGAAGCCCGTGAGACCGCCGTCTGCGCCGACGACGCGATGGCAGGGGATCAGGATCGAGATTGGATTGCGCGCCACTGCGCCGGCGACAGCGCGCACCGCGCTCGGGCGTCCCATCTCGGCGGCAAGCGCGCCGTACGTCGTTGTCTGCCCGTAGGGAATGCGTTGCAGCAGCGCCCACACATGCGTCTGGAACGCCGTGCCGCGCGGCGCCAGCGCCACGTCGAAGCTGGTGCGGCGGCCGGCGAAGTAGGCGTCGAGCTGGCGGCGCGCGATCGCAAACGCCGGCGCCTCGCCCTCGGCCGCCGGCGGCGGACCGCCCTTCGAATGATGCTCGAAATAAATGCCGACGAGAGCCGCGCCATCGGCGACGAGCGTCAACGGGCCGATTGGCGATTCCATCCGTGTACGGATCGGTTTGGGGAGGGCTTTCACACGGCGGCTCCTGGCGTTGCGGCGGTCCAAAGGCGAATCGTGGCGTAGCCGCGCCAGGGCGCGAGCATTGCGGACGGGTCGCCGCCGGCGCGCGCGAGCGCGGCATCGCCGGGCGGCGCAGCGTCTGGGTCGCCGAACGCGCGCAGCCGGACATAGGCGCGTGTCCAGGGCCCGACGCCCGGCACGCCCGCAAGCGCATCCGGCCCGTCTCCGGCGACGAATGCGGCAGCGGCGCGCAGCACGGTCGCCGCCCGCGCGCGCGGCATGCCGAGTGCGGCGATGTCTTCAACCTCACGCCCGGCGAAGTCGGCGGCGTCGGGAACGAGCCGGTCGAGACCGTCCGCGCCGGCGATTCCAAAACGCGCGCCATCGACCGGAGCGCCGAAGCGGCGCACGAGTTTTTCCGCCAGCGCGCGGCCGGCGGGTTGGGTCACCTGCTGCCCGAGCACGGCGCGCAGCGCGATCTCGAAGGCGTCCAGTCCGCCCGGCAGGCGCACACCAGGACGCGCAGCCACATCGGCCGCGAGCGCGCCGCCGGCGCGCGCGAGCGCGGCGTCGATCGCGTCGATGTCGGCGTCGAGGTCGAAGGCCCGGCGCACGCGCGCGATGATCGCCCGCAAGTGCGGCGCGAGGTCATCGCTCACGATCAGGTCGACGCCGTGTGCGAACGCCTCGACGCGCACCGCGCCGTGGGCGCCCTTGATCGTCAGTGTGCGGGTGTACGTCTCGCCATCGACGCACTCGAGCCCGGTGATCGCGCGTGCGGCGAGGAATGCAAACATCGGGGCCGCCACATAGGTGGCGCGCGCCGCGAGCCGAACGCGCACGCCGCCGCCGTGCGGCCGAGCCGCGCGCGCCCGCACCCGCGAGGGGGTGAGGCCGTAGCGCGATTGGAACAGCGCATTGAACCGGCGAAGGCTCTTGAATCCGGACGCGAACGCGACCGCCGTCGCGCTCATCTGCGTCTCCTGCAAGAGCCGCTTGGCGGTGAGCAGACGGTGCGTCTGTGCAAGGTCGATCGGATTGGCTCCGAAGGCCGCGAGCGTAACGCGCCGCAAATGACGGCTGGTGACGCCGAGCCGACAGGCGAGCGTCTCGAGCCCAGCCTCTTCGAGCGCGCCGGCTTCGATCTCGGCGAATGCGGCGCCGGCCAACGCGTCGCCGCGATCGATCGGCGCGACGCCCGGCGCGGCTTCGGGCCGGCAGACGAGGCAGGGGCGGAACCCGTGTCGTTCGGCCGCCGCGGCGGACGCGAAAAAACGCCGGTTCTCGCGCTTCGGCGTACGCGCCGGGCAGACGCACCGGCAATAGATGCCGGTCGACGTCACCCCAATGAAGAACACGCCGTCGAAGCGCGGATCTTTGGCCTCTGCGGCGGCATGGCGGGATGCGTCGTCCATGGGCCCATCATGCCCGATTCAGCGCCGCGCTCTCGCCGAAATCGGACATCGCCATTTCACCCCGGCTTCCCCTCGTCATCCCGGGCGAGCGTCAGCGAGACCCGGGACCTCGTTCCAGGTCCTCT
>JBMOIB010000176.1:0-5454 GCA_049317545.1 Caulobacterales bacterium | reverse complement strand
GCCTGCGCTGGTCTCGGACACGATCATCGCCTTGTAAGCCTCTGGCGCCATCGACTCCTTCGTCGCGATAAAGCGTGTGCCGAGATAGGCGAGATCTGCCCCAAGGACTTCGAGTGCGCGGATCGCCTCGCCAGTGGAGATCGCGCCGGCCGCGATCACCACGCCATCGAAGATCGCCCGCACGGCCTGGACCAGCACGAGCAGATTGATCGCGCCGGAATGCCCGCCGCCCCCGGAACCGATGCACGTCAATCCGTCGACGCCGGCCCGGATCGCCTTTTCCGCCTGCCGCATCGTCGTGACGTCGTGAAAGACGATCCCGCCCCAGTCATGCACGCGCGCCGCGAGCGCCGAAGGGTCGCCGAGCGCGGAGATGATGATCCGCGCGCCCGCGCGCTCGCAGATCCCCAGATGCGCCTCGAGCTCGTCGGGCGGCATCTGCGTGGCGAGATTGACGGCGATCGGACCGCGGGGGCGCCCCGTCGCCTGCTCGTGCGTATCGAGCGCCGTGCCGATATCCGTGAGCCACGCCTCGAACTGCTCGACGCCGCGGGCATTCTGCCGCGGCAACGCGCCGACGAGCCCAGCCTTGCAGGCTTCGCGCACCAGATCTGGCCCGCTGACGAGGAACATAGGGGCGCAGATCGCGGGCAGACGCAGCCGCCCGCGAAGGCTTTCGTGAAGCGCCATCGAAGTCTCCTGAGCCTGAGCCTCAACCGCGCTTGGATTTGAGGAGTTCGCCGTGCCGCGCGAACATGTGCGCCGTCCGGCGCTGAAGCTCCAGCGGCACCTGGGGCAGGATCACCGGCCCCTCGTCCTTCGTCGGCAGCGCGATCGTCGCCTCGCAGGAGACCGTCTTCTCGTCGCGCTGGTTCGTCATCGAGACGACCACATCGACGAGCGCGTTGCCGCCCTCCTTGCGCTTGGCGACGACCTCCCCGCTGATGACCTGGGTGTCGCCGATGTAGTTGAATTTGCGGATCTCGTCGTACTGGCGGACCACCCAGCCATCATCACCGCACCAGTCGGTGAGGTAGTGATAGATATAGTTCTCGCGCATGACGCCGTAATCATAGGCCATCGGGTTGCCGATCGCCTGGGCCCATTTCGGATCCCAGTGCAGGCGCTGCGCAACGTCGGGCACGCCCTGCTCGTTCTTGACGTAGAACGGCGCGATCCGTTGCCGGTTCTTATGGGCGAGACGGCCCACGCACGGGACGTAGGGCACAAAGCCATAACCGCCGGCGTGGAAGCAGATCACGTCCGTGACCGTCAGCGGCCCTTTCGCCATCTTGCCGAGTGAGTCGCCAACCTGGACGTCTTCCCAGTAGCGCTTGTCGCCGCCGCGAACGACTTCGGCTGCGTAGATCTCGTCGATCTTGGCGATATCGTCATCGGTATACTCCGCCGGCTTGATGGCGGAGTACTTCCCTTTCTTCGCCGCGGTCTTCCGCTCGCTGAGGATCCGGCGGATCTTGTAGACGCCGACGACTTCGCCGCGTTGGTTGAACTTCACGTCGCGGCGGATCTGGGTGACGGTGCGGCCAGCGAATTCCGACGGCTTGACCTCGATCGTCTCTTCGCCGGAATACGAGTAGATCGTGTCGCCAGGATAGATCGGGTTGTAGAAGGTCCACTCGCCGCCCGAAACGAACACGTGGATGCCGCGGAACAGGCCTTTCGTCTTGGCCTTGACCTCGGCGGGCATCGGGTCGCCCAGAAGCGGCGTGTTGATGATCCCGGCCATCATGGCGGGCGCGATGACGCCGCCCCACCGCGTGGTGCGCGAATAGTCGGGATCGCAGTGCAGCGGGTTATCGTTGCCGACGCCGTGCGCGAAGTTCCGGATCGCATCGACGCTCGTGGTCGTCACGTACTCGCGCTCACGCGAGGCGACGTCGTGCCCGAGGAGAAGCTTGGCGCGTTCGATGTCCTCGTCCGTGAACGTGTAGGACACCGCTTTTTCCCATTCCTTCTCGATCTCTGCGTTCCCGGCGGCTTCGGCCATCTCTCCGTCTCCCTTTTATCGTATACAGGATTATGCGGGCTCCAGGCGCCCTGGTCAAACCTATAATGCCCTGACCCGTGCGGTCTGCGCTTCCCATTCGAGCTTAATCCTGTATAGCATTGCGGAAAACAGGGAGGATGTCGGGTGAATCTCGAACTCGGCGCCGAGTACGAAGCCTTTCGCAGCGAGGTCCGCGCGTTCCTGAAGGAGGCATGGGCCGGAAAGTCCGCGAAGGACCGCGACGCGGTCGCCGCGTTCCGGCGCGCGGCGATCGACCGCGGCTATCTCTACCGCTCCATTCCTCGCCAGTATGGCGGCTCCGAGCAGCCGCCGGATCCTTCACGGGCGCGTGTGATACGTGAGGAGTTCGCCAAGACCGGCGCCCCACGCGAGATCGAAGGCCCAGGCCCCGGCATGCTCGTCCCCACGCTCCTGGCGCTGGGCGAGCCCTGGCAAAAAGACAATTTCATCGAGAAGACGCTGACGGGAGAGTACGTCTGGTGCCAGGGCTACAGCGAGCCCGGATCAGGGTCTGATCTTGCAAGCCTGCGCACACGCGCCGTCCTCGAAGGCGACGAATGGGTCATCACCGGCCAGAAGGTCTGGACGACGATGGCCCACATGTCCCACTTCATGTTCGTGCTGGTCCGCACCGAGCCCGACGCCGTCAAGCACGCCGGCATCTCCTATCTGATCCTCGACATGAAGCAGCCGGGCGTCACCGTACGCCCACTGCGGCAGATGACGGGCGGACGGGAATTTAACGAGGTCTTCTTCGACGGCGCGCGCACGCCTGCCGATTGGATTGTCGGCCAACGTGGCCAGGGCTGGAGCGTCTCCAAGACGACGTTGAAGCACGAGCGCGATCTTGTCGGCGGCGCGGCGCGGACGGACGACACGTTCCAGAAACTCGCCGCGATCGCTGCAGAGACCCAGATCGACGGAGCGCCCGCGATCGCGCGCGCGGACATCCGCCAAGCTCTCGCCCGCATCGAGGGCTATGTCCTTGCGCAGCGTTATTCCTCGTTCCGCCAGCAGTCCATGGCGAACGCGGGCCAAGATCCCGGGCTGATCGGCGCACTCAACAAACTCAACGGCACTGAAATCGGGCACCGCATGGCTTTGCTGGCGCAGGAACTCATCGCCGAGGACGGGCTTTCGATGCCGCCTGAGGGCCGGGGCGGCGCCGGTCCTGCCCACGCCAAATGGGTCAACCAGATCATTGGATCGCTGGGCGTAGCGATCGCGGGGGGCGCGTCGAACATCCAGCGCAACGTCATCGCCGAACGTGCGCTCGGACTGCCCCGGGATGAGGGAGTTGTGACATGAACTTCCTGCTTTCGGACGAACAGCTGGAGATGCAGGCGACGGTCCTGCGCGCCGCCCTCGACGGCGCGGACGGAGGCGCCCGCCGCGCCGCATTCGATGGCTCTGACGGGCGCGCCGACGCGCTGTGGCGCACGCTCCTCGATCTCGGTGTTGGCGGCCTTGCGCTGCCCGAGACGCTCGGCGGCATGGGCCTTGGCAT
The DNA here is from genome assembly GCA_049317545.1 of Caulobacterales bacterium. Classification (GTDB taxonomy): domain Bacteria; phylum Pseudomonadota; class Alphaproteobacteria; order Caulobacterales; family Aquidulcibacteraceae; genus REEB506. The sequence continues at coordinate 1,918 of JBMOIB010000176.1, read as the reverse complement.
GATCGACCTCGCGCTCGCCGCCGAGGCGCTCGGTTATGCTGGCGTCCCGGGCCCCTTCCTGGGCCATGCGGTTGCGGGGCTTGCGCTCACGGCCGCAGGCGGCGCGCTCGCATCGACCTGGGCGCCGCAGCTCGCCAGCGGGGCCCTGACTGCGACCACAGCAATCGTTGGCGATGCGCAGGACTTTACCCCCTCAGGGTCGCGCGTGACGATGACCGCCGATCGTGTCGACGGCGTCGTTCGCGACGTCGTGGCCGCCAACGCCGCCGATCTTCTCGTCGTCATCTCGGATACGGCGATTGCGGTCGTGGACCTGCGCGCCGTTGCGCCGGCGCTGACCGCCCGGGACGGCGCCGATCGCACGCGCCGGTTGTTTGACGTTCAGCTCGACAATGCGCCCGCAGACGTCGCGACGTTCGACGCCGAGCGCGCATCCGACGCCATCGACGCCATGCTCGTGCTGATCGCCGCCGACGCGTTTGGCGGTGCGCTTCAGTGCCTGGATCGCTCGGTGGCCTACGCCAAAATGCGTGAACAGTTCGGTCGCCCGATCGGCGCCTTCCAGGGCATCAAGCATCAGCTCGCCGACATGGCCGTCGACGTCGAACCGGCGCGCGGGCTCTATTGGTACGCCGCCTACGCCTATGACAATGCGCCAGGCGAGCGATCGCGCATGGCGTCCGCCGCCAAGGCGCACATCGCCGACGTGTTCCGCGCCGCCTCCCGCCTCATGACCGAGGTGCATGGCGGGATCGGCTATACGTGGGATTGCGACGCGCAGATCTGGTTCAAGCGCAGCCAATTCGATTTCGCCTATTTCGGCGTGCCCGCCCGCCATCGCGATCGGCAAGCGGCCCTCGCGGGCTGGGGCGGCGCGATCGGCGCGCCCACGTCGTCCACCCGGAGCTGACTATGTCCGAATTGTCTGATCTCGTTCGCGGCGTCGTCGCCCTCGAACCTGACTCGCAAGCCTTCGAGTTCCGCGGCGAATGGCGGACGTGGGGATCGGTCGCGCAGGGCATGGCGGCGATCGACGCCGCACTGCGCGAACTTGGCTTCGGCGCTAGCGTGCGCGTCGGCGTGCTGTTGAAGAACCATGGCGACCTTCCACCCGTGGTGCTGGAAGTCGTCTGCTCGCAGCGGTGCCTTGTCACTCTCAACGGCGCCTCGCCGCCACAGCGCCTCGTGGAGGAGATCGACAAGCTCGCCCTTCCCGTGCTCGTCGGGCTTACAGGCGAGTTCGATCACCCCGACGTGCGGGCCGCACTCGTCCGCAACGGCACGGTCGGCCTGGAACTGGCCCCGGGCGGCGCGATCGTAACGCCGGTCGGCGCGCCCGCGGTCACCAGCGACCCCGCGCGACGCGAGGCGCCGGGAATCGGCATCGAGATGCTCACGAGCGGCACGACGGGAACGCCGAAGCGCGTGCCGCTCAAGACGAAAAACTTCGAACGCATGGTGATGGAGACCGCCGTCTACGAGCGCGGACGCCAGGGCGAGACCGGGCCGAAGCTGCGCAGCGGCGTCCAACTCCTGACCGTTCCGCTGTCTCATATCGGCGGTGTGCTCGCGCTGTTCACCGTCGTGAGCGCCGGACGCAAGGCCTGCATCCTCGAGAAGTTCGCCGTCGACGCCTATGTTGACGCGATCGCGCGGCACCGGCCGAAAGTCGCCAGCGCTCCGCCATCCGCGCTGCGCATGATCCTTGATCGTGACGTGCCGAAAGATGCGTTGTCGAGCCTCGTGGTGTTCCGAACCGGAACCGCGCCGCTCGATCCCGATCTCGCGGACGCCTTCGAGGCACGCTACGGAATCCCGGTTCTGCAGAACTACGGCGCAACGGAGTTCGCCGGCGGCGTCGCCGGCTGGACGATTGAGGACCACAAGGCCTACGGAAAAGCCAAGCGCGGCTCGGTCG
>JBMOIB010000175.1:0-5454 GCA_049317545.1 Caulobacterales bacterium | reverse complement strand
GAACCCCTGACATTCAGCTTGGGAAGCTGACGTTCTACCTCTGAACTACACCCGCGACGCGTCTCTTCTCCGCCGCGGCGACGGCGACGTCAACATGTGAGGGAGAGTGCGCCAGACCGATCACAGGCGCGTCATCCAAGTTACACTGATCCTTCGCTGGCGCGACATGCGCGCGACACGGGTGCGTCACGGCGAGGGGGTATTGCGGCCACGTAGTGCGCGCCGGGAGGGGTCTGGCGCGCGGCTGCGGGGATTAATCACCATGTCCATTTCGATCGCGCGCGTCGTCACGCTGCTGTGCATTGGCGTCGCCGCCCAGGCGGGTACGGCTTTCGCGCAGGCCAAACCCGATGTCGTCGACGCGCCAGCGGCGAAATCCGACGATATCATCGTGACCGGAACCCGCGAGACGGGGCGCACCAGGTTCACGGCCATGTCGCCGGTCGATCAATTGTCGCAAGCGGCCATCCAGGGCACCGTTACGAGCCAGCTCTCCGAGACGCTCGCCCAACTCGCGCCGTCTTTCGTCGTGCAGAAGCTTCCGACCTCGGACGGTTTGCAGTTCATCCGTCCCGCGACCTTGCGCAACCTGTCGCCCGACCAGACGCTGGTGCTGGTCAACGGCAAGCGGTTCCACCGTTCGGCGTTTCTTGGATCGCGCGGCGCGCAGGGCGCCGACCTCGCGCAGATCGCGCCGTTTGCGGTCAAGCGCATCGAAGTTCTGCGCGACGGCGCGTCGGCGCAATACGGCTCCGACGCCATCGCCGGCGTGATCAACGTCATCCTCGACGATGCAACCGGCGTTGCGGCCTTCGGCCAGGCGTCGCAATACTTCGAAGGCGACGGCGAGACCTATCAGGCCGGCGCGCGCCTCGGCTTTGCACTCGGCGACACCGGCCACGTCACAACGACGTTCCAGGTCTCAAACGCCAGCCTGACGTCGCGCACGCGCCAGCGCCCGGACGCGATCGCCTTTCAGGTCGCCAACCCGAGCATCGCCGTGCCGAACCCGGTGCAGCGCTGGGGCCAGCCGGACCTGCGCACGTTCCGCGCGGCGCTCGACGCTTCGGCCCCGATCGGCCCAATGGAGGCCTATGTCCATGGCACCTACGGCCGGTCCGTTGGCATCAACGACATCAATTGGCGCAACCCGAACGCAAACCCGGCGATCTTCAACACGACGACGGTGTTCCCGGGATTCAATCTGCGCACGATCTACCCGGCCGGCTTCACGCCGCGGGAAGGCATCCGGTCCAACGATCTTCAGACGGTCGCAGGCCTGCGCAGCGCCAAGGGCGAAAAATTCACCTGGGACCTTTCGGCGTCTCTTGGCCGTAACGACAGCGCCTTCTTCCTGAAGAATTCGATCAACGCCTCGCTCGGCCCCAACAGCCCGTTTGATTTCAATCTCGGCCATCTCATTCAATCCGAGTACAATCTGAACGCGGACTTCGCCTACAAGCTTGCGCTGGCGCCGCTGGACGCTCCCGTCAACGTGGCGTTCGGCGCCGAGCGTCGTCTCGAACGCTACGAGATCAAGCAGGGCGACGCGGCCTCGTTCGCGGTTGGCCCGGGCGCGGCGGTTGGCCTTGCGCCGAATTCCAACGGGTTCCCGGGCTTCTCTAACCAACAAGCCGGGGTCTGGGACCAGACGAGCTATGCGGCCTACGTCGACATCGATGCTCCGCTCACGGAACGTCTTTCGGTCGGGCTCGCCGGGCGCTACGAGGACTTCTCGGAGTTTGGCTCCACGTTCGACGTGAAGGCCAGCGGCCGGCTCTCCATCACCGACGATCTCGCGCTGCGTGGCGCCTATTCGACTGGCTTCCGCGCGCCGACGCCGGGCCAGCTCAACTCGACGAGCACGTCGCAGGGTCTCGATACGGTGACGCTGCAATTGTTCCAGACCGGGCGCCTTTCGCCGCTCAATCCGGTCTCGAAGTTCCTCGGCGCCAAGCCGCTGAAGCCGGAGGAATCTGAGACGCTCACCGGCGGCCTCACCTGGCGCACGAAGCTCGGCCTTTCGGGCTCGATCGACGCGTACCGCATCGATGTCGATAGCCGGTTCAGCCAGTCCCAGAGCTTTGCGGTGACGCCGGCGTTGCGCGCGCAGCTCCTCGCGGCCAACATCCCGGGCGCGACGGCGTTCACGAGCGTCAGCTTCTTCACCAATGATTTCAACACTCGCACCGAGGGCGTGGATGTCGTCGTGGAGCTGAAGCGCGATGTGGGCGCGGCCCGGCTCGATCTCGTCGGCGCCTACAATCACAACGAGACGAAAGTGCAGTCCGGCTCGATCGCCGCCTCGGCGACGCAGAAGCGGCTGTTCGAAGAATCGCGCCCGCAGGACAACCTCACGGGAACCGCGACGCTCGGGATTGGCCGGTTCGAAACGACCGCGCGCGCCCGGTACTATGGCGAGTGGACCGACAGCACGGGCAACGCGACTGGCGACATTTTCCAGTCGTTCGGCGCCATTACGCTGGTCGATCTGTCGATGTCCTATAAGGTCTCCGACGCCGTCGCGGTTCGGGTCGGCGGCGAGAACATCTTCGACACGTACCCGGATGAGGCGGTGTTCCAGGCGAGCCGCGGCCTCATCTATTCGCGCAACGCGCCATACGACTCTTACGGCGGACAATGGTATGTTCGCCTGGACGCGAAGTTCTGATCCGTACCGATCGGGGGATCGAGCGGGGGAACGGGGCGGCGGGGAGGGCCGCCCCGTTCCGGTTCGGCTGCGCGTGCGCGGATAGTCAGCAACGGAGCCGGACGATGGATGCGACGAGACGCGATCTCGCGGTGGGCGCAGCCATCGCCGGGCTCGCAATGGCCGGCGCAGCGGACGCCGAGAGCGAGGCCGGCTTCTGGCGGCGGATTGCGCGGGAATACGAGCTTCCGCAGGGCGTTACCCAGCTCGAGAACGGCAATTATGGCGTGATGGCGAAGCCCGTGCGCGTCGCCTATGAGGCCCACCTGCGCCGGGTCAATCGCGACGGCTCGTACTATACGCGCCGCACCTTCGATCAGGACCTCGCGCCGATCGCGGCGCGGGCGGGCGCCTTGCTTGGCGTCGGGGGCGACGAGATCGTCTTCACGCGCGGTGCAACTGAAGCGCTGCAGGCGTTGATCGGCGGCTATAACCGCCTCAAGCCGGGCGACGGCGTCCTGTTCGCCGATCTCGACTATGACGCCATGCAAACCGCCATGGCGTGGCTCCAGAACCGGCGCGGCGCGCGGATCGTGAAAATCGATCTTCCAGAACCGGCGACGCGTCAGGGCCTGATCGACGCCTACGTTCAGGCGTTCGAGGCCAATCCGCATCTGCGGCTCGCGCTTTTGACGCACGTCAGCCATCGCACCGGGCTCATCCTGCCGGTCGCCGAGATCGCCGAACAGGCGCGCGCGCGCGGCATCGATTGCATCGTCGACAGCGCCCACGCCTGGGGGCAGATCCCGTTCACGCTGCCTGAGCTGAAGGCCGATTTCGTCGGGCTCAATGCGCACAAATGGATCGGCGCGCCGCTCGGCGTCGGCATCCTCTATTGCCGCAAGGCGCGCCTGCCGGACCTCGATCCCTACATGGGCGAGCCGGGCCCGGTCGACGACATCCGCACCAAGGTCCACACGGGCACGTCGAACTTCGCGGCCTATCTCGCGCTCGACGCCGCACTCGACATGCACGAGACGATCGGACCGGCCCGCAAGACCGCCCGCCTCGCCGCATTGCGCGACCGCTGGGCCGAACCGCTGCGCGACCATCCCGGCATCGAAATCCTGACGCCGACCGACCCGAGCCTGCGCGGCGCCATCACCTCCTTCCGCCTCAAGGGCAAGACCACGCCGGCCGACAACAGGGCCATTGCGCGCCGGCTGCTCGACGAGCACCGCATCTTCACCGTCGCCCGCACCGGCGTCGCCAAGGGCGCTTGCGTGCGCGTGACGCCCGCGGTGTTCACCAGCGAAGCCGACATCGATCGCCTCCTCGCCGCGCTGCGGGCGATCGCAGGGTAGGCGCCTTTCGCCCGGATGGGGAGGCGGCTAGGTTCGGCGTCAAACCAAAAGGGAGAACGCCATGGAAGTGATCGCCGAAGGGCTCGCCTTTCCGGAGGGGCCGATCGTGCTCCCGGACGGCTCGGTCATCCTCGTGGAAATCAAGGCCGGCGCCCTCACGCGCGTCTGGGGCGACGGCAAGCGCGAGGTGATGGCCGCACTCGGCGGCGGACCGAATGGAGCCGCGATCGGGCCGGACGGCGCCATCTACGTCTGCAACAACGGCGGCTTCACCTGGCACGAGCAGATGGGGCTCACCATCCCCGGCAATGCGGCTGCGGACTATACCACCGGGCGCATCGAGCGCGTTGACGTCGCGACCGGCAAATTCGAGCGCGTCTATGACAAAATCGACGGCCATCGCCTCAGCGGGCCGAACGATCTCGTGTTCGACAAGTCAGGCGGTTTCTGGTTCAGCGACCACGCCAAGACCTATTCGCGCCACCGCGATCACGGCGGGCTCTATTATGCGCGTCCGGACGGCTCCAAGCTCATCGAGGCGGCCTATCACATGGTGTCGCCGAACGGTGTTGGGCTCTCGCCGGACGAGAAGATCGTCTACATGGCCGATACGCACACCGGCCGGCTGTGGGCGTTCGACATCGAGGGCGAGGGCGTCGTCGGTCCCGCTAGTCCCGGCCATCCTGGACGGTGCGTGGTCACCATGCCCGGCTATCAGCTGTTCGACAGTCTGGCGGTCGAGGCTGACGGGCGGGTGTGCGTCGCGACGCTCATCAATGGCGGGATCACCGCGATCGAGCCGTCTGGCGCTTTTGCGCATCATCCGTTCCCGGATCTTCTCGTCACCAACATCGCCTTCGGCGGCCCGGACATGCGCGACGCCTACATCACGCTTTCGGGGACCGGGAAGCTCGTCAAAGTGCGCTGGCCGCGGCCGGGCCTGAAGCTCAATTTCAATCCCTATCCCTGATCGGAGCCTTTCATGATCGTCGTTCATCACCTCAACAATTCGCGCTCGCAGCGCGTGCTGTGGCTCCTCGAGGAGCTTGGCCTTCCCTACGAGATCAAGGCCTATCAGCGCGACGCGACGACGCGGCTTGCGCCGCCGGAGCTCAAGGCCGTGCACCCGCTGGGCAAGTCGCCGGTCATCGAGGATGCGGGCGTCATCGTCGCGGAATCCGGGGCGATCATCGAGTACCTCGTCGACGCGCACGGCGGCGGGCGGCTGAAGCCGGCGCCGGGCGGCCAGGATGCGCGCGATTATCTGCATTTCATGCACTTCGCTGAAGGCTCGGCGATGCTGCCGATCCTGCTCGCCATGTATGTGTCGCGGCTCGGGCCGGCGGGCGCGCCGCTGCATCCGCGCATTTTCTCCGAGATCGACAATCACCTCGCCTACATGGAAGGCGCGCTCGCTGATCGCGAGACGTTCGTGAAGAC
>JBMOIB010000174.1:0-5486 GCA_049317545.1 Caulobacterales bacterium | reverse complement strand
TCAGGCGCAGCTCCGCGCCGTCCCAGAAGGCCGCGTGGTTCCGCGCGTGATCATCCGTGTTGCCGCATAAAATGTTGAACACGAGCCGCCCAAACAGTTCGCGAAGGGTCTGCTTCGGCTCAGCGAAGCGATGCCGGACGATCTCGGCTAGATCCTGATAGCTCGCGTGCGCCGCCATCATCTCGTCGAGTTCCAGAAGCGTCAGCGCCGAGACCATCGCGCGTCGTGTGAAGTCGCCCGCCGCCGAGGCCACACGGTCGAAGCGCTCGACGAAGAGCACGTCCTTCCCGAGCGCGCTTCCGAGCGCGACGGCCGCGACCCGAAGCCCGCACGCCGCGGCCAACCGCATCGCGATGAATTCCGCTTTGACGACGCTGTAGAGGTCGTTACTTGCTGAGAACTTCGCAATGAATTTTTGCGCGCCGTTTGTGATGAGAGCCTTTGGCCGGGCGCCGCCGAGCGCTGTGCCGTGTTGTAGCGCGAGCGCCAACGCGGGCGCGAGCGGCACGCCTTGCTCGACGTCGCGGGACGCCCCCATCAGGTCTTCCAGCGAGGCATCGGTCGATTGCCGCGCCACATAGGCGGTGGGCGATGTTTGGAAGTCGAGCGCGCCGACGCGATCGGATCCGGATTCCAACAGATACGTCAGCTCATCGAGTTCGACCGCGGCCGCGGCGGCGCCAGACAGGCCAAGTTTGCGATTGATGATCACGCGGCGCCCCCAGGCATCGGGCGAGGCGTCACGGATGCACCCTGGCATCGTGAGGCCTGGCAAGAGGGGCAGTGCGCCCGCCTGCAGGGGCAATTCGCGGTCGAAGAGCGCGATCGCGTCGGGGCGGCCGAGATAGGACCGGCCGTAGTTGAAGACGAGCTGGTCGCCCGCCCGCGCGAGCCGGCCCGCAACAACGGGCTCGCTCTGGCCTGGCAGCCAGACCCAGACAAAGCATTCCGTCGTCGCGGGCTCAGAAGTCATCGCGTGGCTCGGTGCGCGGCTTCCGCACGGATTTTGGCAGTAAGCGCAGCTTTTCGTCGGAGCGCGTCCGCTCGCTCGCGAGGCGCGATATCTCTGGCGTGAAGAGGGGCACGCCGACGATGGTGGCGGCCTCGAAACTGACGCCGAGGCTCACGCGCGGATCGCCGCGCTCCAGCCGATAGATGAGATCGCGGGACGCGCCGACGCGATCCGCCAGCTCCTGCGTCGTCAGGTTCCGTTCGATACGACCGGCGCGGATGAGTTGGCCGAACAACGCCGCCGCTTCTGCGCTGTGACGCGAGAGCGTGCGGACGGTTTGCCGCCGGGGACGGGATGGGGCTTTGGACATTGACGAAGTATACCCGTTTACAGCCAGGCTGTCAAGGCAACGTCTTACTAGTAAGGCATAAAAGCCTAGAAGTCTTACCTATCATGCATTGCGCAGCGAGTTGTCCTGCTGCCTCGACGTGAAGCTGATGGCTTGCTAAGAACATAACATGAACACAGGAAATCCATACGGTGGGCACATTGCCTTTGGGGGCGCCTGGGTCGACGCCAGCCGCGAGACACTGACGATCGCCGAAGCGGTCGCGACCGTCAGGGCCGCGGCCAGCGCCACCTATGACCGGGACGTGCGGTCAGGAACGCTGAGCGCCGCCTTGGATTTGCTCGCCGCGCGCGGTGATCAGACGAGCAGGCTCGTGCGCGAGTTTCGGGCAGGGCTGCTACACCCACATCCAGACGAACGCGAGCAGGCGCTGACGGGCCTTGCTGAGGCCATTGCGGGGCGGTTTGGGTTGGGGGCGACGACAACGGTCAAGATCCCCTAAGGTTGCCCTGCCCGAGTCCCGCCCATGTCTCGACCATTCGATCCCGCTCACCCGTTCGGCATCTATCTCTCGATGATGGACGGCGCTGTTGACGATCTTACCGGCCCAGCCGCAGCGACGCGTTTTTTGGCGGCGCGCATCGCGTGGACGTTGGCCGACGCTGGCTACAGTTACGCCCTCACCAATGGGGAAGGACGCGCCGCGATACGGCTTCAGCGACCGCTCGATCTCACCATCACGCTTGCCATCGCCCCACGCCACGCCGAACGGCACCAATGGCGCATCGCCTTCGAGAGCGCGCCGCCGCTCGCGAAGCTCGACGAGAACGCGCGCTGGCAGTTGCGGAACCTGCATCAGGTGGTGACCGACCTCGTCATCGCTGCGGAAGAAGTCGAAGACGTCGACGTCACGAGAGGATTTTGACGGTGTCGGGCGTCCTGCATGCGTGAACGATTCCTGTTGCGGCCCGGGCCAAGCTTTGACGTCTGGACGCGACGCGGGCTTGCTTTGGAATTCGGGAAGCGCGGTATTGCCGAAGCGCTCGATTGCTTATGTAGGAGGGCTCGGGCGGCGGCGTCGGGCATTAGGAAGAGGGCTAACCGTCCGTGACTGAGTATAGCGTCACTGCACAAGCTGACCACATCAGCAAGATCACGGCCGTTCGAAAGCCAATTCTGGCTGTCGCCGAACTGGCGTGGAACGCCTTCGACGCGGACGCGACGCGGGTCGATATCACGATCGAGCCCGACGACCTTGGTGGGCTCCGCGCGATCGAGGTCTCAGACAACGGCTGGGGCATGACCCCCGACCAGGCGCATAAAAGCTTTAGCGGTCTCGGTGGATCGTGGAAGAAACTCACGACCCAAACCAGTTATGAGAAACGGCAGATCCACGGCAAGGAGGGGCAGGGCCGCTTTAAGTCGCTCGCCTTGGGGCGCGTCGTCGACTGGATCGTGATCTACCCTGAGGCCGACGCTCTTCTGAAATTTCAGATCACGATTGTCGCGGACCGCGCCAACAAGTTCGAACTGAGCGAGCCGCAGCCCGCCGGCGCTGGCGACACCCGCGGCGTGCGTGTTCGAATCTCAGAGATTGAACGGGCGTTGCCATCATTGACGCGGGACCGCGCTGTTGACGAATTGTCTCAGGTCTTCGCGCTGTACCTGCGAAAATACCAGAATGCGAAGCTGTTCTTTGAGCAGACACCGGTTGATCCGGCCGCCGTTGAGGATCGAGCGGAAGAGTATCCGCTCGCGCCAATCAAGCTCTTCGACGGGCGAACGTTCCCTGCTCAGCTCGAAGTGGTCGAATGGAAAGTTCAGGCCGATCGCCGACTGTACCTTTGCACGCAGGACGGCTTCCCACTCGATGAAATGCAGCCCGGGATCCAAGCGCCGCGGTTCAATTTCACGGCCTATCTGAAATCTGAGGCGATCGCAGTGCTCGCCAACGAAGGCGTAACTGGCCTGGGTGAGCTCGATGGAGTCACGACGCCCGCGATTGATGAAGCTAAGCGCATCCTCCGCGACCATTTCCGCGCTCGCGCGGCCGAAGAAGCGCGCGGTCTCGTCGATCAATGGAAAGAGGAGAACGTCTACCCCTACCGCGGTGAACCCAAAACGACGGCCGAAGTGGTCGAACGACAGGTGTTCAACATCGCCGCGCTTAACGTGAATGCGTTTTTGCCGAAGTTTGCCGAGGCCGACCCCAAGGCTAAACAGCTGCAGTTGCGCCTGCTTCGTCACGCGATTGAAACAGGGCCTGACGACGCGCTTCGATTTCTCATGGAGGCGTTGGAACTGCCGGTCGAGCGTCGCCAGGAGCTGGCCGAGCTCCTCGATAAAACGACGCTCGCCGACATGATCAGCGCGACCAAGGTCATCACCGACCGCCTCGAACTTTTACAAGGTCTTGATGAGCTGATTTTCGCTTCGGACCTTCAAAAGGTCGTCAAGGAGCGGGCCCAATTGCACCGTGTCCTTGCGCCCAACGCATGGATTTTTGGGGAGCAGTATCACATCGCCGCGGACGACCAAAACCTTACGAACGTGCTGCGCAAGCACCTCGCGCTGATCGGCGAAGACGTCGTTGTCGACGATCCTGTGAAGCGGACTGACGGGAGCGACGGTGTCGTGGACCTGATGTTGTCGCGTTGCATCATGCGGCCGGGGACTGCGGAACGCGAACACCTGATCGTCGAACTCAAGCGCCCCAGCGTCGACATTGGTCTCGCCGAGGCCAATCAGATCGAGAGCTATGCAATGGCGGTGATCGACGACCCGCGCTTCAAGGACACGCGGACCCGTTGGGTGTTCTGGGCGATTGCGAAAGACATCAAGCCAGACGTTCGACGGCGCGCCGCCCAAGCCAACCGACCGGCAGGCATCCTCTACCAAGATGCCGAAGGCCGCGTGACGGTATGGGTCAAGACCTGGGCTGAAGTGCTCGAAGATGCGCGCGCCCGGATGCGGTTTTTCCAAGACATGCTTGGCTACACGCCGGACCGCGATGCTTCCCGCGAGCATTTGAAGAAGGCTTACGCAAAGCATGTGGGCGAGTTGTTTGCCAAGCCGGAGCCGACGGAGTCGGGAGATGGCCCCTTGGTAGGACCAGAAAGGGTGACCTGACTTAGCTGATTTGTTCTCGGCACAAGCTGTGCCGCTGCAACTCATTGCGCCTGCAAGACTGCCGTCACTTCAGCAAGTTTATCGTTCATATTGGCGAATGCGATCACGTCGCTTGGCGATGTCGTTTGCCAGTGGAAGAAGCGACGTCGGCCAGCGTATGCCGTCGCGCTCGGCCTTCAGCAGCCGTTCCCGGATGAGATCGGTGCTGATGTTGCGTTCATCGCGCAGGACCTTGAGGATCGCTTCGATTTCAGCGAGGAGCGCGTCGAGCTTGGCGCCCGCAACGCGCGCCAATGGGATCGTCTGGCGCAGCGTGGCCAGAGTGATGAGGGCGTCTGCGATTACAATCAACGCGCCGGCGTAACCGACCATTTCAAAAGCAACCGGCGACAGCCACCCAAGCTCCCGACCGATAACGGCCGCAAGTGCCGCGACTGCGTAGAACCGCAGTCTTGTCCAAACAGGCCGCAAAATCGCCTGCCACGGCGATTGCAGCAGCTCGGCTGATTGGAGGTAGGAGCGATCGCCGCCGTTCGCTTCGATCTCGGCGCGGATCGCCTTGGCGTTTCGTCGAAAATCGCGGAGGGCCAGGTATTCAACGCCGACGCCAAGATAGAGCAGCGACTCATCAATCACGTCCGGCTTCACAGGGAGGTCCAGGTAGGCGTTCACGGCGTCGTTGAAGGCTTCCCGATTGACCGTCTGTCGCGGCCATCGTTCCGGAACCGTCTGCAAGAGATGCCCCGCGAACTGCGCTTCCTCGCGCCGCCCGGTGAGCGCCTCGGCAAAGTCTTCAACGAGCCTGCAGGCGCGCTCGAGCTGATCCTCGAACTCCCACTCTGAAACGCTCTCAGCAACCGCCCACGCGACGAGATCCTTCGCCAAGACATGGAGCCAGACGTGGCCGGTCGGCCGAATGTCGGATGAAGGTGCGAAGCGCCCTTTAGCGCGCGCCACCACCTTGCTCGCCGTCGCTTCGAACTCCGATTGTAAGTTGGCGAGCCGGTCACGATGAAGCGCCTGGACCCGTTCCAGCGGTACGCCAATCAACCCCGC
>JBMOIB010000173.1:0-5514 GCA_049317545.1 Caulobacterales bacterium | reverse complement strand
TCACCCCTCATCCGGCGCTGCGCGCCACCTTCTCCCACAAGGGGAGAAGGTCCACGCGCCCAGCCTCACACCCGCCGCACCAGGAACCCCGCCCGCGGGAAGTGCGTGACGATCGCGCCCGCCTCGACCGTTTCGCGCGCAAGCGCGATGCGGTTGGCGGAGCAATGTGAAACGATCCCCTCGATCGGATCGCGGCCGTAATCATCAGCCATGACGATGACGCGATCGCCCGGGCCGAAGCCTTGCGGTTCGGGCGCGCTTGGGAGCGCCGGCGCCGGCGTCGCATCCTTCGCGATCGCAAGCGCCTCCTCCGGCGTGAGCGGCGACGACGTCCCGTGGCCCAATGCTTCGACGCGGGCGAACCAGGCGCGCGCGGCGGGCAAATCGGCGGTCAGTTCCTCGAAGACCGGGGCGAGGCCCGAGCGCAAGAACCAGAACGGCATGGCGCAGGAGACATCGGCGAGGCCCGGCTGGTCGCCGAGCAGGAAGCCGCCGCCTTTCGCGCGCGCGTCGATCCAGGCGGCCTGGGCGCGCCATTGGTCCTTCATCATCGGCGCGACCGCCTTCATGGCGGCGACGTCAAACGGCCGGCCCGAAAGCTTCTCGCGATCCTCGATGAAGGCCTTCGGCACATGCTCGCCGAGCGTTCCGAAAATGATCGCCACACAGGCCTGGAAATAGCTCGTCCCGGCCCAATGGCGCAGCGCCCAGCCGAGGCCCTCCTGCCCGGCCGGCTCGAGCGGCGGATTGGGAAAGCGCCGGTCGAGCTCGCGCAGGATGATCTGGGTGTCGCAATAGCAATCGGCGCCGATCTGCAGCACCGGAATGCGTCGGTAGCCGCCGGTCAGCGGCGACAGATGCGGCCGCGGCATCATGTTGGATTGGATGACGCTGCGCCAGGCGAGCCCCTTGAGGCCCAGGGTCAGCCGGATGATCTCGGCGAACGGCGAGTTTGGATAATGGTGGAGAATGATCTCGCTCATGACAATTCAGCTCCGAACCGGATGGTGTTTGTCTCCATGCCCTTGAGCACGATGTCGACGCCGCCCGAACGCAGCATCCATTCCAGACGATGATCCCGGTACTGACGTTTGAAGAGACCGGCCTCGATCGCCTTGCGCGCGCCTTCGAGCGAGGTCGCAAGCGACGACGACAGTGTGCGCGCCTCAGCGATCGTGGCTGATACGCTCGGCCGATCCAGCGCGCGCGCGAACCAGTCGGCGAGTTTGGAGCCGGGCTGCGGCCCTATCCCCATGCCGGCTGAGCCGGCAACGTAGGGAACGACCGAGAGGTCAGCCCAGCCGAAATGCGGCGGGCAAAACCAGGGGCCGCCCAATTGCCGCTCAAGCCAGGCATTGAGCCCGTCGATCTGGGTTTTGGCGCGCGCCTCGAGCGCGGCGGCCTGGTCGCCCTCGGCGCGGCGGAAGGCGCGGATCTCGGCGAGCGCCCAATTGATCGCTTCGTAGCGGGTGTCCATCACCTCCTCGATCATTCGCGCCTTGGCGGCGATCTTGGCGTTCTGGGACAGCAGTTCGGGCTTGGGATAGGCGGCCTCGACGTATTCCAGGATGATGGTGGAATCGAAGATCGCGCTTCCATCCTCCAGCGTCAGCGCCGGCACCTCGGCGAGCGGGCTCGCGTGCGAGAAATCATCCGGCGACGCGCCCGACCCGACGCCGACAGGCAGACGCGCCTCGAACTCCAGGCCCTTCTCGCGCAGCGCGATCTTGACCTTCTGGGCGTAGGGGCTCAGCGGATGCTCCCATAAAATCAGCACGACGGGCCTCCCGATCTTTTGAACGCGACTTCGAGGTCGCGCATCCTTATATCCTCCCGCGAAAAACGACACCCGGGGAGAAGATGATGATTGATTTGTCCAAGGCGACGACGCTCGCCGACGTCGCGCGCGCGCAGGCTGACGCCCGCCCGACCGAGATCGCCTTCGTCAAGGAGGGCGCGGCGACCTCGTTCGCCGATTTCGACGCCCGCGCCAGCCGGATCGCCCAGCGCCTGCTCGCCGCCGGTCTCCAGCCGAACGACCGCATCGCGATCCTGTCGAAGAACACCGACGCCTTCTATGAGATCCTGTTCGGCTCGGCCAAGGCGCGCACCGCGCTCGCGCCGGTGAACTTCCGCCTCGCCGCGCCCGAGATCGCCTACATCCTGAAGGACGCCGGCGCCCGGTTCCTGTTCGTCGGCGTCGACTTCATCGACCTCGCCGAGAAGGCGCTCGCCGACATGGCGGACAAGCCGGTCCTCGTTGCGCTTGATGAACCGCGCGAGGGCTATGAGACCTATGTCCGCTGGCGCGACGGCCTCGCCACCCGCGACCCGATGCTCAAAGCCGCGCCCGACGACGACGTTCTCCAGCTCTACACGAGCGGCACGACGGGCCTGCCCAAGGGCGTGCAACTCACCAACGCGAATTATCACGCCTTCCTGTCGCTCGCCCGCAGCGTGGAGGGCTTCAACTACCAGGCCGGCGAGCGTGTGCTGAACGCCATGCCGCAATTCCACGTCGCCGGCGCCAATATCGGCATCATCGCCGTGTCGACGGGCTCGACGACGACGATCCTCAAGGACCTCATCCCCGCCGTCACGCTCGACTTGATCGAGCGGCACAAGATCAATCACGCCTTTTTCGTCCCCGCCGTGATCATGATGCTGCTGCAGGCGCCGGAAATGGCGAACGCGGATTTGTCGAGCCTCAAGACCGTGGCCTACGGCGCCTCGCCGATCGCCGAGGAACTCCTGGTGAAAGCTCAGGCGCGGTTCGGCTGCCGGTTCCTGCAACTCTACGGCATGACCGAAACGGTGGGCGCAGCGACCTTCCTGCCGCCGGAAGCGCACGACCCGGCCAAGGGCAAGCTGCGTTCGTGCGGGCTCGCTTGGCCCGGCATTGATGTTGAGATCGTCGACGCCGACGGCAAGGCCCTGCCGCCCGGCGAAGTCGGCGAAATCGTCATCCGGGCGCCCGTTGTGATGAAGGGCTATTGGAACAAGCCCGAAGCGACGGCCGAGACGATCCGCGACGGCTGGCTGCGCACCGGCGACGCCGCCTACAAGGATGCCGACGGCTACTTCTTCATCTACGACCGGGTGAAGGACATGATCGTCACCGGCGGCGAGAACGTCTATCCGGCCGAGGTTGAGAACGCGATCTTCGGCCATCCGGATGTCGCCGACGTCGCGGTGATCGGCGTTCCGGACGAGAAATGGGGCGAAGCCGTCAAGGCCGTGATCGTCGCCAAGCCGGGCTGCACGATCGATCCCGCAGCGATCATCGCCCACGCCCGCGAGCGCATCGCGAACTACAAGGTCCCCAAGACGATCGACGTCGTCGAGACGATCCCGCGCAATCCGTCGGGCAAGATCCTGCGGCGCGAATTGCGCAAGCCCTATTGGGAAGGGCGTGAACGTCAGGTGGGGTGAGGCTCCACCCTCGTCATCCCCGATGAAGCGCGTAGCGCGAAGATCGGGGACCTTGTGCCGGATGTGGACCTGGAACGAGGTCCCCGCTCTCGCTGCGCTCGGCGGGGATGACGAGCGAGAGCGCCCCCCAGTTGCGTCGCTGCGCCCGCGGCGCGTACCCTTTCGCAAAACGACAAGGGAGGAGCCGCAATGGCCGAAGGAACGTATGCGCCGAGTGCGCAGGACGTGAAGGCTGCGCCGTTCAAGAAGCTGCCGCAATTGCCGCCGGACGTGTCGGTCGACAAGCGCGCCGATGGGACGATCTATCTGTGGGCCAACCAGAAGCCCGGCGATCGGCCGCGCTCGATCGCTCACCTGCTGGACACGCGCGCCGCCGAACATCCCGACCGCCCCTATATGCGCCAGCGACTGCCGAGCGCACCGGGCGCGCCGTTGGGGCCGTGGCGCGAGATCAGCTATGGCGAGGCGAAGGCCGCCACCGACAGCCTCGCCCAGGAATTGCTGGCGCTTGGCCTTGGCCCCGGTGCGCCGTTGATGATCCTCTCCGGCAATTCGATCGAGCACGCCATGCTGACGCTCGCCGCCATGAAGGCGCGCGCGCCGGTCGCGCCGATGAGCGTGCCCTATTCGCTGATGTCGTCCGACCACGGAAAGATCCGTCACGCCTTCCGCCTGGTGCGGCCGCGCGCGGTGTTCGTCCAGCAGGTCGCGCCGTTCGCCAAGGCGATCGCCGCGCTCGAAGCCGAAGCAGGCGGCCCGCTCGCGATCATCACCGCCGAGGCGGACGCCCCGAGCGGCGCCTACACCTACGCCGAGCTCGCCCGCACGACCGCAACGGCGGCGGTCAAGACCAGCATGGACGCGATCACCGACGAGACGATCGCGAAATTCCTGTTCACCTCGGGCTCCACCGGCATGCCCAAGGGCGTGCCGCAGACGCAGGGCATGCTGTGCGCCCTGATCGCCGGCCAAGAGGGCCTGCGCGCCGAAGCGCGGGATCCGGACGATCCCCCGGAGATGCTCGACTGGATGCCGTGGAACCACATTTCCGGCGCCAATGTGAACTGGCACGCCAATCTGTGGGCCGGCGGCATCCACTACATCGACGACGGCAAGCCCCTGCCCGGCCTGTTCGAGACCACGATCAAGAACCTCTACGAGGTGAGCCCGATCGTGTTCGGCTCGGCGCCGATCGCCTTCGCCATGCTCGCCGAGGCGATGGAGCGCGACGCCAAGCTGCGGGCCGCTTTCTTCAAGAAGCTGCGCTACATGGGCTACGGCGGCGCGACCTTGTCGGACGATCTCTACGACCGTCTGCAGGCGCTGGCGGTGGCCGAGACCGGCCACCGCATTCCGCTCACCACGATGTACGGCGCGACCGAGACGCAGGGCATCACTGTGGTGCATTGGGAAGCCGAGCGCGTCGGTCTGATCGGTTTGCCGCTGCCGGGCATGGTGCTGAAGCTCGCGCCGGCGGGCGAAAAGCTCGAAGTGCGCGTCAAGGGCCCGACCGTTGCGCCCGGCTACCACAATGATCCGGACAAGACCGCCTCCGCCTTCGACGAGGAGGGCTTCTACAAGCTCGGCGACGCCTGCCGGTTCGTGGACCCGGACGATCCCGCGCAGGGCCTGATCTTCGACGGGCGCGTGACGGAGGATTTCAAGCTCAGCTCGGGCACCTGGGTGAGCGTCGGCACCTTGCGGCCCGATATCGTCGCGGCCAGCTCGCCGTGGATCCTCGATGCGGTGATCGTCGGCCAGGACAAGCCCTTCGTGGGCGCGTTGATCTGGCCGTCCGCGGCCGCGATGCAGATGCTGGCGGCCGAGACCTCCGACGTCGCGCCGCTGGAACGACTGGCCGCGCGCGTGAAGGCCGGGATCGAGGCGCACAATGCCGCCGCCGGCGGCTCGTCGCGCCGGGTCGCGCGGTTCTCGATCCTTACTGCGCCGCCGAGCATCGATGCAGGCGAAATCACCGACAAGGGCTATGTGAACCAGCGCCTGACGCTCGACCGCCGCAAGGCCGAAGCCGAGGCGCTGTACATTGATCCGCCTCCGGAGGGCGTCATCGTCGTTTGACGC
>JBMOIB010000172.1:0-5561 GCA_049317545.1 Caulobacterales bacterium | reverse complement strand
AGAAACCGCTCGGCGAGCGCGCAATGCGCCGCCACGCCCATCGCCATCGCATCCTCGTTGAGTTCCATGCGATTGGAATGACAAGGGCACGCCGTGCGCCAATCCTGGCCGTCCGGGCATACGCCGATGAAGATCATGGCCCCCTTCACGCGCTGCAGCACGTAGGAGAAATCCTCCGCGCCCATGACCGGCGTCGGCATGGTGCGCCAGGCGCCGAGACCAAAGGCGTCCTGGAGCGTGTGCTGGGCATGACGGACGGCGTCAGGGTCGCACACGGTGACGGGGAAGCCCTTTTCGATCTCGATCTCGGCATGCGCGCCATGCGCGAGAGCAATATGCGACGCGACGCGTTGGATGCCGGCGTGCAGATTGCTGCGGGTGCGTTCGGAGACCGTGCGCGCCGTGCCAAGCAGGGCCGCGGTTTCGGGAATGACGTTCGACGCCGAGCCCGCCTCGATCCTGCCGAAGGTGAGCACGGCCGGATCGTGCGCGTTAATCCGGCGTGTGACGAAGGCCTGCAGCGCCAGCACGATCTCGCACGCGATCGGCACGGGATCGACGGCGTCATGCGGCATTGAGGCATGCCCGCCGCGGCCGACGATCGTGATGCGCACGGTATCGGACGACGCCATCAAGGTGCCGGCGCGGCTCGCGAAAACGCCGGCAGGCGCATTCGGCATGACGTGGAGCGCAAACGCGGCCTGCGGCAAGGGATCGAGGAGCCCGTCCTCGATCATCTTCAAGGCGCCATGCCAGCCCTCTTCGCCGGGCTGGAACATGAAATAGATCGTCCCCGAAATCGTTTCGCGTCGGGCGCACAGGGCCTTGGCGGCGCTGGCGAGCATGGCGGTGTGGCCGTCGTGGCCGCAGGCGTGCATTTTGCCGGCGAAGGCCGAACGGAACGGCCCCTCCACGTCCTCCGGCATTTCGAGCGCGTCCATGTCGCCGCGCAGGAGCACCGTGCGCCCCGGCGACGCGCCGCGCAGAACAGCGACGATGCCGCTCGAGGACGGGCCTTCGCGCAGCTCCAGCGGCAGTCCCGCGAGCGCCGCCTTGACCTTGGCGGCGGTGAGCGGGGTCGAAAGGCCGATCTCGGGCTCTTTGTGGATGGCGCGGCGCAGCGCGATCGTTTCGGGCTGAAGCGCCTCGGCGATGCGCAACCATTCGGCGCCGGCGGCCTTGAGATGGGCGTTCATCTTGATCCTCCGGCAGCGACGCGGGATACGCGGACGTCTCTAACAGACCAAGGAGCCGCGCGCATGAGCCAACCTGACCCGCCGCCGGCCGGCCCGCTCGGCGGCCCTCTGTCCGAGGGCATGCGTTCGGTCGCCGAGATGATGATGCAGGGCACGCCGCACGCGCGCGCGCTCGGCTTCGAATTGATGGACGTCCAGCGCGGCCGCGCCTGGGGGCGCGCGCCGTTCCGCGACGATCTGGTCGGCGACGCCAAGGCGGGCGTCATCGCCGGCGGCGTTGTGACGGCCCTGCTCGATCAATTGTGCGGGGTCGCGGCGATGTCGGCGCAAACCACGCCGAGCTCGACGGCGACGATCGACCTGCGGATCGACTATATGCGCGCCGCAGCGCCCGGCCGGTCGGTGCTTGCTCAGGCGCATTGCTACAAGGTGACCCGTTCGGTCGCGTTCGTGCGGGCCGTGGCCTATGACGCCGATCCCGAAGACCCGGTCGCCAATGCGACGGCGGCCTTCATGATCTCCTCGAACGGCGGCCGCAAACCCGGCTCCAACGCGCGCCCGCCGCGGAAGTCGACATGAGCGCCCCGGTTCCGCCCGTCCCGCCGCCGCCGCTTACAGAAGCGCAGGTGCGCGAAGTGATCGCGTCGATCCCCTATGCGCGCACGCTCGGCGTTGAGGCCGAATTGCGCGGCGACGAACTCACGCTCTCGCTGCCCTACAAGGAGATCCTGATCGGCAATCCGATGCTGCCGGCGCTGCATGGAGGTGTGGTCGGCGCGTTCATGGAATTCGCCGCGGTGGCGCAGATCGCGGTCGCGCAGCGCTTCGTGCGCCTGCCCAAAACGATCGACATCGGCATCGATTTTCTGCGCTCGGGCCGGCCGACGGCGACCTACGCGCGCGCCCGGGTGACCAAGCTCGGGCGACGCATCGCCAATGTCCGCGTCGAAGCCTGGCAGTACGAACGCGGCGATCCGATCGCCACGCTGCATGGGCATTTCCTGGTGGCGGGCGGCGAGGACGACGACAGCTGAGGCGCCAGCGTCAGCCCCCAAGCACGGCGGCGCCGGCGAGCGGCGGGCCGAGCGTATGAAGGTGCATGGCGTCGTCGCGCACGTCGAATGTCGTGAGCGTGATCCCCATTTCGGCCAGCGCATCGGCGAAAGCGGCGAGTGCGGGATCATCGGCGGCGCGCGGCGCCGGCGCGAGGAGGATGCGCGTCCAGCCGTCGCACGCAGGCGCCGCAAGCGCGAGTGCGCCGGCGGCTTCGGCGAGCGTTTCGGCGCTCGCGTCGCGCACGGCGCGGACGGCGAGAGAGGCGTCTCCGCGACGGGCGGCGACGTCGACGGCGAATGGGCCCGGCGGCGGATCGACCAGAACAAATTCGGCGCGGCGCAGCGACAGAGCGGCGGCGAAAGCGGCTTTCTCGGCGCCGCGATGGACGCGCGCCAGACCATCGGACACCCGCCAGACCCCCATCGGCGCCGGCGCGTCGAGGCGGGCCAGACGGTCCAGATGCGCTTCGAACGTCGGATGCAAGGCTGCGAGCGCCAGGAGCGCATCGATGACGCCCGCCTGCGCCAACGGGCCGAGCATCAAATAATCGCGGCCGGCGACGCGGGCCCGCTTGGCGAAGGCGTGTCCGGCCATGCGGCGGAACGGCTCGCGCACGCCCTGTTCGCGCAGGGCCTCCTCGGCGGCGAGGAGGAACACGTCGCCGTTGTCGTCGACGGCCAGCGCGGCGCGGCGGCGGTCCCGGCCTGGCCCGCGTCGCGGCAGAGCAATGTCGAGGATGGCGCGGTCGCCCGGCATCAACGCGACGCCAATGGCGGCGGTCTCGTCGGTCATCGCGACGCTGACGTAGACGTCGTCGCGGCGGGCGTAGGTCGAGCCCTCTTCCGCGATGCCGCGCGGTCCGTCCTTGCGCCATTCGTCGGCGCGGCCGCCGGCCCAAGCCTGGAGCGTGCGCTCGAACAGATCGAACGCCTGGTTGAGCTGCAGATCGGCGTCAACGATCCGCAGATTGGCGCCGCTCGCCTCCGGTTTGCCGGCAGCGACCGTCACAACCCGAGCTTCTCTCTCATTTGGGCTTTGACTTCCGGAGTGAGCTTTTTGGCCTCGTCGATGAAGTTGCGAACGGCGGCCTCGTCGGCGCCGCCGATCTTCACCACCGCGCGCTCGGAGCCGTCCGGACCTTCGGCGTCGACCTGGATCGACTTGCCGCCGACGTTGATCTCGACCTTGGAGCGTTCGCCGTCGTTCGCGCCGTTGCCCGCGACATTGATGCTGACGCCGGGCATTTTGATCGCCACCTTTTCGTCGCTCGACGTCGCACTCATACCGGCCGCCGTTTCCGACATCGCGGCATGGGCGTCGCCGCCTTCGACCAAACGCGCGCCCTTATCGTCGCCGACCGCGGCGACCTGCGACCCGTCCGGTTTGATGACGAGATAGGTCAGCGCGCCGGCGCCGTCGTCGATCACGTTGAGCGTGTACCCGCCGGCCTCGCCGCCCAGGTTCGCGGAGACCGAAGCGCCGTCCTTGTTGCTGGCGTTGACCTTGATCTCGCCTGGACCGCAGGCCGCCGTGAAGGCCGCGATCATCATCGCCGCTGCCAGTGCTGCTGTGCGCATCGTAAACTCTCCTTGTTCCGACCTTACCGGACCTAGCCCTGCCTTCCTAGATGCGCGCGGGCGGCCCATCGGATGCACCGCAGCGCCGCTGCAGCGCGTACGTGAACCTGTCGCCGAGCGATGGTAAACGGCGGTCTGGGTTTCTTGAGGTGACGGCCATGAACTTCGATTTCGGCAAGGTGCTGCAGGATCTCGGCGACGACCTCATCGGCGACGCGGGCGAGCAGATCGGTCTCGAGCGCGGCACCGCCGTGAAAGTCGGCCATGCGCTGGCATCGCATTGGTCGCAAGGCAAGGACGAAGCGATCAAGGCCGCCGCCGCCGAAAGCGGCGTCGCCGAAGAGGTCGTGTCGCAATTGCTGCAAAAGGCCGTCGACAAGGCCAAGGAAAAGGGCGTCGAGAGCGTCAAAGCGGCCTTCACCGAAGGCCCGGTCGCCGATGCGGTCGAAAAGGCCAAAGAGCAGGCTATGGCCGCGCTCGGGGGCAAGACGGGCTTCCTCGGCAAGCTGTTCGGCAAAAAGTAAGCCCCCGCGCGACGCGGTTGAATGCGCAGCGGCGCCCAGTTACGCTCAAGTCAAAGTGGGGAGTTCTGGGGCATGCCGGGGGAAAATCTTGGCCGCATTGCGGTCGTGACCGTCCATGGGACTGGCGATACTGCATCCAGCCTTGACGGCGAAAAATGGTTCCAGCGCGGCGCGGCCTTCACCGAAAAACTGAAGGCGCTGCTCTCCGCCAAGGGCTTCGAAGCCGATATTCATCCCGTCCTGTGGAGCGGCGCAAACAGCGCGCGTGCGCGCGAGGACGGCGCCGACGAGGTGGCTGATGCGATCAAGCGGCTCGCGAAAAAGTATGACGCACAGGTCCATTTGATCGGGCATTCGCACGGCGGCAACGTCGCCAACGAGGCGGTCGATCTGTTGCGTTGGGGCCGGACGCAAGGAAAGTCGAAGGTCGCGAGCGTGACGACCGTCGGCACGCCCTTCTTCCGCTCTCAGCTCGGCGCGTTCGGGTCGTTCGGTGGGATCGCGTTCCTGTCGTTGACCTGTCTGCTTGCTCTACTGATGCTGGGCTTCGGCGTGCTCTGTGCACTGATGTGGGGCAGCGCCGAATTCGCGGAAGGCCGCGGGTTTCTGATTTCGATCTCGGTTGGCCTCAGCCTGAGTGCACTTGTGCTGGCCTACAAGATGCGGCTCGCGATTCAGTGGACGCGACGCGTTCTGCGCCCACGCACGCTGGCGCAGTCGCATACCGAGATCCATGCGATCGCGCATCCCAACGACGAGGCGATCTCGTTTCTGAAAAAGGTTGAGGACTTTCCCGTCGAGCCGTTCACGCGCGGCGCTCTCTTGCGGAACTCGCGCGCCGTGGGGATTTCGTGGAGCGTGTGGTCGATGATCGCCGCATCGGTGCTCATCATCGTCGCGGCCGCTGTTCCCGACATCCGCGTTGAACTCGCCAACTTTTTCGATCTGGAGAACGTCGAAGCCGATCCGGTCTTCATCCTCGCGGCGTTTCTGCTGCTGCCG
Organism: Caulobacterales bacterium; assembly: GCA_049317545.1. GTDB lineage: Bacteria > Pseudomonadota > Alphaproteobacteria > Caulobacterales > Aquidulcibacteraceae > REEB506. Next base: position 206 of record JBMOIB010000172.1, on the reverse strand, counting down.
CTCGTGTGGGGGGCGGTCTACGTGCTGGCGCGGGGCGTATTCGGACTTTTTCCCGAACTTGCGCTGCGCGGATGGTTCAACCGGACAGTGGGCGCGATCCTGCGCGGGATGGCGTTCGGCCGCGACGGCGACGATCGTCTGGGCGGGGTGTCGTCGAAGTCGCATACTCACCCGACACGCGAGGTCGTGCTGGAGGGCGAACTCGC
>JBMOIB010000171.1:0-5561 GCA_049317545.1 Caulobacterales bacterium | reverse complement strand
CGAGCGCGTCCGCGGGGGCGTAGATCAGATCGCTGGCCCGCAGCCGGAGGTGCGCTTCAGCGTCGATGGCGGCGCGCGCACGACGGCGACGCTTCCCGCCGGCGACCATGCCGCCCTCATCGCCGCGACGCTCGATCTCGTGCGCGTCCAGGCGCCGGGCGCGGCGATCGACGCCGTCGGCCACCGGATCGTGCATGGCGGGGCGGATTTCGTTGCGCCGTGCATCCTCAATGAGCAGGCGCTCGTCGCGCTCGCCAAGCTCGAACCGCTCGCCCCGCTGCATCAGCCGCACAATCTGGCGGGCGTGCGCGCCGCGCAGGCGCTGTTCCCCGCCGCGATCCAGGTCGGCTGCTTCGACACCTCCTTCCATCGCGGCCAGCCGCGTCTGCACGATCTCTTCGCGCTGCCGCGCGCCTATTTCGACGCCGGCGTGCGCCGCTACGGTTTCCACGGGCTGAGCTACGAATACATCGCCGGCGCGCTGGCGAAGGACTTTCCAGCCGAAGCGTTCGGCCGTTGCGTTCTCGCGCATCTGGGCTCCGGCGCTTCCATGTGCGCCCTCAACGCAGGCCGTTCGGTGGGCTCCACGATGGGCTTTTCCGCGCTCGACGGCATGCCGATGGGCGCCCGCTGCGGCCGCATCGACCCGGGCGTGCTGCTTTGGATGATGCGCGAGCAGGGGATGGACGCCGACGCCATCGAGGCCGTGCTCTACAAGGAAAGCGGACTGAAGGGCCTTTCCGGCCTCTCCGGCGACATGCGTGCGCTGGAAGCCGCGCAAACGCCCGAGGCGGCCGAAGCCATCGCCTATTTCGTCATGTGCGCCCAGCGCGAGATCGGCGGCTTGACCGCGCTGCTCGGCGGGCTCGACGCGATCGTGTTCACCGGCGGCATCGGCGAGAACGCCGTGCGCGCCCGCGCCGCGATCTGCGAAGGGCTGCGCTGGCTCGGCCTGGAACTCGATCCGGCGCGCAATGCCGCGCACGGACCGCGCATCACCGGCGACTCCTCCCGCGTCGCCGCGCTGGTGATCCCGACCAACGAGGAATGGATGATCGCGCGCCATACCCAAAGCCTCGCCAAGGCTTGATGCGCGCGGCGCAGGGCCGCGATGGTTAATCGCCCCGATCCGGTCTAGGACGACCCATGGCCGGGTTGGGCAATGTCGCCGCACTGATTCTCGCGATCGCGATCCTGCAATTGGCGCAGGGTCTGTTGAGCGTGTTCTTTCCGCTCGCCATGAGCGCGGACGGCATGCCGCCCATCGCCGTCGGCCTCGTCGGCGCGGCCTATTCGGCGGGCTTCATGGCCGGGGCTTGGGTCGGGCCGACGCTTCTGGCGCGCTCGGGCCATATCCGCGTGTTCGCCGCCTGCGGCGCCATCGCCGCGGCGGCTACGCTTTCGGTCCATTTTGCGGGCGGGGCGATCGGCTGGATGTGCGCGCGCGCGGCGATGGGCGCGGCCGTCGCGCTGCTGTTCGCCGCCGCCGAAAGCTGGATGAACGCCTCGCTGGGCAAGAGCGAGCGCGGCCGGATCATCGGCGTCTATATGGTCACCACGAAGGCGGCGCTCGTCCTCGGCCCATTCCTGACCTACGGATTTTCCGCGTCCGCGCCCGAGCCCCTGATGGTCGCAGCGGCGATCATCGCGCTCGCGATCGTGCCGATCTGCTTCACCACCACCAAGCAGCCCGAGCCGCCAAAGGCCCAGCCGCTCGCGCTGCGCGAGCAGTTCGCAACCGCGCCGGCGGCGGTCACGGCCTGTTTCGGCGCCGGCGTTCTCAATGCGGCGGTCCTGACGCTGTCGCCGCTCTACGCCAAGGATCATTTCGGCGAGGCCTCCGCGACGACCTTCCAGGCGGCGGCGCAATTCGGCTCGCTGCTGCTGCAATACCCGGCCGGCCGGCTGTCCGACCGCATCGACCGCCGCCTCGTCATCGCCGGCCTGAGCGCGATCGCGGCCGTGGCCGCGGCGTTCCTCACGATCTTCGGTGGCGAGCTGAGCTTTACGGTTGCGACGCTCCTGTTCGCGATCTGGGGGGCGGGGTCCTTGTCGTTCTATGGCATCGCCGTCGCCCACATGGCTGACCGCGCCGATCCAACCCAGATCGCGCGCGCCACCTCCGGCCTGTTGTTCGTCTGGGCGCTCGGATCGGTTGTCGGCCCGCTGACCGCCGGCGCGGTGACGAGCCTGTTCGGCCAGAACGCCCTGTTTGCTTACGCCTGCGTCCTGGGCGTCGCTTTGTCCGGTTTCATGGCGATCCGCAGCGGCCTGCGCCGCCCGAGCCTGCGCCTGACGCGGGAGGCCAAGGCGCCGACGCAGGCGACCAGCGTGGTCGCCGCCGAAATGGCCTATGGCGAAGCCGGCGATCCCAAGCCCTGAGCTTTTCCCCGATGGCGGGGTCTATTTTCCAGCCGCGCCAATGCGCTAGGATCGCGCCTCACGCCGGGCGAACGCGGCGAACCGGGGGTCCGAACCGATGCTCAACCTGAAAGTCTCCACCGCGGCGCTCGCCGCCTGGGCCATGCTCGCCGCCGCTGCGGCTGCAGCGCCGAGCGCGACGCTCGTGCACGCCGGCGCGCTGCTCGATCAGCCCGCGAAGGCGCCGCGCGGCGCCGCGAGCCTGCTGATCGTCGATGGCAAGGTCAGCGCGGTGCGCGACGGCTGGGTTGCGCCCGAGGCCATCGGCGCTCCGGCCGGCGTGCAGGTGCTCGACCTCAAGCAATATTTCGTCCTGCCGGGCCTGATCGACAGCCACGTCCATTTGACGAGCGACGTCGCCGGCGTTCAGGCGCTGGTGGAATCCGTCACCAAGAGCCCGCCGGACCAGGCCTATGACGCCGCCGTCAACGCCAAAAAGACGCTCGACGCCGGCTTCACCACGGTCCGCAATCTGGGCGACGACGACGGCGTGACGCTCGCGCTCCGCGATGCCGTCGCCGCCGGCAAGGTGCCGGGCCCGCGCATCGTCGACGCTGGCCGTTCAATCAGCACCACCTCTGGCCATACCGACCCGACGGTTGGTTTCCGCGAGGAGCTGCACCCGGCGATCGCCAACGGCAACACCTGCGATGGCCTTGAAAGCTGCCGCCACGCCGTGCGCGAACAAATCCGCCGCGGCGCCGACGTGATCAAGATGGCCACCACCGGCGGCGTCAACAGCCGCATCGGAACCGGTATCGGCAAGCAGATGTTCGACGACGAGGCGAAAGCCATCGCCGACACGGCGCATCTCTACGGCAAGAAAGTCGCCGTCCACGCTCACGGCGCCGACGGCGTCATGGTCGCGCTGCGCGCCGGCGCCGATTCCATCGAGCACGGCACGATGCTCGACGATGAGGCGCTCGCCCTGATGCGCAAGAACGGCGTCTATTACGTGCCGACGCTGTCGACCATCAACGGCTACAAGGAGCGCATCGCCAAGGATCCGAACGCCTACACGCCTGAAGTGCGCAAGAAGATCGATTGGCGCATTTCGGTGACTGGCCTCGCGCTCGAAAAGGCGATGAAGCAGAACGTCAAGATCGCTTTCGGGACCGACGCCGGCGTCTCCAAGCACGGCCGCAACGCCGACGAGTTCGAGCTCATGGTCAAGCACGGCATGACGCCGGCCCAGGCGATCGCCGCCGCCACGGTCAACGCCGCCGACCTCCTGGGCGTCGGCGCCGAGGCCGGCGATCTCGCCCCCGGCAAACGCGCCGACCTCATCGCCGTGAAGGGCGACCCCTTGAAGGACGTGACGACGCTGAAGTCGGTCAGCCTCGTCATGAAGGGCGGGGCGGTCATGAAGGACGTGCGCTGAGGCCGCATCCTTCTCCCCTTGTGGGAGAAGGTGGCGCGAAGCGCCGGATGAGGGGTGGCGGCGTCGCCTTTAGACGTCGAGGTTCACCCCTCAACCGTCTCGTCGCTGCGCGACGATCCACCTTCTCCCACAAGGGGAGAAGGACGGGCGCGCCCAATCTCCGTCTCTGTCGCCCTCCCCCAGCGGGGGAGGGTTGGGAGGGGGAGGGGACCGTGACTCACATGTTGGCGAACCAGACCACACTCGGGGTCTGCGCCTTGCGCCGCCCGCCCGCGCACTCCTATAAGCCGAGCCGAGTTTGCTCCTTCAGGCGTCGAGGCCCCCGATGAACATCCACGAATACCAAGGCAAAGCGCTGCTCAAAGAATACGGCGCGCCGGTCTCGCGCGGCTTTGCGGCGTTCACGCCGGAAGAGGCGGTCGATGCGGCCGCCAAGCTCGGCGGTCCTTTGTGGGTGGTGAAGAGCCAGATCCACGCCGGCGGCCGCGGCAAGGGCAAGTTCAAGGAGGCTAAGGCCGGCGACAAGGGCGGCGTGCGTCTGGCGCGGACGCCGGAAGACGTCGGCATCTTCGCTGAGCAGATGCTCGGCTCGACGCTCGTCACGATCCAGACCGGCGAAGCCGGCCGCGTCGTCAACCGCCTCTACATCGAGGACGGCTCCGACATCGCGCGCGAACTCTACATTTCCGCTCTGGTTGATCGCACGCACGGCGGCGTCTCGTTCGTCGTCAGCCCGGACGGCGGCATGGACATCGAGCAGGTGGCGCACGACACGCCCGAGCGCGTCCACACGATCGCAATCGACCCGACGACTGGCGCCACCGATTCCGACGGCAAGAAGGTCGCCGCGGTGCTCGGGCTTGAAGGGCATCTCGAGGCCGAGTGCGTCGATCTCGTGAAGAAGCTCTATAAAATGTTCGTCGAAAAAGACATGGCGATGCTGGAGATCAATCCGCTGATCGTCACGACCGACACGCACCTGCGTTGCCTCGACGCCAAGATCAGCTTCGATCCGAACGCCGGCTATCGTCACCCCGAATGGGCCGAACTGCGCGACCTCGGCGAAGAAGACGACAAGGAAATCGAGGCGTCCAAGTACGACCTCGCCTACATCGCGCTCGACGGCGACATCGGCTGCATGGTCAACGGCGCCGGCCTCGCGATGGCGACGATGGACATCATCAAGCTGTTCGGCGCCGAACCGGCCAACTTCCTCGACGTCGGCGGCGGCGCGAGCAAAGAGAAGGTCACCGCGGCCTTCAAGATCATCACCGCCGACCCGAAGGTGAAGGGCATCCTGATCAACATCTTCGGCGGCATCATGAAGTGCGACGTGATCGCTGAAGGCGTCATCGCGGCCGTGAAGGAAGTCGGTCTGCAGGTGCCGCTGGTCGTGCGCCTGGAAGGCACCAACGTCGACCTCGGCAAGAAAATCATCTCCGAGAGCGGCCTCAACGTGATCTCCGCCGACGATCTGGAAGACGCCGCCCGCAAGATCGTGAAAGCGGTTAAGGGCTAAGGCTCGCCCTCGTCATCCCGGGCGGCGCTTAGCGCCGACCCGGGACCTCGTTCCGGATCGTGAACAAGCGCCCCGCATGCGGCTAGTGCGCGTTCGACGATGACGCGCGCCCACCACCGCTCGCTCGTCATCCCGGCCGAGCGAAGCGAGAGCCGGGACCTCGTTCCAGGCGCGCACTCGGAACGAGGTCCCCGATCTCCGTGGCTCGCGCGCTCCGTCGGGGATGACGAGGGGGGGCGT
>JBMOIB010000170.1:0-5587 GCA_049317545.1 Caulobacterales bacterium | reverse complement strand
CGATCAGTGGGTCCCACAAGGAATTGTCGTCCTCCCAGCCGTGCACGAGCAGGACAGCGGGACCAGGCCCTGTGCGCCAGGTGGCGACCCCTTCCACGATCGCGTGCTCGGCGTCGACGAGCGCATTGGCCATGCGCGGCCGGGCGCGACGTCGCGGCTTGCCGGTGGCGTCGAGGAAGGCTTGCACATCATCGCTGAGTTCGGACATGGCGCAGTTTCACGCGGGCGCCGCAGCGACGGTCAAGTCGGAAACGAAAACGCCCCGGCGAAAGCCGGGGCGTTCGGTCACAGCGACTGAGCGCCGATCAGTATTTTGCGCGCAAGGTCAGACCATAGGTGCGCGGATCGCCGAGGAATGCGCCCTGCGTCGGGCCGGCCGTGCCCTGCTGCAGCGGCGTATCGAACGCGATCTGGACGTAGTTCTCGTCCGTCAGGTTGCGGGCCCAGAGTTCGACGCCGAAGCGATCGCCCTTCGAGGCGAGGCCGAGGCGCGCATTGACCAGGAAATACCCCGGCTGGATTTTCGACGAACGCAGATCCGATCCCGTCGATTGATCCGACACGTAGCGGAAATCGACATACGCGAGGCCTTCGGCGGCGTCGCCGAACACGTCCTTGCGGTAGGTGAAGGAATGCGTCGTCGTCCACAGCGGCGCATTGGTCAGACGCGAATTCGGCAGCCAGCGCAGCGTGACTTCGCCAGTGACCGGGTTGCGATTGCGCGCCACCCAGCCGGTGTCTTCGCCGTACTGCGCTTCGTTGTAGGACACGCCGCCCTGATAGGAGAGGCCCTTCATCGGCGTCTGCCAGATCGCGTCGAGTTCGACGCCCTGCGAGGTCACTTCGGGGACCGAGGTGACGACGAACTGGATGCCGTTGAACGTGTTGAGCTGGAAGTTCGTATATTCGTTGTAATAGGCGGCGAGGTTGAGCAGCAGGTCGCCGCTCATGAAGGCGTTCTTCAAGCCGATTTCATAGGCGTCGACCTTTTCGGCGTCGAACGCCGTCGAGTACGCGGCGCCGCCCGTGTTGAAGGAATTGAAGTCGCGGTCGAGGTTGAAGCCGCCGCCCTTGTAGCCCTTCGAGAAGCTCAGATAGCCGCTCGTGGATTGCGTGAAGCTGCGGCGCGCCGAGACGACGCCCGACCATTCCTTTTCTTCGCGCGACTGGGCGCGCGTCCCATCAAGCGCGGTCCGCAGCCACGGAACGCAATAGCCGGACCGGGCCAAGCCGACGGCGCCCGCCGCCGCGGCCGGAACCGTCAGGCCGGTATTGCAATTGCCGAACGCGCCGAGGCCGGCGGCGTTCAAGGTCGCGAACAAACGCGAGCCGGCGTCGAGCGACGTGGCGTAAGTGGCGCTCAGGTCTTTTTCTTCCTGCGTGTAGCGCAGGCCGACGGTGAGGTCGGTTTTGTCGTCGATCGACCAGATGTTGTGCGTGAACAGCGCGATCGACTGGCCCTTCTGCGCGTAACGGTCGCCGTTGATGCCGGAGCCGGCCGGGATGGTGGCGATCGCATCGTACAGCGCGCCGAGCGGCGCCGTCGGGCCGGCGGTCGGGCCCGTTACTGGCGTCCCCACGCCGGCCGGGGTCGGCGCGCCGATGAGCGAAAGCGCGATGGTGTTGTCCAGTTGCGAGAAGTAAGCGCCGTATTGCGCGCCCGTCCTCAGGGTAAACTGACGGTCAAGCTTTTCGTTGGCGTAGAAGGCGCCCACGAGCCAATCGAGCGAACCGGCCTTGCCGGACAGACGCAGTTCCTGGGTGAAGATGTCGAACTCTGTGAAGTTCGCGCCATTGCCCGGGAGGTAATAGAGGTCGGCCTGCGAGAAGTCCGGGTCCTGGGAGTTTTCGTAGGCCCAGTTGCGCTGCGCCGTAACCGAGGTCAGCGACAAGTTTTCGCTGATGTCCCAGGTGAATTCGGCGGACACGCCCTGGTCTTCCAGCTTTTGGTCGTAGTCGCGGTTGGCGAAGGCCTCGCGCGTGCCGATGCCGCCGCCTTTGAGGCCGGCGAGCCCGGTCGGGCCATAGCCGCCGAGATTGGCGACGAGTTGCTGACGGCCGGTTCCGAAGGCGACAGTGGTCGGCGGCACGGACTGGCTCGCGCCCTGAAGCTGGACCAGATTGCCGTTGAGCAGGACCGGATTGTAGATCCGCGCGGCGCAGCACGATTCATCGCGTTGGCTGTAGTCTGCGATGAAGCGGCCCTTCAGGTTCGCCGACGGCTCCCACAGGAGCTGACCGCGCACTGTCCAGACGTCGCGGGTGTTGTCTTCGCCCTTGCCGCGATTGGACGAGGCCAACAGCGGGTTTGCGCCGTTCGGGTTCACGTCCATGAAGCCGTCGCGTTTGGCGACGGCGGCGAACAGACGACCGGCGAGCTTTTCAGCGACGATCGGGCCGGTCACCGACGCTTCCGCGCGCGTCTCGTTGTAATTGCCGTAGGTCAGCTCAGCATCAGCGCCGAACTGGTTCATGTTCGGGCCGGCGGTGCGGATTGTGATCAGGCCAGCCGAGGTGTTGCGGCCGAACAGCGTGCCTTGCGGGCCGCGCAGCACTTCGACCTGCGCGAGCTCGCCGAGGTCGGTCAGCGCGACGCCGTTGCGGGCGCGGTAGACGCCGTCGATGAAGATGCCGACGGCGGATTCCAGGCCGGGGTTGGAGCCCTGCGTGCCGACGCCGCGCAGACGCGCTGTCGCTGAGGTCTCGTTTTCCGAGACGTTGAACTGGAGCGATGGCGCGAGCGACGTCAGATCCTGGACGTCGCGGACGCCGGAATTCTGCAGCAGCGCGGCGGTGATCGGCGTTACAGCGACCGGCACGTCCTGCAGGCGGGAATCCCGGCGCGTGGCGGTGACGATGATGTCCTCGTTGGACGCCGCCGCAGCTTGCTGCGCTACAGCTTCCGTCGCCAAGGCCGCCGTCGCGGCCGCCGCGAACAACCAGAACTTCCGACTACCGATGGCCGCCATGTTGAATTTCCTCTCGCAGTTTTCTGTTGTCGCGCCGACCGGACATAGCCGGGGCGAGATTCTCGCAAATCAGATGTTTGACTACCGCCCGATTTAGCAGACTCCGCATCCGCGTCGAGCGCCCAGCGCTTCACGATTGCTTTGCAGAGGGGGGCTGTTGCCGCGACGCCACACCGATGAATTTTCTGTTATTTTTGGCGCGTTCAAGGCGGCGCCAGGCGGGATGCGAGGAACCGCGGCCAATCGTCCGGTCGCTGCGCCCGCCCTTCAGCGACATCGATCGCGGCCGCGAGTGCATCCGCCCAACGCGCAGCTGCAACCGCGCCGAAAACGCCGGGATCAGGCGCCTGCGCCGCCGCCTCCAGGAACGGGCCGAGCGCGGGCGGTACGGCGGCATCCAATCGACGGCGCAAGGCGTCGAGCAGCGGCGTCGGCAGCCCGCCGCCGGCGACGCCGATCGTGAACGGGCCGATCGCGGCCGTCTCGCCGACGGTGACGTCTGCGCCCGGACCATGGTCGAGCGCCATGAAGATGGCCTTGGCCGCCTTCACGGAGGCGCGCGCCCGCGTCATCCGGCGTTCATCGCAGCCGGCGGCGACCAGCGCGGCGTTGCGGAAATCGGCGGCGCGCCAGGGCCGCCGGATCAGGCGCACGCCCGCCAGTGCCTCGATCTCGGGTCCTGGTTCGGCGCACACGACCGTCACGCCGGCGCCGGCCTGCAGACAATCATACGCCAACTTGGCCGCATGGCGGTCGCCGGCGATGATCACAACCGACCGCCCGACCAGATCCATGAACATCGGCAGGGCTGGAAACAAAGACGCCATGGCGCGAAAGCATGAGCTGCTTCGGTCGCCCCCGCCAGGGGAATGCAACAGAGCGAAAGAAACATTGATGCCTCGCGGACTTGTCCTTCGGCCCGCCGCCAGCGAGATGTTGCGCCGCACAAGACGGGTTGGGGACCTGCCTGTGCGCCATGCGCCTTGAGCGCGCGCGACCCGCAGCGCTGCGGGTCCGGGAGGGAGCAGAGCGGGGATGGACGGGTTCGGGTTCCAACGGAACGACGTCGGCGTCGAGGTTCTGCGAACGGGCGTCGTCGGCGCGGGCGCTTTCGGCGCACACCATGCGGCAAAGCTTGCGGCCGCGCCGGGCAGCGTGTTCCAGGGCGTTTACGATCCTGACGTGAGCCGGGCCGGCGCGCTGACCGCGCGCCACGGCGGCCGGGCGTTCGGCTCGCTCGACGACCTGATCGCCTCCAGCGACGCCCTCATCATCGCCTCCCCGGCTTGCGCCCATGCCGAAGCGGCCGCCCGCGCGCTCGAAGCCGGCTGTCACGTTCTCGTGGAAAAGCCGCTCGCCGCGACGCCGGAAGACGCCGAGCATCTCGTGCGCCTGGCCTATCGCAAGGGCGTGGTGCTGCAGGCGGGCCATCAGGAACGGTTCGTCATGGACGCGATCGGCCTGTTGCGCGCGCCGCACCCGCCACTGCGGATCGAGAGCGTCCGCGAAGGCCCGCCGAATGGCCGCGGCCTCGACGTCTCGGTCACGCTCGACCTCATGATCCACGACCTCGATCTGGTCGCGATGGTCTTTGGCGCCTCGCCGCTGGCGATCCACGCGCAAGGCATCGGCGCGCCCGGTCGCTGGGACCATGTTGAAGCGCGCCTCACCTTCGCCGCCGGCGCGGCGACGCTCACCGCGAGCCGCATCGCGCCCGCCCGCCGCCGCACCATGCGCGCCGAGTTCGCGAGCGGGTCGGTGCAGATCGACTTCCTGGCCCGCACGATGCGCAATACGAGCGACGTGGTTCTCGATCCCGACTTCGCCGACAAGACGCCCGATCCCTTGGGCATGAGCGTCACGGCGTTCCTCGCCGCCGCGCGCGGCGAAGCGACCTGCGCCGCTCCGGGCGAAGCCGGGGCCGCAGCGGTGCGTCTGGCGGCCGTGATCGACGCTGCCGCGATGCGGATGGCCGCGTAAGCGCACGTTCGCTCGTCTGGATTTCGATCGGACATCGGGCCACGGTGGCGGTCTCATGTCTGCGCCCTACTCGATCCGCCCTGAAGAACCTCGCGATTACGCGTCGATCTACGACCTCACCAAGCGGGCGTTTGCGCCGATGCCGTTCGCGGGCGGCGACGAGCAGGACCTGATCGACGCCCTGCGGCGCGCCGGCGCCCTCGCCTTGTCGCTCGTCGCTGAACAGCAGAGCGCCATCGTCGGTCACGTGGCCCTGTCGCCCGTCACCCACGAAAGCGGTGAAGACGGATGGTTTGGCCTCGGGCCGATTTCGGTCGAGCCGGCGCTGCAGCGGCAAGGGATTGGCGGCGCACTGATCGCCGCAGCCAAGACGCGCCTGAAGGCCCGTGGCGCGCGCGGGATCATCCTCACCGGCGCCCCGGACTATTACAGCCGCCACGGCTTCCGCCCCGCCCCCGACCATGCGCCGGAGAACGAGCCGGCGCGCTATTTCATGGCGGCGGCGTTCGACGGCGCGCCGCCCATGGGGCGATTTGGGTTTCATCCGGCGTTTTACGCGTAGGCGCGGTGGTCGCCGATTGAAAATTGGGCCGAGGGGCGAGGGCTGGAAGCCGCTGCAAAACTGCCGGTCGCGGGGC
>JBMOIB010000169.1:0-5642 GCA_049317545.1 Caulobacterales bacterium | reverse complement strand
GCGCTCGTGACGCCCGACGCGGGCCTTGCACGCCGCGTCGCCGCCAAGCTCGTGCGCTGGGGCGTTGCGGCAACGCCTTCGGCGGGGCTTTCGCTGCGCGAAACGCCGCTCGGGCTGTTGCTTCTGTTGCTCGCCGATCTCGCCGTCGACGATTCCGAGCCGCGTGCGCTGGCGGCCCTGGCCGGCAATGGCCGTGTCGGGCTTGGTCTTTCAACGTCCGAGCGCGCCGCCGCTGTGAGCGCCGTTATCGATCAGCTGCGCGGCCCGCGACGCGCGCATACGCTTGCGGCGCTCATCGAAAGCGCGGCGCCGCTTGCGGTTCAGGCGTTATCGGCGATCGCTACGGCGCTTGCGCCGATCAAGGCCGTGCTCGCCGGTGAAGAGGTCGATCTTTCGCGCTTGGCGCAAGCGCTCGCCGACGCATCAGAAGCGATCGCCGCGTGCCCTGAGGATCCTGGCGGCGCGCAGGTGTGGGCCGGGTCGCAGGGCGCCGCCGCCGTTCGGGCGTTGCGCGCGCTCGCCGCGGAGGGCGATGCGCTTGATGCGGTCGCGCCGGATGACGCGCCGCGCGCGCTCGGGGCGCTCATCGGGTCGGCGGCTGTCGCGCCTGAGGGCCCGGAACATCCAAGGCTCGCCATCTGGGGGCCGCTCGAAGCGCGCTTGCAGCGCCGCGATCTGATCGTGCTCGCGGGCTTGAACGAAGGCGTCTGGCCGGCGCCGCCGCCGGACGATCCCTTCCTGTCACGCGCCATGCGCGCCGATCTCGGCTTGGTTTCGCCGGACGTTCGCATCGGCCTCGCCGCGCACGACTTCGCCCAGCTCGCGTGTGCGCCCGAGGTGTTGTTGACGCGCGCCAAGCGGGCGAACGGCGCGCCGACGGTTGCGTCGCGCTGGCTATGGCGGCTCGAAACGCTCGCCGCCGGGGCCGGCGTCGCCGATCGGCTTGATCCGCAAACGGATTGGTTGGCCCTGGCGCGCGCGCTCGATGCGCCAGTCGCGCGCGCGCCGGCGCCGCCGCCGAAGCCGAAGCCGCCCGTGTCTGCGCGCCCGAAGAGCCTTCGCGTCACGCAGATCGAGACGCTCATTCGCGATCCGTACGCCATTTACGCCGGCGTCATTCTGCGCCTTTCGCCCAAGGACGCTGTCGGCGTCGCGGCCGGCCCGCGCGAACGGGGCACGGCGATCCACGAAGCGCTGGAGACCTTTTCGCGCGAAGTCGATCCGCGCGCCGAAGATGCGCCTGCGCAATTGCTCGTGCTGGTCGACGCAGCCCTTGAGCGGGCGGGCTTCACCCGCGATGCGCGCCAGATCGATGGCGCGCGCCTTCAGCGCGCCGCCGAAGCCTTCGCGCAATGGGCGGCAGCGCGCGCGAACGCCGGCGGTTCCGTCTTCATCGAGGCGCCCGGGCGCCTCGATCTCGGTGACGGCTATTTCCTGCGCTGCCGCGCCGACCGCATCGAAAGCGACCGCACGGGCGCCTGGACGATCGTCGATTACAAGACCGGCGCTGCGTCATCCGCGAAGCAAGTGTCGATCGGTCTTGCGCCGCAATTGCCGTTGGAGGCCGCGATCCTGGACGCGGGCGGCTTCGAGGGCGAAGCCCGTGGCCGGGCGACGAGCCTTCTCTATTGGCGCTTCGGCGGCGCCGATCCGGGCGTCGTCGACGTCAGCGGCCCCGATCCGGCGGGGCTCGCCGACCAAACCCGCGCCAATGTCCGCGCATTGTTCGATGCCTACGCCAAGCCGAACCAGCCGTATCTCTGCAAACCGCGCGCGCAATTCGTCAAGGAGCGCGCCGACTTTGACGCCCTCGCGCGGCGCAAGGAATGGGCGGACGCGGAGGGCGCGCAATGAACGCGTACGAACTCGCCGTCATGAGCCAGCGGCGCGCCGCCGATCCCGAAGCCTCGGTCTTCGTGCGCGCCAATGCGGGCTCGGGAAAGACGAAGGTCCTCGTCGATCGCATCGCCAGGCTGCTGCTCGAGGGCTTCGAGCCGTCGGCGTTTCTGTGCATCACCTACACGAAAGCAGCCGCCGCCGAGATGCAGCGGCGCCTGTTCGAGCGCCTCGGCGCCTGGTGCGTCGCTGACGATGAAAAACTTGCGCAGAGCCTCGCGGATCTGCGCGGGGCGCCCGCCCGCGAAGGCGAGCTCGCCCGCGCCCGCACGCTGTTCGCGCGCGCGCTTGAAACGCCCGGCGGTCTTCGCATCCAGACGATCCACGCCTTCTGCGAACGCCTCCTGGCGCGCTTTCCGATCGAGGCTGGCGTCGCGCCCGGCTTCGAGATCGCCGACGACGCGCGGACCAAGGACCTGCTAGCGCGCGCCTGGAGCGAGGCGGCGATGCGCGAAGCGGGGGCTGCCATGCACTTCGCCGCGCGGCTGGACGCCGATCGGCTCGACTCCTTCCGGCAAGGGCTCACGCGCCAGCGGGAAACGATCTCCGCCTTGCTGCGCGATGGTCCGGTTCCGACGGATGCGATCCGTCGACGCCACGGCGCCCCGCCGGATCGGGCGGCGTTCATCCGCGACGCCCTCACAGCAATGCCGGTGGCGGAGCTGCGCCACATCGCCGCGATCATGGAAGATCACGCCACTGCACGCAGCCTGCGCGCCGCTCTTTCGATCGAGGGCGAGGCGCGTCTTGAAGCGTGGCTCGACGTCTTCCTCACGAAGGAGCACGCCCCGCGCAAGAAGCTCTATACGAAAGACCATCTCAAGCGCGACGCCGGCCTGGGCCAGGCGCTCGAGCAGGAGCAAGCGCGCGCGGTGGAAACGTTCGCCGCGCTGCAGGCCTATGAGCGCGCGCAGGATGCGATCGCTGCGACAAAGCTGGCGCGCGAAATGTTCGCCGCCTATGAGACCGCGAAGACGCGGACGGGCGCGCTCGATTTCGACGATCTCATCGTGAAATCGCGCCGCCTCCTCGCAGAAAGCGGCGCCTCGGCGTGGGTGCTCTACAAGCTCGACGGCGGGATCGACCATATTCTGGTCGACGAAGGTCAGGACACCAGCCCCGGCCAATGGTCGTTGATCGCACCGCTGCAGGAGGAGTTCTTCGCCGGCGAGGCGCGTCGCGCCGCCAACCGCACCGTGTTTGCGGTCGGCGATCCCAAGCAATCGATCTATTCGTTCCAAGGCGCGGATCCGGCGCGCTTCGAGGCCGAGTCGCGCAGCCTTGCGAGCCGTGCCGCGGCGGCCGATCGCGTATTCGTCGCGCCGGACCTGAAAATGTCGTTCCGCTCGACGCCGGAAGTGCTCGCCGCCGTCGACGCCGTGTTTGCGCAAATCCCCATTGGCGCCGGCGAGCCCGGGTCGTCCGACCTCGTCGAACATGCCGCTGCGCGCGCCGATCATCGCGGCTGCGTCGAATGGTGGCCGCTCGCGCCGACGCCGGAAGCGAGCGATCCGCACCCCTGGGACGCGCCCCTCGACCTTGAACCGGCCCAGTCGGCGACGGCGACGTTGGCGGCGGCGCTCGCCCGTCGCGTCGTCGCCATGATCGAGACGGGCGAGGCCATCCATGACGAGGACTCCAAGGCGCTGCGTCCCGTCCGCGCCGGCGACGTTCTCGTGCTCGTGCGTTCGCGCGGCGGCGTGTTCCGCCAGGTGCTCAAGGCGTTCAAGCAGGCGGGGCTGCCTGTGGCCGGCGCGGATCGCATGGTGCTGCGCGATGAGGCCGCGGTCGAAGACCTGATGGCGCTTTTGCGCGTCGCGCTCGATCCGGCGGACGATCTCGCGCTCTGCGTCCTGCTCAAGAGCCCGTTCATCGGACTGACGGACGATGACCGCGACATCTTCCCGCTCGCGCATGGTCGCGTCGACGGCGAGACTGTCCATGACCGCCTGTGCGCGAGCGCCGATCCCGCGCACGCCTACGCCAAGGCTTTCGTGGCTGACGTCATCGCGCGCTCGGCGGGGCCGCCGTTCGACCTCATCGCCTTTGCACTCGAGAGCCTCGATGCGTCCGGGCGTTCCGGCTGGCGGCGAATGACGGAGCGGCTTGGCCCCGAAGCGCGCGATCCGCTCGAAGAGGTCCTGTCCCGCGCGCTCAACTGCGCGCGCAATGGGCCCGCCACCATCCTGCACCTTCTCGACGCCATCGAGTCCGACGACATTCCGATCAAGCGCGAAATGGAGCACGGCGGCGGCGCCGTGCGCGTGATGACTGTGCATGGCGCGAAGGGCCTCGAGGCGCCGGTCGTGATCCTGCCTGACGTGTGCGGCGGCCCCGAGTCCGGGCCGCAGGACATCCTGTTCCTCGACGATCTCGCCCCGATCATTTCGACCGCGCGCGGCGGCGATGACGCGGTCGCCGCCGCCGCGCGCGCCGCCGCCGCCGAGCGCGCCGAAGCCGAGCACAAGCGCCTCTTGTATGTAGCTCTGACCCGGGCGCGCGACCGCATGATCGTCGCCGGCCATAGAAGCCGCGCCGGCGCGGGCGCCGCCGCGCCCCTGTCCTGGCACGTGCTCGTCGAAGCGGGGCTGCGCGCCGCCGGTGCGGAGCCGTTGGAAACGCCCTTCGGAGAGGGGCTTCGCCTCGGCGCGCCTCAAATAGCGCCTGCGGCTCAGGCCCAAGCGAAATCCGCGCTGCTTCGTCCCGCTTGGATGGATCGTCCGGCGCCGGAGGAAATGGCGCACGCGCGCCCGGCGGCGCCGTCGGGGCTTGGCCACTCCCTGGTCCGCATCGTGCGCGCCGACGCTGATCAGCGCTTCCGGCGCGGGCTCTTGATCCACGGGCTCCTCGAGAGGCTGCCCGACATCGCACCGTCGGAGCGCGCGCGCCTCGCGCTGCGCTGGCTCGAACCCCAGGGCGCAATCGGGGAGCGCGCGCAGGCGCTGATCGCCGAGGCGCTGGCGGTCATCGACAATCCGGAGTTTGCGGCGGCGTTCGGACCGGGCAGCCGCGCCGAGGCGCCGATCGTCGGGTCCGGCCCGGGCCTCCCGTCCGGCGGAGTGCGCGGCGCCGTCGACCGGCTCGTGGTGACGCCGACGGAGGTGCTGATCGTCGATTTCAAGACGGATCGCCCGGCGCCCGCCGATCCGGCCGATGCGCCGGCCGGCTATCTCGCCCAGCTCGCCGCCTATCGGGCGGCCCTGACGCAGGCATTTCCCGGCCGCGAGGTGCGCTGCGCGTTGATCTGGACCGAGGCGCCGCGCTTGATGCCGATCCCGCCGCAGCTGCTGGACGCGGCTCTCGCGCGGCTCGGCGGCGTTTCGGTCGGTTGAAGCGGGGCGACTCGCGGCATACATGCACAGAGGACAGCGGCTGGCCGAATGGCGGCGCGACCGCTGGGTGAAGGATTGGATCCCATGGCGACGGTGAAGGTCACGGACGACAGCTTCGACAACGACGTGCTGAAGTCGGATGCCCCGGTGCTGGTGGATTTCTGGGCCGAATGGTGCGGCCCCTGCAAGCAGATCGGACCGGCGCTCGAGGAGCTCGCAAAAGAGTTCGACGGCAAGGTCGTGATCGCAAAGATCAACATCGACGAAAACCCGATGACGCCCGGCCGCTATGGCGTGCGCGGCATTCCCACCTTGATGCTTTTCCGCGGCGGCAAGGTCGCCGACACGCGCGTCGGCGCGATGCCGAAAAGCAAAATGGCGGAGTGGATCTCGGACGTCTCTTCGGTCTGAGCG
>JBMOIB010000168.1:0-5671 GCA_049317545.1 Caulobacterales bacterium | reverse complement strand
AAGTCCTCTCAACGCTGCGGCGGAGAATGTCTCAAACCATCTGACGACGGACAGCTGAAGGGACTGGGCGCGCCTTCCCACCCCCGATCAAGCCTGGTTGCGTCCATTCGGGTGGTGTGAATTCCTGACGGAGCGCCCTGGGCGCGCGGACCGTAAAAGTCTGCGCGCGCCCAGGGCGCGGGGGCGGTCATCGGAAAATCCCGGCAAGGGTTGTCACGAATGCCCTCTCCAAAGAGGGCATCATCGCTGCGGAGGACGTACGAGGCGAGTGGCGCTTAGCTTTCCCTGCCAGATTGGCGCCGAGGATCAAGCCCGGGCTCTATCCGGAATAGGAAAACCATCTGGGTAGCCTTGCGGACCCGCATCTCCACCTCACTGCTCTTTGTCGCCGCCTTTGCCCAGACAAAGCAGCAGCATCACGGATTGCGCTTGCCGCGTCTGCGGCGCGCGGTTTGCGAGGTCGAGGTGAGGCTCCGCCACAGACCGCTTCCGCCTGAAGGCGTCACTCTTTCCGCGCAACGAACCCAAGCGTTGCGCCGAACTGTTCACCAAATTCAAGAATGCGTGTGTCATAGGTGACCATCGGGCATGCCAGCGCGACCGCCGAAGCGATGAGCAAGCGATCCGCCGGGTCCCTGTGGTTCAGCCCGCTCAGGCGATAAGCCTGCATCGCCATGGCGATTGTCAGCGGGACGGCCTCCAGCCCCGGACGCGACAAAAACCGGCCGAGCCAGATCTCCGGCGCCACATCAAGCGTAATGCGCCCGGTGTCCACCAACAGGGCGATCTCCCAGGCGGTGATGGCGCTGATTGCGATGGCGCCGCCGCCTTGCCAATGGTCTTCAATCAGAGTGCGCGTTGAGGGGCGCAACCGTTCGTCGCCGCTGTCGAGCCACAAGGCGATATGGGTATCCAGCAGGATGCGGCTCGTCACCGCGCCGTCTCGGCGCCAGTTTCGGCTTCGAGCACGTCATCCAAAGCGGGCCCAGTCAAATCGACGCCGTGGCGCACCGTTACGGAACCCCGATGCGCGCCGAACAAGGCGCCACCCCGCGCATGCGCTTCCAGCAGTCGTTGCATGCCGAGCGCGACGACTTCGGTCTTGTTGCCGCCGGTCAGTCGTCCAGCGGCTTCCTCGATCAGTGCGATGACGTCAGGTCGGTTAATCGTGACCACATTTGGCATTTGGACCTCGATCATTAAGGACATAATGATAGCGCTTAGACGGGCGGAAATCAATCACCGCTCCTTGCCGCCGCCCTTGCCCAGACCCAGCATCTGCGCCAGCGATTGCGCCTGCCGCGCCTGCGCCATGCGTTTGGCGACGTCGAGGTGGAATTCCATCGCCTTAAGCCGGTCCTGCCAATTCGCGGAGAAGGCGAGAACGTTGCGGCGGATTGGTTTGGCGAGGCCGAGGCGCTCCAGCTCCTTGGCGCGGGCTTTCAAGGCCTGAGTGAGCGCCGGATCACGGTTCGGCGCGGCGAGATCGGCGATATGCACGATTCCCATCTTTGGCCCTGTCTTGGGCAGCTGCTCGGCGATGAGCCGGTCCAGCCGCGTCGGCGCGTGGCGGCGGGTTTCGCGGTCCAGGGCGGCGCGAGCCTGAGCAGGTGTGCGAGCGCCGAGCCGCTCGGTCGCCACATCGCGCGATCCCGCGCAGGCCATGCTTCACAAAGTCCCGCGGCAGGATCAGATCGCGCCCCAGACGGTCGCGACCGCGCCGAATGATGTGGGTGTGCGGATTGTCCGTGTCCGAATGATCGATCGCCAAATCCCTTAGACCAGGCGCGAGTCAATCGGGTCCAAATAGCGGCAATTAAGACTGGTGGGCGCGTCGCCCAGAAGGAGAACTTAATCGGCGCTCTTGTGCGGCGTGCGTTCCACGCGGCGCGTGATGTATTGGGCTGACCGCGCATAGGGACAGCCGCCAGGTCGCCGCCCTTGATCAGCAAGCGGCCATTGACGGCGCAGACTTCGTCCCATTCAGCCCTGCACCCACTGCCGTGCTCGCTGGGGTAACGGCCACGTGCAGAGCCGCGCTGCTCGTGACCGGGCGCACCAACGCGCCCGCGCGGGTCAAAATTGCACGCCGGGGAACACGCCACCGGTCGAACCCATCGGTTCAGGACGACCGAAGCGTGCGGGTTCCGGGGCGCTTCGGCGCCTGATTCCGAGATGTGTTCGGCGCCCGGTTCCGATTTGACCTCGGCGGGAGGAGAATTCGCCCCCTATCGCGCCGCCCCGCTCGAGCATACCGCTTCGCCACCGCCGCTACGACCTCGCGCCGTGCGCCCATGCTGATCCCGTCCGCCATAGACACCAACGATGCGATTCGCTGACGCCGCCGCACCAATCGGCAGACAATCTTCGGTAACATTTTGGATGAGGCGATGCGTCTTGGATTCGTCGCTGAAAACGGAAACTGGAAAACGGAAAACGGATCACTTCCAGCGAGAGACGCATTCTGACGCCCGTTTCAAGGCGCTGAGAGACCAGAGCCGACGTACTTCAAAAAAGCGCGATGCATCGCCTAGCCATCGCAAGCGCCAAGGCGCCCAATCGGCATCCAATCTCCTGGCTTGAGGCTCGCCAGCGGATTGGCGCGCTCGATGCGACCGTCGTGCACGCGCCACCCCGTTTTGCAGGCCGCGCTGACTGCCGCATCGCGAATGTCGCCGCCCGAACCTGACGCGATCGCGCCGACAACGAGGACGCCATTCGACGCCAATACTCGAAACCCATCTTGCGAGGCGACAAGGATTGGCCGGTTCATTGCTTCGGCCCGCTCCGCCATGCTCCGAAGTTCGCTCTGTGTCAGGCATCCCTCGCGGTGCAGACCACCTGGGCACGAGGGATCGCGCGCGGCAGGCTCCTGGGCCTCACCGCCGCTGGAGAACGACGCGTCCCGCCAGAATGTAGCGGTCGGCGCGAGCGGTAGCCCCGTCGCTGCATCGAGAAGCGTCGCGAAGTCTTTGCCTGTGATCGCGATGCGACCTCCAGCCGACGCGATGGTGTGGGCCGGCGCGTCCTCGACGGCTGCAGTCGGACGAATGCGCGTCCGCCAGATTTCGTCGCCCGCAGCGAGATCCGTCGCAAACACCAGCCCGTCGACGCGCGCTGCCACGAGGCGCGTATCGTCGATGAAGGCGAGTGTGACGGCCTCGCCTGCGCCGTCGCCGTCGGATCCCGCGCCCGAAAGCCCGGCTGCGTCGATCCGCGCCGAAAGACGCGCGCGCCCGTTTTCCAGCGTGAAGATCCAGAACCGGTCGCCCGTCGCAAGCGCGAACGTGCGCCCCGACGGCGAAACCGCCGCCGCGCCGACCGCGCCACCCCGCTCACCTTGCGTCTCGGGCGCATCGATAGCTACCGACGATGCGTCTGTGCGACTGATCAGGTGGAACATCGGTCGGCCTGCAAAGGCCATGTCCTGGATATAGACCCACTTATCGAAGATCCGCACGGCCCCGTAATTGCCGTGATAGCGGATGTTGCTGCAACGCACGGGCGCCTGAGGCGCGGCTGGCGGAGCAGCCACGCAAATGTAGCGTTTGCCGTATTGCGCGCCGGATGAGGCCCAAAAGACACCCACCGCGCCGACATTCGCCGTTGCGGGCGCGGCGAAATCGAAGGTGCTGAACGCCCCGGCGATCTCGGTGCGGCGTTCGTCGGCGGTTCTGTCCTCGGCGCCATCCTTGGGCATCTCGAACGCGCCGCGCTGAATGTCGGCGCCAATCGCGGCGAAGGCCACGATTGCCTTCGCATCCGGCTCCAAGCTAGCCGTTTCGTCTAGGCGCCACCCTGCTCCAGGCTCCGCCGGCGCCGGCAGCGCGATGGTCTTGCGTCCGTCTCCGTCTGCACTTTGCGCATTGCCGCCGCACGCGGCCGCGATTGTCCGCAGCGCAGAAGCGGCCTCGGCAAAATCGATCGGGGTTCCTGCGCCCGCAGCTGCGCCAGGCCTGACTGTCGCATCGCGCAGCGAAACGGCATGGCGAGGGCCGAGCGAGACGAGCAGCGCGCGTTCGTCCTCGGTCCATTTGCCGCTGGCCGTCATCGTGGCGCAGTCTTTCGAGAGTTCGATCATGTCAGCGCTGAGGTCGTCGAGGATGAGCAGCCGCCAAACCTTGCGCGCCGGCTCGAGGACGAGGAGCGTTGGCGAGGCGCCGCCCGCCGATGCGCTCTGCACGACACCGGCGAGCACCAGCATACCAGACGACAGCGCGGCGCCCGCACGCCAGCGGTATCCGACCCAGTCCGCCGCATCGGGCGGCGTAACGTCAACGGCCGCCGCCGCCCCCGACGCGAGCCAACTCAGCCGACCCGTCGGCGCCATGGCATAGAAGCCGCCCGCAGCCGGAACGACGAGGTGGCTTGCATCGAACGGGAGCGCAAGGACCTGCTCGCCGGACTTCTGGAAGACGCGGCGGTCCGCGGCAAACACCTCGCCATCTTCCAGCGCCGCAATCTGGGCGCCGACATCAGGCAGCTGGGCGAGCCAAGCCGCAAGAACGGGGCGATATGCGGCCTGCTTATCGGCAGGCAGATCAGGCCACAAGCGGGCGAGCGCGGTCAGCCCTCGCGCGACGTCCTCATTAGCAAACGCTTCGCGCATTTCGCCTTGCAAGCGATTTCGGGTCTCCAGGGCGGACCGGCGGGCCTCGCCAATCCAGGCTGTACCCAGCACCCCAATGACAGTGGCGACGACAGCCGCCGCAGCGCCGATCTGGATCAGACGACGGCGCCGGCGTTGTGCATCGCGGTCGATCAGGTCGCCAAGAGAAACGCCGAGCAGACCCGCGACGACCTTGAGCAGCGCGCTGCGCCGGTTCGAGCGCTCACGGGCATCGGCCGCCAGGGCTTCGTGGCCATCCGGGCCGCCGCTCTTCAAGGGCAACGGCAGGCACTCGCGCGCGGGATCAGGGGCGTTCGGCTCGCCGTCGACGATGACCGGAAAAATGCGGTGGCCTTTACCCGTCTCGCGGAAATAGTCGATTTCCTGCGCGACCCAACGCGATGCTACGGAATTGGGACTGCAAAGCACGACGAGTGAGTCGGAGCGATCCAGCGCGGCCTTCAGTTCCGCGGTGAGATCAGACGCGGCGGCCAGTTCGTCCGCGTCGCGAAAGACCGGCGCAGGACGCGTCCGGCCGGAGCCGGGCGTCAGCAGCCCTTTGGGCGGCTGGTAACTCTCGAGCGCGCGATGCAACCAGCGCGCGAGGATCTCGTCCTTGTGCGAATAGCTGATGAAAGCCGCAAATCGCTTTGGCTCACCCAATCCTTGTCTCCTCTCGCTGCTCAGGGCGCAGCTTAAGGGCCGACAACGCCGGGGGAAAGCGTTTCCACGGCGAAAAATCCGGCGACCCGAGCCGATGGCGTCCGGTTGGAGCTTTTCTCGAGGTCAGCAGTCATTTTGAGGTATCGATGAGATGCCCAGCTGCAAGGAATGGCCGTTTCGAAGCGACGGCGGGGATCCGAGTTCATACCGAAACCTCCGTTCCGCACGTCTCGAGAAAGGAGAAAGGTCCGCTCTCGTCCCGACTTGTGAATTCAGCCGTGGTCGGCGGCGGAATCCGGGACCCGACATGTGTGGACGGCCCCGTCGGTGTAAGAAGAATCTGCATTTCTTGGTTTCTGTCGCGCGGGTCGGGTGCTGACATGTGTCCGGCCTCAATGA
>JBMOIB010000167.1:0-5762 GCA_049317545.1 Caulobacterales bacterium | reverse complement strand
TCGCTTTGATCTTCGCCGTGCTTTCGATCCTTCCGCTCCTGGGGCTCGCGTTCGGGCGAATTTCCAAGAGCGTTGCGCCGACCGCGGCGCAGGGGCGCGCGGCGGGCGGCGACGTCGGACTGACGCTGTTCCAGGCCCTGCGCGAATGGCGATTCTGGGTGCTCGCCTTTGCGTTCGTGCCCATCTCATTTGCGCTTGGCGGTCCGATCCCGAACATCGAACTCTTGCTCGGCGCCAAGAGTTTCGGCGCTGCGGAGGCAGTGGGACTGGCGGCGCTGGTCGGCGTTGCGGTGATCGTTGGTCGGATCGTCGGCGGCTACCTGATCGATCGGTTCTGGGCGCCCGGCGTCGCGGCGATCTTCCTCTCCGCGCCGGCGATTGCGCTCTGGTTTCTCGGCGCGCCCGAAATGACGCGCGACATGGCGATGATCTCGATTTTCCTGATCGGCTTCGGCGCCGGCGTGGAATACGACTTCATGGCCTATCTCGTGGCGCGCTATTTCGGCACCCGCGCATACGGCGCGATCTACGGCTCGCTCTACGGCTTCTTCGCGATCGGCGCTGGGTTCGGACCGCCGATGTTCGCGGCCGCCGTGCGCAGCGGGCCGGCTGCTGTGGAATCATTGATGCACGCCGCGATGGGGGTGTTGATCGTGGGCTCCGTCGCGCTGTTGACGCTCGGACGATATCGGACATTTGAAGCCGAACCGATCGCCGCCGAACCGGCGAACACGCGGGCCGAAACGATCGAAGACGTGCGTCCGGCCTGATCGGCTAGGGCGAGACGGCGACCAGCGCTTTGCCCACATTCTCGCCGCGCATGAGCTTTTCGAACAAGGCCGGCGCAGCGTCGAGCCCCTCGACGCGATCTTCGACGATCGTGAGAGATCCCGCGCGCACCCATGGCGCGGCCTCATCGAGAAATTCCGCCCAGCGATCGTAGAAGTCATAGACCACGAGGCCGAAAACTTGAGCGCGCTTGCCGATCAGCGCGCCGATCGGCAATTGCGCGGGGGGCGCGTTGGTTTGGTAATGCGCCGCGAGGCCGCAAAGAACGATGCGTCCATACGGGCGCAGTCTGCCGATCGCCGCAAGCAGAAGGTCTTGTCCGACGTTTTCGAAATGGGCGCTCACGCCGTCGGGCGTCGCGGTGTCCAGGGCGGCGCGCCAATCCTGCGCGCGAGAATCGATGCACGCGTCGAACCGATAGCGATCCTCCACGATCGCGCACTTTTGCGGCCCGCCTGCGAGGCCAACCACGCGCGACGCGCCCTTCTGGCGCGCGATCTGACCTGCCGCGCCGCCAACGGCGCCGGACGCCGCATCCACAAGGAAGACGTCGCCGGCTCCAACTTTGGCGAGTTGGGTCACGCCTGCCCAGGCTGTGAGGCCCGGCATGCCCAAGACGCCGAGATGCGCCGAAAGCGGCGCGATCGCCGGGTCGATCACACGGAAGCCATCTGCGGATACGGCGACGGCCTGCGCCCATCCGCCCTGCATGGTGTGAATAACGTCGCCTTCGCGCGCGCGCGGCGTGCGGGTTTGCGCGACGCGGCCGACGATCGCGCCAGGTATGGGGTCGAGCCCGGGCCGTGGCGCCGGTTCCCCCATGTGGCGCCCGCGCAAGCGCGAACCGACGTAAGGATCAAGCGAGAGATATGCGACTTCCGCCACGACGCCGCCCTCCGGACAGTCCGGAGTCGGCGCATCGATCACGCGGAAATCGCCTGCGGTCGGCGCCGCGCTCAGGGCGTGTGTGAGAACAACCTGCTTCACGCTTCCGTTACCTCGAAAAGTGCGCCGTCTGGTCCGCGGAACGTCGCCGCGCGCTTGCCGCCATAGACGACGCTGTTGGGAACGGCGGGCGGCGTGATGAGCCAATCCGCCCATTGAGTCGTGCGCGCATCGAAGTCGGGCAAGGTGAGTGAGGCGATCGCCACGCCGGGCGGCAGCTTGCCCTTGTGCTGCGGGCGCGGACCGGCCTGCGGCGGCATCTGATCGAACTCGAGGAATACATCGCGCCCGTGGATGATCGTAGAGATGGCGTGCAGCCGTTCGTGCGGCATGCCGAAGGCATTCGCCAGCATCGTGTAGACGATTTCCATCCGCTCGCGTCCGAGGGCCAAGCCCAGTTTGTCCACCGCGAAGCGTTGGGTAGCGTCCATGTCGGAGCAGGCGAGAACGTAAATGAACATGCGATCGATCGGCGCCTGTGCGCGCGGGAGATCGAAGGCCGGCATGTCGTCCCGGATCTGGGTGAGGTAGACGACCTCCTGATCCGGCCCCATGACCTGCATCGGATAGATGGCGGGCAGACCGTCGATTTCGCGGGGCGGCCCGATGACTTTGAAGGGGCTCGACTTGAGTCGCGCGTCAGTGGCGAGCACGTCCTGCACGCAGATCTCAATCGCCGCCCAGCCGTAGGTCTTGAGCGGTTCGAAGTCCGGGTGGGGCGGCTGCTCGACGAGGCGAAGAAAAATCTCCGCGCCGCTCGCCGGGCAGAGAACGGCCGTGCGGGCCCCAGCAGCCTTCGGCGCGCCCCAGCTTGCGGCGAGGTCCGCGTCAAGCGCGCCTTGCTCAAGCAGGCGATGATCCAGCCAATCGCGATACAAGGCGATCGAACGGTCGAGGTCGGCGACCGTGAGCGTCGCCGCGCGCAGAAGCTTCATGCGTGATCTTCCTCTTGCCGTATGCGCGGGCCTCCGCGCAGAATGGTATACCATCTTTGGCGCCGGCAATGCGCCAGCACAAGCAGGGGTTCGCGATGGCCGCCTATATGATCGTGTTCGGGACGGTGCACGAGCGCGCGCGTTTCCTGGAAGAGTATGGAAAGCCGACAGCCGCACTGATCGCGCAATTCGGCGGACGCTATCTGCTGCGCGCGCCCGGTGTCGAAGTTCTCGAAGGCGATATGCCCGCGGGCATGTCTGCCGTGATTTCGGAATGGCCGGACAAAGCGGCGATCACGCGGTTCTGGTCGTCGCCCGAATATGCGGCGCTCAAGGCAGCGCGTGCGCCGCTCGCGACGATGAACGTCCTTGTCGTCGAGCAGCCCTGACGTTCAGAGGCGCACAGGCTCGGTGCGGAATTGCTCTTCGGGCGGCCGATCGATGAGGTTCACGAGAACGCCGTCAGGATCGCGCAAGCACACTTCGCGCTGCGTGCGATGCGGCATCGTAAAGAGCGTGACAGGGCCGATGACGCTTGCGCCGGCGGTGCGCACAGCCTCGAGCGCGTGATCGAAGTCCGATACGTAGAAAACCAGAGCGACGTCGCCGACGCGCGGACCAGGACCACCCAGCGGCACGGTGGGCGGCGTGGGGTCGCTCACGGCGAACAGACCGACCATGCCATAATTGGGCGTCTGCGGACGTTTCACGATCCGGCATCGCGTGCGCGCGCCCGCCGGCAAGGACAACACCATCGCGGCGGAGTCGCCGTCGAGTTCGCCCTCGAAATAGACCTCGGTCAATCCGAGCGCCCCATAGAACGCCGTCGATCGGTCAAGATCCGCAACGAACAGGGCGGCCCGGATGAGGGAGGAAATCGGGGCCGTCACGTGCGGGCGAGTTCGTCCGCGATGGATTCTGGCGTTTCCTCATCGGCGACGAGCGCCTCGTTTTCCTGCTGCAGGACGCGGAAAACGCGGGCGAGATATTCCTGCGTCCACAGGCCGCGCGCATCGGCCTCGGCTTTGGTCGGAGCGAAGGCGTCGACGTCCTTCAGGCTGATTGCGCCGTTGCGCGCCAACAGGCGCTCGAGCGTGTCCAGGCGTTCGCGCGTCACCGAAAGCTCCTGCACGACAACGAGCAGGATGTTCATCAGGCGCTCGCTATCGGCGTTCTCGAGGAAATAGGGGCGTTTGCCGCGAGATTTTGCGCCGGCGAGCGCCAGCGGATCTATATGGGCGCTCATGCCGCTTTCCCCTTTACCGCCATTTCGGCCTTGCGGGCGCCGACGACGTGCCACGCGGCCTTGCGGCCGTAATCCTCCTGTTTGGAATCCTTCGCCGCTTGCGGAAAGACCTCGGGATCGACGACGGCCGCCACGCCGCCATGCAGGATGGCGTTGCGGTCAAAACCCGCCTTGACCATGTAACCGTCGAGGTCGACCTCGTGCAGTTTCGTCCAATACGGCTCGTTGTTGTAGAACGCGTCCCAATCGCGCATCGCCTGTTCGAACAGCGGCATCGACTCGTCATATTGCGGCTGTTCGACGTGCAGGACGATCCCACCGGGCTTCAGGACGCGTTCGGTTTCCTTGAAGATCTGCTGCATCGCCGTGTGCGAAGTTTCGTGCAGGAACATCGTCGTCTGCACCCAGTCGAAGCTGTCGTCTTCGAACATCGAGAGGTTCGTCGCGTCAGCCTGAACGAACGAGACGTTGTCGACGCCCAAGGTTTTCGCGCGGGCGAGGCCATAGCGCAGCATCGGCGCGCCGGCGTCGACGCCGACCACTTCGGCGTCGGGATACGCCTGCGCGATCGGCAGCACGTTGTGGCCGAGGCCGCAGCCGAGATCGAGAATCCGCTTCGGCTTGAAGCCGGGCAGGTTCGCTGCAACCCATTCGGCCACCGCGACGCCGCCGCCGTCGTTGTATCGGCCAAGCATGCCGCCGGTGGTTGCGAACAGGCCAATGTCGTAATTGGCCGGACCCGTCACATCGCCCGCGGCGAGTTCGGTATGGTACGAGCCAGGCATGCAATGGTGGTCGATCGCGGCGAGGTAGCGCGGCTGCTTGAACTTCGGATCAAGCGAAAGCCGCTGGTCGCCGTCGGTGAGCGCGCGGGCCTTGCCGATCAGCGCCGCCGCCTGACGCAGCGTGACCCAGCGCCCGGCCTGCTGGCGGGTCTCCATCGTGGCGCGGCGCAGCGCAGACCACCATTGGAATGCCGGGTCTTTCAGGAGCGCCTTGCGAACCTCGTGGCGATCCTTGAAGGCGCGTTTTTCTTTGGCCTTGAACGCCGGTTCGACCCGGGCGTCGAATGCAGCCTTCACGCCGGGCATGATCGCCGTCGACAGATGCCGGTTCATGTGCGCCAGAAAGTTGAACCGCGCGATCTCGTCATGGGTCAGGTCGGGGAACATGCCGTGATGGCCGACCACCCGGTAATCCGGCGGGCCGTCATAGGCGCGCGGAGCGCTCACCCCGGCCGGAGCCTCGGTTGCCCGGCTCTTCACCAGCTTTTTGGCCGGAGTTTCGGCGGCTTTCTTGACCATGACGCCCTCCCGGGGGAATTGTCCTCAGGCTAATATGGTATATCCACCTTGGCCTGTGAAGCGCGCGAACGCCGCATAGGCGATAGACCAAAGTTGAGGAGAAAACCATGGCCGAAGCCGGTCGTCCGCTCGCAGGCAAGGTCGCCGTCGTCACCGGTTCGGGCCGCCGCCGCGGCCTTGGCGAGGCGATTGTCCGGCGATTGGCGCGCGACGGCGCCCAGGTGGTGCTGTCAGACGTCGGCAGGCCGCGCGACGCGTCCACGGGGGCCGACCATATCGGCGCGCGCGAAGAGATGGCGCAGATCGAAGCCGAGATCCGGGCCGATGGCGGCGTCGCGGCGAGCGCCGATTGCGACGTGCGCGTCCCGGCGGAGGTCGAGGCCCTCGCGGACTTCGCCGTCCAGACATTCGGCGGGCTCGACATCTGGGTGAACAACGCCGGGATCGGCTACATTATGAAGCCGCTGCTCGAGGTGAGCGAAGCGGACTGGGACGCGGTTCTCGACGTCAATCTCAAGGGCTGCTTCCTCGGCATGCAGGCGG
>JBMOIB010000166.1:0-5762 GCA_049317545.1 Caulobacterales bacterium | reverse complement strand
CCGCCTGCATGCCGAGGAAGCAGCCCTTGAGATTGACGTCGAGAACCGCGTCCCAATCGGCTTCGGCGACGTCGAGAAGGGGCTTCATGATGTAGCCGATGCCGGCGTTGTTCACCCATATGTCGAGCCCGCCGAACGTTTGCATGGCGTGATCTGCAAGGGTCTCGACCTCGGCGGGAACCCGCACGTCGCAAACCGCGCTCGACGCGACGCCGCCGGCGGCGCGGATCTCGGCTTCAATCTGCGCCATCTCTTCAAGCGCGCCGATATGATCCGCAGCGGTCGACGCATCGCGCGGCCGGCCGACGTCCGACAGCACCACGTGTGCGCCATCGTGCGCCAATCGTTTGACGATCGCTTCGCCGAGGCCGCGGCGGCGCCCCGAACCGGTGACGACGGCGACCTTGCCGTCCAGCGGGCGCCCCATATCGGCCATGGTCTGCTCCTCGACTTTGATCTATTCACTGTTCGGCGTTCGCGCGCTTCACAGGCCAAGGTGGATATACCATATTGGTCTGAGGACAATTCCCCCGGGAGGCCGTCATGGTCAAGAAAGCCGCCGACAAACCGGCCAAGTCGCCCACCAGGAACCAGCCCGCAGAGGCTCCGGTCAAGGCGATCGCCGCACGCGCTTACGACGGCCCGCCGGATTACCGGGTGGTCGGCCACCACGGCATGTTTCCCGAACTGACCCACGACGAAATCGCGCGGTTCAACTTTCTGGCGCACATGAACCGGCATCTGTCGACGACGATCATGCCCGGCGTGAAAGCCGCATTCGACGCCCGGGTCGAGCCGGCGTTCAAAGCGAAGGAAAAGCGCGCCTTCAAGGACCGTCACGAAGTCCGCAAGGCGCTCTTGAAGGACCCGGCGTTCCAATGGTGGTCGGCGCTGCGCCGCGCCACGATGGAGACCCGTCAGCAGGCAGGGCGCTGGGTCACGTTGCGTCAAGCGGCGACGCTGATCGACAAGGCCCGCGCGCTCACCGACGGCGACCAGCGGCTTTCGCTCGATCCGAAGTTCAAGCAGCCGCGTTACCTCGCCGCGATCGACCACCATTGCATGCCGGGCTCGTACCATACGGAACTCGCCGCGGGCGATGTGACGGGTCCGGCCAATTACGACATCGGCCTGTTCGCGACGACCGGCGGCATGCTTGGCCGCTATAACGACGGCGGCGGCGTCGCGGTGGCGGAATGGGTCGCGGCGAACCTGCCCGGCTTCAAGCCGAAGCGGATTCTCGATCTCGGCTGCGGCCTCGGCCACAACGTGCTGCCGATCGCGCAGGCGTATCCCGACGCCGAAGTGGTCGGCGTCGACGCCGGCGCGCCGATGCTGCGCTATGGCCTCGCCCGCGCGAAAACCTTGGGCGTCGACAACGTCTCGTTCGTTCAGGCTGACGCGACGAACCTCTCGATGTTCGAAGACGACAGCTTCGACTGGGTGCAGACGACGATGTTCCTGCACGAAACCTCGCACACGGCGATGCAGCAGATTTTCAAGGAAACCGAACGCGTCCTGAAGCCCGGCGGAATCGTTCTGCACGTCGAGCAGCCGCAATACGACGACGCGATGCCGCTGTTCGAACAGGCGATGCGCGACTGGGACGCGTTCTACAATAACGAGCCGTACTGGACCAAAATGCACGAGGTCGATCTCGACGGCTACATGGTCAAGGCTGGGTTCGAGCGTAATGCCATCCTGCATGGCGGCGTGGCGGCGGTCGTCGATCCCGAGGTCTTCCCGGAAGCCGCGAAGGATTCCAAGCAGGAGGACTATGGTCGCAAAGCCGCCTGGCACGTCGTCGGCGCCCGCAAAGCCGCCGCCGTCGCCACCGGGAAAGCGGCATGAGCGCGCCCATCGATCCGCTGGCGCTCGCCGGCGCCAAGTCGCGCGGCAAACGCCCCTATTTCCTGGAGAACGCCGACAGCGAGCGGCTGATGAACATTCTGCTCGTCGTGGTGCAGGAGCTTTCGGTGACGCGCGAACGTCTGGACACGCTGGAGCGCTTGCTGGCGCGCAACGGCGCGATCGGCCTGAAAGACATCGACGCCTTCGCCCCGACGAAAGCCGAGGCCGACGCGCGCGGCCGCTGGACGCAGGAATATCTCGCGCGCGTTTTCCGCGTCCTGCAGCAGGAAAACGAGGCGCTCGTCGCCGACGATGAAACGCCGGAATCGATCGCGGATGAACTTGCGCGCACGTGACGGCGCCGGTCTCCTCGCTTATCCGGGCGGCGCTGTTCGTTGCGGATCTTGAACGATCGGCGGCGTTCTATGGGGCGCTCGGGCTGACCGAGATTTATTTCGAGGGAGAGCTCGACGGCGCGTCCGCGGCCGCGGTGCTGTCCGTGCCAGCCGGCGCCCGCACGCGTTGCAGGATCGTGAAACGTCCGCAGACGCCGAACTTCGGCATGGTCGGCCTGTTTGCGGTGAGCAACCCCGCGCCGCCGTCTTTGCCGGAGACAGGCGCGAGCCCGCGCATCGGCGACGTCGCGCTTGTGTTTTACGTTTCGGATTTCGACGCCGCGCTTGAGGCTGCACGCGCCGCAGGCGCCCGCGTCATCGGTCCCGTCACGCTTTTCACGATGCCGCATCGCACGCAACGCGAAGTGTGCCTGCGCGATCCGGATGGCGTTCTCGTCAACCTGATCGACCGGCCGCCGGAAGAGCAATTCCGCACCGAGCTGGTGCGCGTGTAAACGTCAGGGCTGCTCGACGACGAGCACGTTCATCGTCGCCAGCGGCGCCCGCGCCTCCTTGAGAGGCGCATATTCAGGCGACGACCAAAACCGCATGATTGCTGCTTTGTCCGGCCATTCCGAAATCACCGCCGACATGCCCGCCGGCATGGCGCCTTCCAGCACTTCCACGCCCGGCGCGCGCAGCAGATAGCGCCCGCCAAACTGCGCGATCAGCGCCGCGGTCGGCTTCCCATAGTCCTCAAGGAACCGCGCACGCTCGTGCACCGCGCCAAACACGATCATATAGGCGGCCATGGCGAACCTCTTCTTGTGCTGGCGCATTGCCGGCGCCAAAAATGGTATATCATTCTGCGCGGACGACCGCGCATGCGGCAAGAGGAAGATGACGCATGAAGCTTCTGCGCGCGGCGACGCTGACGGTCGCGGACCTTGATCGCTCGATCGCGCTCTATCGCGATTGGCTCGACCATCGCCTCATCGAGCACGGCGCCCTTGATGGAACGCTCGCCGCGAGTTGGGGCGCGCCGAAAGCCGCGGGCGCCCGCACGGCCGTTCTCGAGCCCGCCAGCGGCGCCGAGATTTTCCTGCGTCTCGTCGAGCAGCCGCCGCATCCCGATTTCGTTCCGCTCAAGTCCTACGGCTGGGCCGCGATCGAAATCTGCGTACAGGACGTGCTCGCAACCGACGCGCGACTGAAGGACAGCCCATTCAAAGTCATCGGCCCGCCGCGCGAGATCGACGGGCTGCCCGCGATCTATCCGATGCAGGTGATGGGGCCAGACAACGAGGTGGTCTACCTCACCCAGATCCGCGACGATATGCCCGCGTTCGATCTCCCGCGCGCGCAGGCGCCGATCGATCGCATGTTCATTTATGTTCTCGCGTGCTCCGACATGGAGGCGTCGCAGCGGTTCACGGTGGAAAAGCTCGGCCTCGCGCTCGGGCGCGAGCGCATGGAGATCGTCTACACGATGCTCGCCAATGCGTTCGGCATGCCGCACGAGCGTCTGCATGCGATTTCCACCGTGATCCATGGTCGCGACGTGTTCCTTGAACTCGACCAGATGCCGCCACAGGCCGGTCCACGCCCGCAACATGCGGGTATGTTGCCGCCGGGTGTCGCGATGGCCTCGATCACGCTGCCCGATTTCGACGCGCGCACGGCGCAATGGGCGGACTGGCTCATCGCGCCGCCCGCCCACCAGGCCAGCGCAGTTTACGGCGGCAAACGCGCGGCGACGTTCCGCGGACCGGACGGCGCGCTGTTCGAGGTCACCGAAGCGTGAAGCAGGTCGTTCTCGCCCATGCGTTGACGGCGGCGCCGACCGCGGCGGACTTCACGCTGATCGATGCTCCGTATCCGGATTGCCCGCAAGATGGACTCGTCGTCGAAGTCGCGCACGTGTCGCTCGACCCTTACGTCGGCTCACGGCTGCGCGGGCGTCACATGGGCGAGCCCGCACCCCGACCTGGACTAGACCCGATCCCCGGAGCGGTCGTCGGCCGCGTCGCGCAGAGCCGTTCGCCGCGCGCGCGCGAAGGCGATGCGATCCACACGATGCAGGGCGCGTGGGCTGAAGCCGTAGCCGTGTCCGGGGACGCGTTCCGCACGATCGATCCATCAGTCGCGCCGCTCTCTGCGCATCTCGGCGTTCTCGGCATGCCTGGGCTCACAGCCTGGGCAGGCGTTGCGCAGCTGGCCAAGGTCGGCGCGGGCGATGTCTTTCTCGTCGACGCGGCCGCTGGCGCAGTCGGCGGCGCAGCCGGACAGATCGCGCGGCTCAAAGGCGCAAGCCGGATCGTCGGCCTCGCCGGCGGCCCACGCAAGTGCGCAATCGTGCGTGACCAGTATGGCTTCGACGCCTGCGTCGATACGCACGCTCAAGATTGGCGCGCCGCGCTTGAGGCGGCGACGCCGGACGGCGTGAGCGCGCATTTCGAAAACGTCGGCCAGGACATTCTTCTCGCGGCGCTTGGCAGGCTTCGCGTCAATGGCCGGATCGTCCTGTGCGGCCTCGCCGCCCATTACCAAGCGGATGCGCCGCCTGCGCAAATTCCGATCGGAGCGATCATCGGGAAGCGCGCGCAGGTTTTCGGCCTGGTCGTCTACGATTTCTATGATCGCTGGGCCGCGTTCCTGGACGAAGTCGCGCCCTTGGTGCGCGCAGGCCAGCTCAAGATCGTCGAAGACCGCGTTGACGAGCTTGAAGCGGCGCCGGCCTTGTTTGAAAAACTCATGCGCGGTGAAAACGTCGGCAAGGCGGTTGTCTACCTAACGCCCTGACGGCTCAGGCGGGCCGAACGTCCTCCACCGTTTCAGCGCGCGCGATCACATTCGCCGCGGTCTCAGGCTCGGCGCCGAACGTCCGATACCGGCCGAGCGTCAACAACGCGACTGAACCAGCGATCAGCACGCCCATCGCCACATGCATCAGAGATTCCACCGCCGCCGGCCCGCTGCGCACGGCCGCCGCGAACATCGGCGGACCAAAGCCTGCGCCGATGGCGAAGAAGCCGTAGAGCGAGCCGTAGATCGCGCCATAGGCGCGCGTGCCGAAATAGCGCGCCACGAGATAGGCCATAAAATCGTATTCCACGCCGGCGCCGAAGCCGATCAGGAAGATCGCGATCATCGCCATTTCGCGGGTCATTTCAGGCGCGCCCAGCAACCAGAGCGCAATCGCCGGCGCGGAAAGGAAGATCGCCGCCACGCCGGGCGCCCAGAACCGATCGATCAGGTAGCCGCCGACGATTCGCCCGACGATCACCGCAACGCCGACCAACGCCGCCAGCCCCACCGCCTCGGCCGCTCCGAAATTCTTCGAGCCAAGCAGGAGCTCGATGTTCGGGATCGGCCCGCCGAGCGCAAACGAGATCGGCACGAACGCGATCGCGAGCACCCAGAAGCGCCATTCGCGCAGCGCCTGCATCAGCGTCAGGCCGGCATCGCCGCCGGCGGCGCGGCCCTGCGCCGCCGTCGGGGCGACGCTGTTCGAAATCCGACCGAACGCGAGCCCCAGGAGCGGAAGGATCGAAAGCACGGCGAAGATCAAAGCGA
>JBMOIB010000165.1:0-5782 GCA_049317545.1 Caulobacterales bacterium | reverse complement strand
CCCGCTCGTCATCCCCGACGGAGCGCGAAGCGCGGAGATCGGGGACCTTGTTCCAGGCGTGCACTCGGAACGGGGTCCCGGGTCGGCGCTACGCGCCGCCCGGGATGACGAGCAGGCAGGCGCGGCCTCACCCTCGCCGGGACTTGCGCACGTGCGCCAGGAGCGCCGTAAGGGCGCCGCTGGTGACGCCTTCGATGCGGCCGGCCTGGCCGAGTGTGACGGGGCGGGCGGCCGCGAGTTTCTGGCGGACTTCCGCGGACAGGCCGCCGATCGCGGCATAGTCCAAATCCGGATCAATGCGCAGATCCTCGTCGCGACGGAAGGCGAGGATGTCGGCCTCCTGACGATCGAGATAGCCCGCGTACATCGCCTCGATTTCGAGCTGCTCGCGCACCGGCGGCGCGATCGCTCCGAGTTCGGACCAGATGCCGACGAGATCGGCGAATGCGATGGACGGGTAGGCGAGCAGCTGCAGCGCGTCGCGGCGCTGGCCGTCGTGGTTCACTTTCAGGCCGCGATCATTGGCTTCTTTCGGCGTCAGGCTGAGCGACCGCGCCAGCGCTCGGCCCTGCTCGATCGCCTGCATTTTCGCGGCGAAAGCGCTGGCCCGCTCCTCACCGACGCAGCCGAGCGCGAGGCCCATTGGCGTCAGCCTTTGATCGGCATTGTCCGCGCGCAGCGTGAGCCGGTACTCGGCGCGGCTGGTGAACATGCGATAGGGCTCGGTGACGCCGCGGGTCACGAGATCGTCGATCAGCACGCCGAGATAGCCTTCGGCGCGCGTCACCTCGAACGGCCCCGCCCCGCCCGCTGCGCGCGCCGCATTGAGGCCGGCGATCAGCCCCTGCGCGGCCGCCTCTTCGTAGCCCGTCGTGCCGTTGATCTGGCCGGCAAGGTAGAGGCCCGGCAGGCGCTTCGCCTCGAGCGTTGGGAGCAGTTCGCGCGGGTCCACGTAATCGTACTCGATGGCGTAGGCGTGCCGCCGGATCGCCACGCGCTCGAGGCCGGGGATCGTCCGGATGAAGCGCTCCTGCACCTCCTCCGGGAGCGAGGTCGAAATGCCGTTCGGATAGACGGTGTCGTCGTCGAGACCTTCCGGCTCGAGGAAGACCTGGTGCCCGGTCTTGTCGGCGAAGCGCACGACCTTGTCCTCGATCGACGGGCAATAGCGCGGCCCCCGCCCGGCGATGGCGCCGGAATAGACCGCCGACTGATCGAGGCTCTCGGCGATGATCTTGTGGGTCTGCGGCGTCGTCCAGGTGATGCCGCAGGAGATCTGGCGCGTGGTGATGGCCGAGGTCAGGAACGAGAACGGCGTCGGCGGGTCATCGCCTGGCTGCATTTCCAGCGCCGCCCAGTCGATCGTCGAGCCGTCGAGGCGGGCGGGCGTGCCGGTCTTGAGGCGGCCCATGGCGAAGCCGAGGCCGTAGAGCCGATCCGACAGACCGACCGCCGGCGCCTCGCCAACCCGCCCGGCCGGGATGCGCTTGGCGCCGATATGGATCACGCCCTTCAGGAAGGTGCCGGTGGTGAGCACCACGCGTGGGGCCCGGTAGATCGCGCCGGAGGCGCACACGACGCCGGCGACGGCGGAGCCCCTCGTCATCCCGGACGTCGGCGCAGCCGACGATCCGGGACCTTGTTCCAAGTCCTGAACGGGGTCCCGGCTCTCGCTCCGCTCAGCCGGGATGACGAGGTTGGAGACGATCAAGTCCTCGACCGCTTCGGCGCGAATGGTGAGGTTCTCGGTCCCAGCGAGCGCTGCCTGCATGGCCTCTCGGTAGAGGCGCCGGTCAGACTGGGCGCGGGGACCGCGGACGGCGGGGCCCTTGGAGCGGTTAAGCAGGCGGAACTGGATGCCGGCAGCGTCGGCGACGCGGCCCATAACGCCGTCCAGGGCGTCGATCTCGCGGACCAAGTGTCCCTTCCCGATGCCGCCGATCGCCGGGTTGCAGGACATTTCCCCGATCGTCTCGAGCTTGTGGGTGAGGAGCAGGGTGCGCGCGCCCAGCCGGGCGGCCGCGGCCGCAGCTTCGCAGCCGGCGTGGCCGCCGCCGATGACGATGACGTCGAAGGAATTGGGGGCTGAAGTCATGGGCTTCTCATAGCGCAGACGCGGAAAATCGGGGAGCCGGTTCCACGTGAAACCGAAATGGGCGGATTGTCCGAAATCGGACGTTTCCCGTGGAACGTGCTAACGGCCGGCAAGGTTTACTTGGGCTTTACTTGAGCGCCGAGTTTCACGTTGAACTACAGGGGTTTGCCGGGGCTATTTTGCGTCATCCCGGGCGAGCGAGAGCTCGACCCGGGACCTCGTTCCAGGTGCACTCCCCGAACAAGGTCCCCGATCTCCGCGCTGCGCGCTCCGTCGGGGATGACGAGGGGGCGAGCACAGCCCCGCCCCGCCCTCATTTGCCGATGCAGAAGCTCGAAAAGATCTCGCCCAGCACGTCCTCGACGTCGATCCGGCCGACGAGGCGGCCGAACGCATGCGCGGCAAGGCGCAGGTCCTCGCCGGCCAGCTCCGGGGCAGCGGCGAGCGCGGTCTGGGCGCGGGCGAGCGCGTCGGCGGCCTCGGTCACGAGGGCTGTGTGGCGGACGCGGGTCAGGGCGGGCGCGCCTGCCCCGCCCAGCGCCGCAGTGACGCGGGCGGCGAGGCGGTCGAGGAGTGCTGTGACGCCCTCGCCCGTGCGGGCCGAGATCGAAAGGTCGGCGGCGACCGACGCCGGCGCGCCCGCGTCAATGTCGGCTTTGGAGCGGAGAATGAGATCGTCCGACTTCAGCATAGCGAGAAGCGCCGGATCCGGAGCATCGCCGGGCGCGACGAGCGCGAGGCGCAGGTCCGCCTCCTCGGCGCGGGCGAGCGCCCGACGCACGCCCTCCGCCTCGATCGCGTCGGCGGCCTCGCGCAGGCCCGCGGTGTCGGCGATCCACACCGGAAAACCCGCGAGAATGATGCGAATTTCGATCACGTCGCGCGTCGTGCCGGGGATGTCGGAGACGATCGCGGCGTCGCGTCCGGCGAGCGCGTTGAGGAGGCTCGACTTGCCCGCGTTCGGCGCGCCGAGAATGGCGATGCGGTAGCCGTCGCGCACGCGCGCGCCGCGTCCAGCGTCGGCGAGCTCGGCGCGCATGTCGGCTTCGAGATCTGCGAGGATCGGCGCGGCCAGGGCGGAGACGCCGCCGGGCACGTCCTCGTCCGGGAAATCGATCTCGGCCTCGACAAGCGCCATGGCCTTGAGAAGCGCGGCGCGCCAGCCGGCGACGCGTTCGCCGAGCGCGCCTTCCATCTGGCGCAGGGCTTGGCGGCGCTGGCCCTCGGTTTCAGACTCGATGAGGTCGGCGAGGCCTTCCGCCTGGGCGAGGTCGAGCTTGCCGTTCTCGAAGGCGCGGCGGGTGAATTCGCCGGGCGCGGCGAGGCGCAGGCCGGGCTGGGCGGCGAGCGCGTCGGCGACGGCGGCGATCACGGCCTGCCCGCCATGGAGATGGAGTTCGGCGACGTCCTCGCCGGTGAAGCTCGCAGGGCCAGGGAACCAGAGCGCCAGGGCCTGATCGAGAACCTCGCCCGTGCGCGGGTCCTTCAGGCTGCGCACCACGGCGCGGCGCGGCGGCGGCGGCGGGGCGGCAAGGGCGGCGAGCGCCGCGCCTGCCCCCGGCCCCGAAATCCGCAGAACGGCGACCCCGGCCCGGCCTGCGCCGGACGCCAGGGCGAAAATCGTCGACCCGTCAGGGCCTGACCTCATTCCCCGCCCATGGTTTTGAGCGCGTTCTGCGCGCCGGACGTCATGAGCTTCATGAAGGCGTCCTGAGCCTGGGTGCCGACGCTGAACCAGGAGCGCATCATCTGCTCCGGGGCCATCAGCTGGATGTTTTGCTCCATGCGCGATCCCATCTCGCGCACCAGCATTTCATTGATCGGCGTCACGTCGGGCAGGCCGACGAACCGGCGAGCTTCTTCCGGCGAGCACTCGACTTCGATCGTGAATTTCATGGGCGTCGCTCCAACCAGGGCCTTATAAGCCCTCGCGACCGATCCCCGACAGGGTTTGCGGTCGATGGCAAGGTCAGAGCCGGCGCAAGGGCCGGATGAGGAGCGCAGCGATGAGCACCCAATGGCGCGACGTTCAGGTCGCCGACGGTTCATTCAAGGCCTATGTGGCGCAGCCGAGCGGCGCGCCCAAGGGCGGCGTGGTCGTGATCCAGGAGATTTTCGGGGTCAACGAAGGCATCCGCGGCAAGGCCGATTGGCTGGCGAGCCAAGGCTATCTGGCGATCGCGCCGGACCTTTTCTGGCGGCTGGAGCCGGGCGTCGAGCTCACCGACAAGACCGAGGCCGAGTGGGCGCGGGCGTTTGATCTCATGAAGCGCTTCGACGGCGCCAAGGGCGTCGGCGACATCCAGGCGACGCTGACGCTCGCCCGCCAGGCCTTCGGGCTCAAGAAGGTCGGGGCCATGGGCTATTGCCTGGGCGGGCTGCTCGCGTACCTGACCGGCTGCAACACCGATAGCGACGCTAGCGTCGGCTATTACGGCGTGTCGATCGAGCAGCAGCTCGCGCAGGCCGCAAACGCCAAGCATCCCGTGATGCTGCACATCGCCGGCAAGGACCAGTTCGTGCCGCCGGCGGCGCAGGACGCGATCAAGGCCGGGCTCTCCGGCAATCCGCTGTTCGAGATTCACGTCTATGCCGAGCAGGACCATGCCTTCACGCGCGTCGGCGGCGCCCATTACGACGCCGACGCCGCCAAGGTCGCCGACGCGCGCACGATCGCGTTCTTCGACAAGGCGCTGGCGTCCTGATGCGGGCGGCGCGCATCGACGCCGTGGGCGGGCCGGAGGTCATCCGGCTCGTCGACGTCGAAACCCCCGCGCCCGGCCCTAGCCAGGTGCTGATCCGGCAAACCGCGATCGGGGTGAACTTCATCGACACCTACCATCGCACCGGCCTCTACCCGATCCCTCTGCCGTCCGGGCTCGGGCTCGAGGGCGCGGGTGTGGTGGAGGCGGTCGGCGAGGGCGTGACGCGCTTTGCCGTGGGCGACCGGGCGGGCTTCTGCTCGGGCCCGATCGGCGCCTATGCGCAGGCCCACGTCGTCCCCGCGGACCGATGCGTGCGGATTCCGGACGATGTCTCGGACGCCATCGCCGCGGCCTCGATGCTCAAGGGCATGACCGCGCGTTATCTTCTCAGAAAGACGTTTCCCGTGGAACGCGGGACGGTCTGCGTGATCCACGCGGCCGCGGGCGGCGTGGGCCAAATCCTCGTGCAATGGGCCAAAATGCTCGGCGCGACGGTGATCGCCGTGACGGGATCGGACGAAAAGGCCGAGATCGCGAAACGTCTGGGTGCGGATCATGTGATCGTCAGCACGCGGACGAATATCGCGAGCGCCGTACGAGAGATATCAGGCGAGGGGGCGGACGTCGTCTACGACAGCGTCGGCAAGGACACGTTCCAGGCCTCGCTCGACAGCCTGCGCCCGCTCGGCATGTTCGTGAGCTTCGGCAATGCCTCGGGGCCCGCGCCGGCGTTCGAACCTGGCCTGCTCTCTGCGAAGGGCTCGCTGTTCTTCACGCGGCCGACGCTGTTCCACTACACGCGCACGCCGGCCCTCCTGCAGGAGACCGCCGACGATCTTTGGGCGGCGATCGCATCTGGCGCCGTCAAGATCGCCGAACCCGCGCGCTACGCGCTCGAGGACGCGGCGAAAGCGCACGCGGACCTGGAAGGCCGGCGCACGACGGGCAGCGTGATACTGGTTCCCTGAGGGCTGCGCTGCGC
>JBMOIB010000164.1:0-5825 GCA_049317545.1 Caulobacterales bacterium | reverse complement strand
GGGCCGCGTTCCGGGGACTCGTCGGCTATCTGAAATGGTTCGCAGGCTCGCTGCGGCGGGCTTTGCCGGGGCGCGGTTGAACAAGGCGAGCGGGCTGATCGCTCGTCACCTCAGCGTCGCACCGCCCGGCTAAATGAAGCCGTCCAGGAGGACGCACCATGCTGATGCAATTGACGACATTTCACGCCGCTCGGCTGCTCGCCGCCGCCTTCACGCTCGCGCTCGCGTGTGCGCCGGCGGCCGTGGCGGAGCCGGCGCCCGGCGCGCGGACGATCGGCGAACCGAAGCTCATCATCGTGACCTTCGACGGCGTGCGCTGGCAGGAGATCTTCCGCGGCGCCGACGAAAAGATCGCGAAGGATGAAAAGTACGTGGCCAAAGACTGGTTCGAGGACGGGGTCGACAAGCCCTATCTCAAACCTGCAAACCGGCCAGCGGCGCTTGCGCCG
The DNA here is from genome assembly GCA_049317545.1 of Caulobacterales bacterium. Classification (GTDB taxonomy): domain Bacteria; phylum Pseudomonadota; class Alphaproteobacteria; order Caulobacterales; family Aquidulcibacteraceae; genus REEB506. The sequence continues at coordinate 5,376 of JBMOIB010000164.1, read as the reverse complement.
TTCCTGCACGAGGTCGTCGCGACGCAGGGCGTCTTGATCGGCAATCGCGACGCTGGCGAATGTGCACGCGTCGCCAATGACATGTGGTTTTCCTACCCGGGCTATAACGAGCTTCTGACCGGGAAACCCGATCCGCGGATCGTGGAAAACGACGACAAATGGAACGAGAACGTCACGTTCCTTGAACACTTGAACCGCGCCGATGCCTTCAAGGGGCAGGTGCACATGCTTGGCACCTGGTCGCTGTTCGACAAGATCGTCAATTCAAAGCGCAGCGGCATTCCTGTGAACGCCCAGTTCGCCGGGCGCGGCCCGACGGACGCAATGACGTGGCGGTTCGGACGCGAAGTGATGCAGACCAAAAAGCCCCGCGTGCTCTATCTCGCGTTCGGCGACACCGACGAATTCGCTCACGACGGCGACTACATGAGCTACCTCGCCTCGATCGAGCGCGGCGATGACGTGCTGCGTCAGATCTGGGAATTTGTGCAGGCCGACCCCTATTACCGCGGCCAAACGACCTTGATCGTGACCACAGATCACGGACGCGGCGATGTTCAGCCCGGCGCCTGGAAAGACCATTCGGCCGTTCGCTATCACCAGCTCAATCCGCGCTACCAACCGCAATACAATCGCACCGGCGTGATCGGCGCCGACAATGTTTGGTTCGCCGCGATCGGGCCCGCCGTCAATCGTTCCGGCGCGGCGGCGTATCGCGGCGGCGCATGCGCGGAAACCCGCCAGGCAGCGGCCAGCGCGCTCAGCCTCTTGGGCCAGGACTGGCGCGCTTTCGACGCAGGCGCGGGTGCGCCGTTTGCGTTTATTTCTGGACGATGAGCGCGACGACGCAGCGCGGCGGGCCGCCGCGCTGCGTCGTCATTCGGATCAGAACTTTTTGCGCAATGTCACGTACGTCGTACGGGGCCCGCCGACGAACAGAACCTGCTGATCGCCGTCGGGATCGCGCTCGACCAGTCCGGACCAAGCCGAAATGTAGCGCTCATCGAACACGTTGCTGGCGACGAGGCTGATTTCGGCGCCCTTGGCGATCCCCTTGGTGAAGCGATAGCCGAGATGGAGGTCGACGAGCGAAACCGATTGGACGGGATTGTCGTTCTCGTAGGTGTAGAACCATTCGCCGCTGTACGAATAGCTGACCCCGCCGAACAGGGCGCCGTCGTCATAGGTCAAATCGGCTTTCGCGAGTTTTTCAGGGGCGCCCGCAACCGTCTTTCCTTTGGTGGCGATTTCGAGCGCGCCGTCGTCGCGGAGCACATCGTCCTGATACCGCGACTTGTTGTAGGAGAGGGACACCAAGCCAGAGACCGCGTCGGTGAATTGCGCGCGCAGGCTCGCTTCGATGCCGTTCGTCTCGACCGAACCGACGTTGCGGTAAATCGCTTCCGAAACCAGGATCGGGCTGTCCGACGCGAAGAACACCGCGAGCCGGTTCTCGAACTGGACCCGGTAGATCGCCGCCAGCGCCTCGAACCGCTCCCCGCGCCACCGCCATCCAAGTTCAAAGGTCCGCGAGCGTTCAGGTTCAATCGTCGCCACGGCGTCGTCGATGGCCGCTTGCGAGCCGTTCGCGTTGACGCCGCCGGATTGCGACGCGAAAGCCGCGAGGCTCTCGCCTGCCGAGCCGAAAACTTCATTGGATGGGTTGAGGCGATAAACAAATCCGACCTGCGGGAGGAACCAATCTTCGGCCGAGATCTCACCGAACGTGTACCCCGCATCGCCGGAACGCACGCGAACGTTGTCCTCGATCTCTTTGGTCGCCTTGCTCGTGACGCGTTGGCCCTTGAAGCCGAACAAAACCGTCAGCGCGTCGGACGGCCGCCACGTGTCTTGGGCGTAGATCTTCGTCGTTTCCGTATCGAACGAGAAGAAATCGTCGACGTAGAACGGGTCCTCCTGGAACTTTAGTGAATCGCGATTGGGCCGCGCGCGATCGAGGCCAAAGTACCGAAAGCCTTCCCGCGACGCGTTGGTTTCGTACCAGGCGCCCGCCTGCAAGCGATGGCGGCCGGCCTCGATTTCGATCGAGCCAAGTCCGCCCCATCGCGTGAAGTCATAGCTGAAGCCGCGAAACGCAATCGGCGCATTGTCGGAGGTAGCGTCCGGATCATAGGCGTTCGGCGACGAAACGTAGGGCGTGAACCACGGGCCTTGGCCCTTGTTCGTGTGGCTGTAGGCCGTGACGGAGGCGCGCACGTTTTTGCTCATCCGGCCATTCCAGGTGAGCGCGCCAATGACGTCATCGCGCAAGCCAGACCCCTGAAAATAGGCGTCGTCGGGCGTCTCGAAGGCGCCCGGGAATTGCGTTCCCGCTGCGGGATTGATGGGCGCGGCCCCGGTCCAATCGGAGAACCCGTCGCCATCCTCGTCGATGTTGTTTGCAACATCGGCGATTTGGATCGCCAGCGCATAATTGGGCGCGAGATAGCTTGAGAAATAACCGAGACGGGCGATCTGCGCACGCGAGTGCTCAAGATAATCGTTCTCGCGACGCTGCGACGCGTTCACCCACAACGCCACGTCATGGTTGGACCCGAGCGGCTGAACGATCTTGGCGTTGAGCTGACGCGAAGTCTGCTCGCCGACATTGGCCGTCCACACGTTCGTCGCGCTGTCGGCGTAAGAGAGGCTGGCGCGGGCGCGCGTCGGGCCAAAGGCGCCCGTATCGACGCGGCCGAAAAACCGACGATGCTGATCGTCGCCCACGCTGAGCGCAAAGTCCGCGCCAAGTGTTTCAGCGGGATCGCGCGAGAAGAACTTCAGCGTCCCGCCAAGGTTGCTGGTCGATGCGGCGTCGAGATCGGACGCGCCCTGGGCCAATTGCGCGCGCGAGACATTCTCGGAAATGAGGGCGCGCGAAATGTGCAGGCCGTTGTGATTGGAATAGCTCATGTCGCCGAGCGGCACGCCGTCCAGCGTGAACCCGAGTTGCGTCTGGGAGAAGCCACGCAGGTTGAGCGTCGCGGCGTACTCATAGGAGCCGAACGGATCCGCGCCCGTGAAAAACACGCCTGGCAGTTTGGCGATCGCCTTGAGCGGGCTAGCGCCGGGGGTTTCGGTCAGAAGTTCGGAGCCGCTGACGGACTGGACTTGGCGGGGTTGGCCGCGTCCGAGAACCACGATCTCGCCCAAATCGGCCGCCTCTGAAGGCGCCGGCTGCGCGAACGCGACGCCGGACACCGAAATGAGAGCGCCGATCACCGCGGCTCCACAGAACGCCCGCATCATAATAAATCCCCGAAAAGCTTCCCCAAAACCGGCGCTTAGCAAACTTTTGCAAAGGCATGATGACGGCTGAACGGGTTGACTTCGCAGAGTTTCAGGGCGCCGCCCAACCTTCGAGCCCGCGGATCAGGCCCGCGCCTCGTATCGAATGGGCGCGCGCAAACGTAAGCTTCGCCGATGCGCCACTTCTTCGCCCGCCACCAGCCCGCCCCGCGCCCGCGCGCAATCGTCCTTGCTGGGATCGGGGCATGCCTGGCGGTGGGCGCGCTTGCCCTCGCCACCCAATCCGGCCCTTGGCTGCTCCTCATCGCCCCGTTCGGCGCCTCGTGCGCGCTGCTGTTCGGCGCGCCGGGCAGCCCGCTCGCCCAGCCGTCCGCCGTCATCGGCGGCCATGTCGTTGCGACCCTGACCGCGCTCGCCCTGCACGCCGTCCTGCCGGATGCCTGGTGGGCGCCGGCCATCGCCGTTGGCGCGGCGATCGCGATGATGATGGTCTTGCGCGTCCTGCACCCGCCCGGCGCGGCGGACCCGATCGTGGTGTTCGCACTGAACGCGAAGCTCTCGTTCCTGATCGCGCCCGTGCTCGTCGGCGCCGTGGCCCTGGTGGCCATGGCGACGCTCTTTCATCGCGTCTCCGGCACGACCTATCCGACGCCGAAACTCTAGCGCGCCGGCAGGAACTTGGGGTTCCGCAAGAGGCCTGCGCTGACCAGTGAGACCAGCACGCCGACCGGGAAAATCTCCACGAACGTCATCGGCGCCCGGATCAGCGGGTTGCGATAATCAGCGGCGAACTTGGCCATATCCGCGGTCAGTTTGGCGATCTCCTCGGCGGTCGCGCCGCGGGCCTTGGCTGCTTCGATCGCGCCCTGCGCATAGGTCGCGCCGAAATCCATGCCGGTGGTCGCCAGCGCCGCCTCCCACGCCGCGACGTAGAAGAAGCCCGCGATCATGCTGATCCCGAGCCCGATCAGCAGCGCCGGCCAGAAGCCGATCGCGCCGCCGCGCGCGAGGTCCCGCTCCCGCTTGATCGCGACGAACACGAGCGACAGCGCGACCAGCATCGTCGCATAGCCGATCAGCATGCCGACGGAGCCGGAGGGCGAATGGCCGCCCGCCAGCACCGTCGTCAGATAGAGCGCGGCGCCGACGATCAGCCCTGCCCCACACCCGAACCGCAGAATTCTCGCGCTCATCGCCTCAATCTCCATTGCATTGGCGCGCGATCAAGGCCCTGGCCTGGCGAAGGAAAACAGTCGCCCAAATGGGTGATCGGGCCGAAATCGTCCGTTTGGCGCTCACAAAAGGCCGTGGGTGCGCGCCCGCATGATCGCATCGGTGCGCCGCCGCGCGCCGAGCTTCTCGAACAGACGCGACACGTGCGTCTTTACGGTATTGGGCGAGACGTCGAGCTTGCGGGCGATCTCCTTGTTGGAGAGGCCGGCCGCGAGCGCCAAGAGCACTTCGTACTCCCGCGGCGAGATGCCGAGCGCCTCACGCTGCGCCGCGCCGCCGCCCTCCCCCGCCGGCGCGGACGCCGCTGCATCGGCCGCCGGGCGGAACAGGCGCAGGCCGACGAAGACGCCGAGCCCGAGAAAGCCCGCCGCAACGAGCGCAACGACGAACTGTGTGGAATAGGCGCGCGCCAGGTGCTGGTAGTCGAGCCATTGCAGCGCGAAGGCGCCGACGGCGAGCGCCGCGCCATACGCCGCGACCCGTCCCCACATGCCGTTCATGTTAGAGGCTCCGGATCAGCCCCGCCTCCGGCGCAGTCTTCCCGTCGACCAGGTCCCGCCAGGCCGCGATCGTCGCGTCGGCGCCATGCGCTTCTTCGATCGCAAGCCAGGTCGCCGCCTCGATGAAGGCCGCCTGCGCCGCTGCGACCCGCTCCTGGAAGACCGCCGGGCCCCATTCGCGGGTCCGCTTCACGATGTGGTCCGGCGCAAAGAACAGCACGGGCGCAATCCCCGGTGGCGGCGCGCTTGGCCGCGCGGCGTCCCAGTGCGTGGCGCCGACGATCATCGAGTGTTTCAGCGCGCCGTCGAAACGCGCATGCACCGCGCGCTGGATGTCGCCCGCGCCCGCCATGTCGACGAGCACGCTCGGGCGCACAGGCTTGGCGTCGATCGC
>JBMOIB010000163.1:0-5837 GCA_049317545.1 Caulobacterales bacterium | reverse complement strand
TTGGCGGCGAGGCGTCTCTACGCCACTCACATCGCGATGCCACTCACATCGCGATCGAGAGCTTGGCCATTGGCGCGTCGAGGGCGCTACCGCTCGCGCGATGGGGCGTTAAGGAATGAACGCGGCAGGTCGATCGCCCAGCGGCTCGAGCCATATCCGACCCGACATCCGTAGTCCCCAAGTGCGCCCAGGCGGCTCAGCCCCACACTCCCATCCCCATTGCACGCCCTCGCCCGTTCAGCTATATGCCCCGCTTCCTTAGGGTTTGCAGGCGGCGCAGCGGCCCCTTCCGGGCGCAGCGCTTCCTATTGGCGTTATAGAGGACCCCCATGGCGGGCATCGTTCTTTCGGTTGAGCGTCGCGAAGCGGTCGGCACGGGCGCAGCCCGCACGACGCGCCGCTCGGGCTTCGTTCCAGGCGTCCTTTACGGCGGCGACCGCGGCTCGGTGCCGATCGAGGTTAAGGCGACGGAACTGAAAAAGGCCCTGCGCTCGGGCAAGTTCATCGCCCACCTGATCACGCTCGACCACAAGGGCGAGAAGCAGCCGGTCATTCCGAAGGCGATCCAATATCATCCCGTCACCGAAGAGCCGGTCCATCTCGACCTTTACCGCGTCGACGAGAACTCGGTCATCGAGGTCGGCGTGCCGGTCCACGCCAAGGGCCACGAAGTGTCCCCCGGCCTGAAGCGCGGCGGCGCGCTCAGCATCGTCGAGCACGTCCTGCGTCTGCGGGTGCCGGCGACGCGGATCCCCGAAGAAATCATGGTCGACATCTCTGCGCTCGACATCGGCGCGGTGGTCCACCTTTCCGCGATCGAACTGCCGCCGGGCTGCACCCCCGCGGTCCGCAACCGCGACATGACGATCATGACGCTGACCGGCCGCGGCGCCGACAAGGCTCCGGCTGAGCCCGCTGCCGCCGCCCCGGCGGCTGCAGCCAAAGCGGCGCCCGCCAAAAAGGGCGACAAGAAGTAATTGCGCCGCCCTGCGGGGCGCCCGCGGCGCGCCTGATTTGGGACGTCCGCCATGCTCTTGCTGGTCGGCCTCGGCAATCCCGGTCCGAAATACGCCAAGACCCGGCATAATGTCGGGTTCCTCGCCATGGACGCCTTCGCTGACGTCCATCGCTTCGGCGCGTGGCGCAAGAAGTTCCAAAGCGAGATCGCCGACGGCGAGATCGACGGCGTGAAGACGCTGCTGATGAAGCCGCAGACCTTCTACAATGAGGCGGGCCAGGCGGTTGGCGAGGCCATGCGCTTCCACAAGCTGACGCCGGGCGACGTCGTGGCCTTCTACGACGAGATCGACCTCGCGCCCGGACGGTTCCGGATGAAGCGCGGCGGCGGCGCAGCGGGCAACAACGGCGTACGCTCGATCACAGCCCATATCGGCGATGACTTCCGGCGCGCCCGGCTCGGCATGGGCCATCCCGGCGCCAAGGACGCGGTCCAGAACTATGTTTTGGGCGAAATCCCGAAATCCGACGCCGAATGGGTCGCCGCCTTGATCGACGCGTGCGCGCGCGCCGCGCCGCTCCTCGCGGCGGGCGAAGATGAGAAATACCAGGCCGAAGTGCTGCGCCTTGCGCCGGCCGAAAAGGCGCCGGCCCGGCGCGGACCGCCGGGAGAGGGTGAATAATCTAGACTTGGCGACGTCCTTGGAGAGCCTGGCTCAGAACAGCCAGTCGCCCTGGGCGGACTCAACGGCCGTCTTCACCAGCGCGGCGAGGTCGGCGGTCTCAAAGGCCGGCTCGAACGTCCAGGCCGCCATGCTGACCTCGACCGTCGCCGCCAGCGTGGCTGCGGCGTCAGTCTCGATCTGGACATGGTTTTCAGGGGTCGGCGCTTCGAACCAACGGAACGAGAAGGCGTCCGCCGCAGCGTCGTTCAGGCGCTCTGCGAGACCGGACAAGCCTTCAAGCGGGCCGGATTCATGGGCTACAGCGTCGGCGCGCGGCTCGGTCGGAGCCGGGACTTGCGCGGCCGCCGGGGCCATGAACATCGCCGCCTGAATGGACAGAAACATCATCAAGGAGCCGAAGCCCGTCTTCTTCCCCGTCATGACCCTACCCTCGCAGCGACAACCTATTGTGCGCACTGTGGAAAACGCACCGTCGAAGCCCTTATTCCTCGCGCGCGGAGAATCTTTAACTGGTCTCGCGCATTGGGCGATTGGCGCCCGGCGGGGACAACGATAGGAAGGCGGACCCTGGCGGTCGGACCGCCCACGAGGACGGGTCATCATGGGCTTCAAATGCGGCATCGTGGGCCTGCCGAACGTCGGCAAGTCCACTCTTTTCAATGCGCTCACCCAGACGGCGGCGGCGCAGGCCGCCAATTATCCGTTCTGCACGATCGAGCCGAACGTCGGCGAGGTCGCCGTGCCGGAGCCGCGTCTCGACGCACTCGCCAAGATCGCCGGGTCGAAGGAGATCATCCCCGCGCGGATGAACTTCGTCGATATCGCAGGTCTCGTGAAAGGCGCGAGCCAGGGCGAAGGCCTCGGCAACAAGTTCCTCGCCAACATCCGCGAGTGCGACGCGATCATCTACGTCTGCCGCTGTTTCGAGGACGGCGACGTCACGCACGTCGCCGGCCGCGTCGATCCTTTGGCTGATCTCGAAACGGTCGAAACCGAATTGATGCTCGCTGACCTGGAGAGCGTCGAGAAGCGCCGCGCCAACGTCGAGAAGAAGGCCAAGGGCGGCGACAAGGAATCCAAGGAGGTGCTCGCCCTCCTCGACCTTGCGAAAATCGAACTCGACGCCGGCCGCCCAGCGCGGCGCGTCAAGATCGGCGACGATCAGCGCAAAGCGTTCGACATGCTGCAGCTGTTGACGGCGAAGCCCGTCCTTTACGTCGCCAACGTCGACGAAGAGAGCGCCGCAACCGGCAATGCGCTGTCGCGCTACGTTGAGACGCGCGCCGCGCAGGAAGCCGCCCAGACCGTCGTGATCTCAGCCAAGATCGAAGCCGAACTCGCCGTCCTGCCCGCGGAGGAGCGCACGGAGTATATGCAGGCGCTGGGATTGTCCGAACCCGGACTGAACCGCCTGATCCGCGCCGGCTATTCCCTGCTTGGCCTGCAGACCTATTTCACGGTCGGCCCGAAAGAGGCGCGCGCCTGGACGATCCACCGCGGCGATACCGCCCCGCAGGCCGCCGGCGTCATCCATACGGACTTCGAAAAAGGCTTCATCCGCGCCGAAACGATCACCTTCGACGATTTCGTCAAGCACAACGGCGAAGTGGGCTCGAAGGAAGCCGGCCGCATGCGGCTGGAAGGCAAGGAATACATCGTCCAGGACGGCGACGTGATGCACTTCCGCTTCAACGCCTGATCGGTTCTGCTCAGCGTTTCCGTCGCGCCGCTGTCGCGTTGGCCGGATCCAGAACGAGTTCCATCTCGGAGCGCCGATAGTCGATCGCCATGGCTCTGGCCTGGCCGAGCACGTCCATGCCGACGAGCAGCGCCGGTTCGTTCTTCAGGCGCCACACGTCGAAGACGTGCGCGTCGGCGATCACGAGGGGAATGTTGGCGACCTGAAGACCGCCCATGTCGACAAGCGGCGTGAAGATCAATTCGCCGCTCATTGCGATCCCGGACGCGCCGGAAAACATGACCGCGCCGAACTCCTTCATGCCGGCGCGCTTGGCGCGCAGGGCCTCCAGGAGCGCACGGTTGCCGATCGTGCGTTCTGCGCCGGTGTCGATCACCGCCGCGACCGAAACCCCGCTGACCCTTGCACGGGTCATCAGCAATTGGCCAAAGCGCAACGTGCCGCTGATCTTCACGGAGCCAGGCAGCGGGCGGGCCCGCCCGCTCGGCGCGATCTCGATGCGATCATCGACGAAATCGACCAACAGCCGCCGCCCCACCAGCGCGTCCGCCCCGAACACGCCGTCGGCGTCCAAAAGCACGCCGCCGTCGATCACCGGCAATCGCAGATTGACGCGCTCGATGCGATCGGCGCGCAGCGATGCGATCGCGACCGTCGGCGCCTCGCGCATGCCGGTGACGCCGTGCACCGTTGCGCGTTCGCTATTGGGCGTGGGGGCAAGGCCAAGTTCGTCTGCGAGCCGCGGACTGATCACCGAGGAATTGGCGCCGGTGTCGACCATGAACCGGTAGGGGCCGCGGCCATTGACGAAGACCGGCGCGAGAATGCGGCCAATGCGGTCTTTGCGGGTGGGAATGGCGAATTCCGCCTCATCGCTGACGGTGGCGCTCGCGGCGGGATTGGCCACCGGCGGCGCGACGCCGGCGCGCGCGATCACTGATCCTGCAAGGGCGATGGCGATCAGCACAACGGCGTTCAGGGCGCGACGCATGGTCGACCTCCGCGCCCAGTATGCGCCGCTCACGCCCCCCCGCAACCGCCATTGCAGGCGCGCGCCGCTGCAGGCAAAACACCGCATGCCCTGGATCGACCTGAAAAGCCGCTTCGACGGCGCGCCCCTGCCCGCCTATGCCGCGCCGGCGATCGGTTCGCGCCGCGGCGGCCTCCTGTTGGTGCAGGAGATTTTTGGCGTGAACGCCAATATGCGCGCCCTCGCCGATCGTTTCGCCGCGGATGGCTACGATGTCCTCGCGCCGGCCTTTTTCGCACGCATCGACCCCGCATTCGACGCCGGCTTCGACGAAGCGGGCTACGCCAAGGCGCGCGCGGCGGTCGCCGCCTCCTCCTGGACGCAAGTCGCCGCCGATTGCCAGACCGCGATCGACTCGCTCGCGGGCGACGGCGGACCCGTTTACGTGGCGGGCTTCTGCTGGGGCGGCACAGTCGCCTGGCTCGCCGCTTGCCGCTGCACGGGGCTTACGGCCGCGAGCGGTTTCTATGGCCGCATGATCATCGGCCTTCTTGACGAGACGCCCAGCGCGCCGATCGCGTTGCATTACGGGGAGCGCGATCCTCACATTCCCATGACGGACGTCGATCAGGTCCGCGCGGCGCATCCGAACGTGCCGATCTACCTCTATCCGGCCGGGCACGGCTTTTTCTCGGACCGCGGCGGCGACCATGATCCCGTCCAGGCCGACCTCGCATGGGCGCGCACGCGCGCGCTGTTCGACGCCCACACCTAAAGGAATGCTCCATGCCTCTCGATCACGTCTCCATCGGCGTCAGCGACGTCGCCCGCGCGAAGGCCTTCTATGACGCCGTGCTCGCCCCACTGGGCATGACGGCGGTCATGCCGACGAGACTGCCGAGCGGCGAACTCGTTTCGGTCGGCTACGGCGACGCGAGCGGCAAGCCGGTGTTCTGGATCGGCCTGCCCTTGAACCGCGGCGCGCCCTCGGCCGGCAATGGCGTGCACCTGGCGTTCGCGGCGCCGTCGCGCGCGGCGGTGGACGCCTTCTACATCGCCGCGGTCGAGCACGGGGGCCACGACGACGGCAGCCCGGGCCTGCGCTCTGAATATCATCCGGACTATTACGGCGCCTTCGTGCGCGACCTCGACGGCAACAAGATCGAAGCCGTGCGTCATGGAACGTAACGGCGCGCGGCTGCACGCGTGATCCCCCATCAAGTCTGGCCGATCGACCCCGGCGCCATCTGGCCGTTCCTCGTCGCCGTCTTTTTCATCGAGCTGACGCCCGGGCCGAACATGTCGTGGCTCGCGGTGCTCGCCGCGACCCGCGGGCGCCTGGTCGGCCTCGCCGCCGTGGCCGGCATCACGGCCGGCTTGGCGTTTTACATGGTGGCGGCGGCGTTCGGGATCGGCGAACTGGTGCTCGCCGCGCCCGGGCTCTACCAGGTCCTGCGCTGGAGCGGCGTGGCCTATCTCGGGTGGCTCGCGTGGGAAGCCTGGCGGGGCGAACCCACCAAACCCG
>JBMOIB010000162.1:0-5849 GCA_049317545.1 Caulobacterales bacterium | reverse complement strand
GCTTCACGAACTTGATCATGTCGTGGATCATGTCGCCGCTTTCGACGTGACCGCCCGGCGAGGACAAGATCAGGGTGATCGGGTCGTCCGAGACGGCCGCGAGCGCAAGCAGCGCCGCGCTGACGCGCCGCGCTTGCACATCGTTGATTTCGCCGGTCAGAAGCAATTGGCGGGCTTCGAACAGCGCCTTGTCGACCTGCGGCGGCGTCGGACCCTGGGCTTCCGGCTTTTCGTCCTCGAGACGGACCATGAATGCTCTCCTTGATGCGGACCACACGTTGGGGGCTTCGCCGCGAACGTCAATGCCGGGCGGAGGCGACGCACCTGCGCATAGTGGAGAAATGACCGGACCGCCTCAGCGGCGCAGCGTCAAGGCGAGCGCGACGAAGCCCTGGCGATCTGTCCGATGCGCGTTCGAGACTTCGCGCTCGATGTACGCGAGCGAGGTCTGAAGCGCTGACGCTTGCATGGTGATCCCGATCTGGCGATCGCCGATCGGCGTCCGGCTCTGCACGCGCAGCTCGCGCATGGCGCGCGGGCCCCACGCCACGGCGTCGCGCGACGAGGCGGCATAGACGTAGATTTCGGGATGGTCCCAATTTGGGGCGCGATAGTCGTCGACGATGCGCGCCAATCGCCCGCCAAGGCCGACGGGGGCGGCCTGCGTCGGTTGCGCGGCGGCGAACGTCAAACCGCGCGACGAGGCGGCGGCGCGATAATCAGTCCGCGCGATCGTTGCGCGGGCCAGCTGCAACACTTCGCTTTTTGCGCGCAGCCGGGGCTCGGAAGGCGCCGACGCCGGCGGGGCCGACGCCGCTTCGACTTCAAACGTCCGCGAGAGGCTCTTTTGCCGGCCGATCGGCGCCTGGGCGTCGGCGACGTAGGCGTTGGGCGCCGCCTCGGCTCCGGGCAGGCCGTCGAGTTCGTCGCTAAAAGGGACCGAACCCGCGACTGAGGCCGCGATCATCGAAATATAGGTCGCATCCATTGCGCACCCGCTCGTTTCTCGCCATCCGGCCCAGCGCCCATGCGCTCGGCGGGTCACAGGCAATATTCGCGCCGTGCCATGCACGCCGCCCCGTGCAAGCGGACGCTGGCGCAAACATTACCGGAACATCAAGAAAGGCCAAGCGCCTCTTTCTGGCGATGCGATTCGTCGCGGACGCGAGCGTGGGGTCGCCAATGCCCCTGGGTTAAGGACGCCGCGCGCAGCGCACTGGGCGTCAGGCCGCGACCGCCGCGCCGCGATAGGTATAGCCCGCGAACGGAGGGGTGCTCGGCAAGTACCAGGACGTCAGGTCCTCGATGCGAAATCCGCCCTGCCCCAGGAGAGCGGGAATATCGCGCGTGAGATGGCAGCCGCCGGCAAGTCTCGACCAGAGCGGCTCGATGCGGCGTTGGGTTCGCGCCACCTGCGCGTCAGGGGCCAGGCCATGCTCACAGAAATAGAGGCGCCCGCCGGGCTTGAGCGCGCGGCGGGCGGCCTTGAGCGCGGCGACGCCGTCCGGGATCGTGCACAGCGGATAGGTGACGAGGACGCAATCGACGCTCGCCTCGGGAAGAGACAAATCCTCCGCCTTTTCGGGGAGGATTTCGATCGGCGCCGGGGCGCCGGCTGCGGCCTTGCGCGCCAATTCAAGCATGCCGGGTTCAGGCTCGAGCGCGTAGATCTTCTCGATCCGTGCAAAGTCGTAATGGGCGAGATTGCGACCCGAGCCGAACCCGAGTTCGAGGACAACGCCCGCGGCGCGCGGCACGATCTTGGCGCGCTCCTTTTCGATCGGTCGCGCGCCGCACGCGCAATTAATGAGGTGCGGCAGCACATAGCGGGAATAGAGCCCCATGCGCCTCTCCCCTACACGCGCTGCGCGGCGCGACGCGTACGGACCCAATGCAGGATCGCCCAGGCGTGGCTCTCGTGGCGCATCAAGAGTGCGGCCTCCAACGGCGGCATCCACATGAGCTTATGATCCGGCTCGGTCGGGTCAGCGTCGTCGGCCGACAATTCGACTTCATAATAGGCCGCCAGCGAATTGCGCGGCTCGCCGTCATTGAGCCAGTACTGCCCGGCGCGTCCGATGATCCGGTGCGGCCAAACGGTCAATCCAGTCTCTTCGATGAATTCCCGGATGAGCGCGCCGGCTTCGTCCTCGTCGGACTCGATCCCGCCGCCCGGCAAATCGTATTCGAAGGGCGCCTCGCGGCCGATGCGTACGATGGCGATTTCACGCTCGCCGTGCGGGCAAACGCCGTAAACGCTCATCCGCTCGCGGTAAACGAGCCCTGGCTGGGTCTGGCCGAATTGCAATGCGAAGCGCGTCATAGAGAGGTGTATACCCGGCCCGCGCAGACAAAGGCAGCCATCGTTGAGGGCGAGCGCGTTCTCAAACCGACTGACAATCGCCGGTTTCGAGCACGTGGCGGATGACTTCCGTCGCTTCGACCAGAGCGGCGCGGACTTTGGCGAGTTCGGCGGCGATGACCGGACCGTCCTTGACGCCGTTCTTCGCCAACGCCTCGGCGGTTTCGCAGGCCTGAGCGAGCGCCCAAAGGCCGAGCCCACGGGCCGAGCCCTTAACGGTATGGGCGGCGTCACGCCAAGTGTGGACCGGCGCATCAGGGATCAAAAGCCGGCGCCAAAGCTCGGATTGCTCGTCAAAGATCGCCAGCACCTCAGCCTGGAGGGCGCGATCCCCTCCGGTCATGGTGTGGAAATGGTCGCAATCGATGACGGCCGGGCGGGACATGGGGCAACTCCGACGCGACCATGACCGATTCCCTTTAAGGGGCCGCTAATTGGGAAGCGCATTGACGCCAAACGCCATCGGATGGGCCCATAAAACCGCCCCGGCGATCACCACCCCGATGACCAGCGGGCCGATCATTTGGCCGATGGGGGCCTTGGCCCTGCCCTGAATCAGCGCCGCGAAGGGCACGTTGGAGGTCACCGCGGCGAAGGCCGGCCAGCCCGGTCGCACGGCGCCCTTTTTGTCGATCGATCGGGTGCCGAGGGCGGCCATGACCGCCAGTCCGAGAAAAAGCAGCGTCGGCGCGAGTTCCGGATTGGCGAGCGCGTGGCCAAAGCCCCAGAGCGACACGCCCCACAAAAACGGATGGCGTGTGATGTAGAGGACGCCGCGCGCCGGCGTTTCAGACTTGAGCATGCCCTCCGCGCCCGCGAGCGTCGGCCCCGGCGTCAAGAGGCCCGCGAACGCCAGGGTCACGCCGATCCCGGCGATCAGATAGGTGGCGTGGCGCATCCCTGCGGGCGGCGACCAGAGCGCGACATTGGCGGGATCGCTGCGGGCGGCGCCGTAGGTGAAGATGAGCGCCGCGAGAAGCACGGCCGAGGCGATCGAAAAGAGACCGCGATAGGGCCCCTCGCCGATGGCGGCGACGAGACGGGCGCGTAGCCCGGTCGCAGCCAAGCCGAGGTGGATCAGGATGAAGGCCGCAAGTGCGGCGATGAAAGCGGTCATGGCGTTCCCCATTGCCCCTGAGTGTAAGCGCCTCAATGCCAGGATCTTCGGCGATGGCGCTCCTCCGTTCCTCAGAACCGGCGAGATGCCGAAACGCCGACGCCATCAGGCCATAGCATGATCGAGAGATTGCGCCATTCCTGCAAACGACAACGATTTTAGAGCCGTACAGTCCCCCCCAGATCACGCACGGTCGCCCCTATATCTGTGGAATGCGGTTCGTGGTTATCATGACCGCCCCGAGCCGGCTGATCGAGAGCAGCCTTTCGCCCCCTGCATCATTGAACGCCTGGGGGGGGCGCGCGCCTCGATCGGTTGGCCGTGTTGCACGTCCCCCCGTTGCGATGATTTGGTTTTGGCGCGGCAGAGTGAGAGGATGATCGGATGAGCGTCCAAAGCGTCACCGTCGATCAAGATATCCTGGATGGCACTCCCGTGTTTTCCGGCACGCGGGTCGCGGTGAAGACGCTGACGGATTATCTGGAAGCTGGCGATTCCATCGATGTTTTCCTGGATGACTTTCCGTCGGTCGATCGAGCCCAGGTCATCCAATTCCTGGAAGACGCGCGCGAGCGACTCGCGGCCGCCCTCAAGTAAGCGGATATGCGCGTCCTCCTAGACGAATGTCTGCCACGGCGCCTTGGCGGCCTCCTTGCGGGTCATGTTGTTCGAACCGTGCAGCAAGAAGGATGGGCCGGAAGAAAGAACGGCGCTCTTCTTCGCAGTATCGACGGCGCCTTCAGTGCGTTCATCACCGTTGATAGGAATATGCCTGCGCAAAACGCGGTGTCGACCCGAGCTTTCGGCGTGGTGATCTTGCGGGCGCCTTCCAATCGGTTTGAGGCGCTGGCGCCGCTGGCGCCTTTGATCCTGACCAAACTCGAGACTTTGGGCCCAGGCGAGGTCGTGACTGTGGACGGTTCTGCGGTTTAGTCCGTAGGTGCGAGCAATTCCAAGCGTCCCTGCTGGCTCTGGTTGCAGCGGACGCCGAATGGTGAGCGACCACCATCGGCTTTCCTTTCCCCGGGGACTCGCATTGGCCGGCTACGGAATTGGGCCCTAGATCAGCGTCGATCCAGCACCCGAACGACAGCCGCCGCATCGTCGCGCGCCGAGCGCGGCAGCGGCGTCCGCGACGTCTCGACGAATGCGCTCTCGTCGAAGGCTGGGAAGGTCGTATCGCCGCCATTCACCGCTAAATCGATTTCGGTGACGATCAATCGATCGGCGATCGGCAAGGCTTCGGCGTAGAGCGCAGCGCCACCGACGATGCACACGTCCTCGCCGCCACCCGCCGCCGCCATGGCCACGCCCGCTGCGCACGCGGTTGCAAGGTCGGAGAAGGTCCAGGCGCCGACGGCGCGCAAGGCCGGCGTGCGGGTGACGACGATGTTGGCGCGCCCTGGCAGCGGGCGTCCGAGCGATTCCCAGGTTCGCCGCCCCATGAGCACGGGTTTGCCCATGGTCGCCTGCTTGAAGTGTTTGAGGTCGGAGGGCATGCGCCAAGGCAGCGCGCCGTCCTTGCCGATCGTGCCGTTGCGGTCGCGCGCGACGACCAGAGTGAGCCGCATCAGAGCGCGAGGGCCGGTTGCGGCTCGGCGCGCGCGATCGGCCGCGACGGCTCCGGCTCAGGCGGCTTGACGATGGCGGGCGACTCCAGGACGACGCCATTCGTCACCCGGACCGCACAGGCCAAACGGGTGCCCTCCATCAGATCGATCGTCACCATGGACGAGGACATCCCCTCCAAGGGCCGGTCGAATACGACGCGGATCGTCGCACCGGGACCCGGCGTCGCCATCAAGGGCTTTGGCCACCCGCGGACGTCGATCGCACACACGCCAGGCGCGCCGGGCTGCACGCCACGCACGTCCAGCGTGTACGACTTGGGCCAGGACTTCTGGAAGACCTCATAGCGCCAGCCAGACTTCAGCTCGCCGGAGGTGACGAGATCGGCCGGATTGCGTTCGCCGACCGGCTCGGGGGCTGTCGCCACCGCAAAGGTGAAGCCCGTCGAATAGACGGTCGTCACGATCGCCGTCGCGGGGATGACGAGCCTCATAAGGCGGGCAGTGTAAGCTTGTTGATCCATAGGGCGGTGGGAGCTCAGACGGCGATAGGCGCCTTGATGGCCGGATGGGCCTGATAGCCTTCGAAGGCGATGTCCTCGATCTCGAAGGCGGCGAGGTCCCGCTTGTGCGGGGCCAGATGCAGGCGGGGCGGCGCAAGCGGCGCGCGCGTCAGTTGCAGGCGCGCCTGCTCAAAATGATTGGCGTAAAGGTGCGCGTCGCCAAGCGTGTGGACGAACACGCCGGGCTTCAGCCCGACGACCTGCGCGGTCATGGCGGTGAGCAAGGCGTAGCTTGCGAT
>JBMOIB010000161.1:0-5876 GCA_049317545.1 Caulobacterales bacterium | reverse complement strand
GGCGGCCTCGGCATCGAAGTGACGATGGACGACAGCGTCGTGAAGGTCGTCTCCCCGATCGACGAGACGCCCGCCAGCCGCGCCGGCATTCAGGCCGGCGATTATCTGACGGCGATCAACGGCGAGAGCATTATCGGCCTCAACATCAACGAGGCCGTCTCCAAAATGCGCGGCCCGGTCGGCACGTCGCTCATTGTGACAGTGGCCCGCGAAGGCAAAGAGCCGTTCGACGTAAACCTGACCCGCGAGATCATCTCCGTGCGGTCGGTAACGGCGCGGATGGATGGCGACCTGGGCGTTATCCGCGTGTCGGCCTTCAACGAAAAGACCGGCGACGCCTTGAACGACGGCATCGCGCAAGTGCGCGCCAAGGGCGGACCGGGGCTGCGCGGCATCGTGCTCGACCTGCGCAACAATCCTGGCGGGCTGCTTGACCAGGCGATCGCGGTATCCGACGCGTTCTTGGATGGCGGCGAGGTCGTTTCGACCCGCGGGCGCCGTCCGGAAGACATCGAACGTTACAACGCCCGCCGCGGCGAGCTGATGGCCAATGTGCCGATCGTCGTCTTGATCAATGGCGGCTCGGCCTCGGCGTCGGAAATCGTCGCGGGCGCCCTGCAGGACCGCGGCCGCGCCCTGGTCGTTGGCACCACGTCGTTCGGCAAAGGTTCGGTCCAGACCGTCATCCCGCTGAAGGGCGGTCGCGACGGCGCCCTGCGCCTCACGACGGCGCGGTACTACACGCCGGCCGGACGTTCGATCCAGGGTTCGGGCATCGAGCCGGACGTCGAAATTTCTCAAACGCGCATCGACACGTCGAAGCTGAAGAAAATCGGCCTGTCGGAAGCCGACCTGCCGAAGGCGCTGTCGAACGAGACGGGCGCCAAGCGCCGCGGCCCGCACGTGCCGGAAGACCAGCCGCCGGTCGGCTGGGACCAAAAGCAGGATTATCAGATGAAGCGCGCCATGGAGCTTTTGCGCCAAGGCGTCGTCGCCGAGCGCCTGCGGGCCAAGAACGGCTGATCGCGACCACTTAAGCGTCATCGACTCACAGGTTCAGATCGCGTGGCTCTGCGCAGCGATTCCGAATCTGTTTACCGAATCGCGAATAGCTCTCGCTCGCCCGTGTCCGGCGCCCGAGCATGAGCGCCGCCGTCGGTAAGAGGTCGAGATGCCCCGCAAAGGGCCGCAGGTCCGCAGCCCCGCGCATGCGGTTTACCTGCATCCTGTTCTCAGCGTCGCCACGCTGGCTTTGATCGGCGGCGGCGCCTATGCGTCGATCGCGTTTTTCGGCGACCCGAATGCCGCCGGACCCCGTGCGATCGTGAAGCTAACGCCGGTCGCCGAAGGCCCGCTGCGCGCCCCGCTTGCGGATGTGGTGATCGATCCAAGCCTTGACGCCATCGACGAAGCCCCGCTTGGCGAGGCCCAGGTCCACATGGCGGACGCCAGCGACAAGCCAGCGGTTGAGCCGCTGCCCGCCGCGCCGTTCCAAGGATTGAGCGTCTCCGGCCCAAACGGCCAATTGCCGGTCATGGGCCCCGGCGGGTTGACCAGCTACAAAGCCTATAGGCGTCCGTTCACGCCCGATCCCAGGAAGTCGAAGATCGGCGTGATCGTCGGCGGGCTAGGCTTCAATGCTGCCGCGACCGAGCAGGCGATCTCGGAATTGCCGCCGGAAATCACCCTGTCGTTCGTGCCTTATGCGCAAAACCTTCAGTCGTGGATCGACAAGGCGCGCGCCGCCGGACACGAGGTGATGATCGAGGTCCCGATGGAGCCGTTCGACATGGACGAGGACACCGGGCCGCAAACCCTGCTCGCCGGTCTCGACGCCAAATCGAACGTGTCGCGCCTGGAATACCTCCTCGGTCGCGCCGTCGGTTATTTCGCCGTGATGAATTATCAGGGCGCCAAGTTCTCAACGTCGCCGACGGCGACGCCCCCCGTCCTCAAGGCGCTCAAGGACCGCGGCCTTGCGCTGGTCGGCAATGGCCTCGGGCCCCGCAGCGCGCTTGGCGCAGAAGCGACGAAACAGGGGCTGCCGTTCGCCTCCGCAGACCGGGTCCTGGACATCCGGCGCGACGCCGAAGCGATCGACGATCAGCTGCTCAATCTGGAGGCTCTCGCCCTGCAGAATGGAAGTGCGCTCGGCGCCGGCTTCGCCTACCCTGTCACCATCGAACAGATCAAGTTTTGGGCGGATGGTCTGAAGGAGCGCGGCTATCAGCTGGCGCCGGCCTCGACGGTCATGGACCTGCGCGCAAAACCCAAGTGACGCACCGGGATTCGGCGCGCGGAGGCGGATGGGCGTGACGACGGCGACCGTGGATTTGGACCGTTATCGCCCGAATGTCGGCCTCGCATTGTTCCACAAGACGGGGCTCGTTTTTCTCGGACGACGGGTCGGGCAGCAAAGCGCCCACATGTGGCAAATGCCCCAAGGCGGCGTCGACGCCGGCGAAACGCCGCGCGAGGCGGCATTGCGCGAATTGGAGGAAGAGGTCGGCTTGGCGCCGTCGATGGTGGACATCGTCGAAGAGACGCCCGAGTGGCTGACCTATGAGTTCCCACCCGAGGTGCGCGCCCGCGGCGGCGTCGGACGCTATATCGGGCAGAAGCAGAAATGGTTTGCGCTGCGATTTCTGGGCCGTGACGCCGACGTTCGGCTGGATCTCCATAAGCCGGAATTCGGCCAATGGCGGTGGGCGCGGCTGGACGAGGCCCCCTCGCTTGTGATCCCCTTCAAGCGGCCGGTGTACGAAGAAGTCGCGCGCCGTTTCCGCCGCCACGCCGAGGGGATCAAGGCTTGAGGCATCCAGAATTTGAAATCGCCGGCGTCGGCGTCCCCGACGCGGCCGCGTCCTGGCGTGACGCATGACGCGGCCCATCGTTTTCGTTCATGGCGCGTTCTGCGGCGGCTGGGCGTTCGATGGCTTTCGCAAGCCGTTCGAGGCCGCGGGTTATGAAACCCATGCGCCGAACTTGCCGCACCATGAGCGCGGCGCGGATCTCGACTGTCTCGCTCAGAGCGGCGTGCGCGACTACGCTGAGGCGATCGTCCATTACACGCGGCAATTGGGCGGCGCGCCGATCCTAATCGGCCATTCGCTCGGCGGGCTGGTGGCGCAGATCGCGGCGACGCGTCTGGACGTCGCCGGCCTGATCCTCGTGGGTTCATCGCCGCCCTGGGGCGTGACGCCGACGACGCTCGACGAGGCCGCCAACGCCTTTGGCGTGGCCATGCTGGGCGATTTCTGGCGCCGGCCCATTGCTCCGGACTATCCGATCGCTCGCCGCACCACGCTGGACCGCCTGCCCCGGGACGAGGCGCGTCGCGCCTTCGCCAAGTTCGTCCCCGAGAGCGGGCGGGCGATGGCCGAAACCGTCCATTGGTGGATGGACCATGCGATGTCGAGCGCCGCGCCGGTCTACAGGATTGCGGCGCCCGTGCTCGCGCTCGCCGGCGGCCAGGACCGCGTCAATCCGGCGACCACGCTGCGGCGGCTGGTGAATCGTTTCCCTTCGGGCCAGGCCGATTTCCTGGAGTTTCCGGAGATGAGCCATTGGCTGATCGGCGAACCGGAATCGGGGAATGTGGCGGCGGCGGCGCTTGACTGGTTGAAGACCCGTGGCCTTGGCGCGGACGGCGCCAAAGCGCCGGGCCGGCGCAAAATCGGCCTGTTCCCATGGACGACGGCGCCCGGCGCCTGACGCTCAGCGCACCAATTCCACGCTCATTCCAGCGCCGACGCTGGTTGCGCGCAAGGCCGAGCGCCAGGAATGGCGGGCGCGCGACAGGTCCTCTGCGCCGTCCGGGCCACGCTGGACGAGGTCCGAGATGAGGTTGGTCAAGGTGCGGGCGACCTGCCGGCGCCCCGTCTCTTCCGTGGCGCGCACAGCGATTTCGCATCCAGCCAAGGCCGAAAGGCCGGAAGACGCCGCGCTGAACACCGGCTCGCCGTCGAGGCCGCGCTCTTGGTGCACGCGCGCCCTGACCCAATAGAGGCTCGGCAGCCAATCATGCGCCGCCAACGCCGCCGTGCGCGGCGTCCAGATCGTTTCCGACAGAGGCCAGATCACCGCGCTGGCGTCGCCCAAGAGGGCAAAAGCGGCCGTGACCTTCGACATGGCCCGCATCGCCTGCAGACGCACGTCGTGCGGCGCTCCGGCCCAGTCGCGCAAAGTCTCTGCCGGCGACAAAAACACCCGCCGCCGATGGCGCGCCACGACCAAGGCGGCGTTCTCGAACCAGGGCGAATTGGCGATTTCCCGGTTGAAGCGGGCCGGCGGCGACGGCGTGCACAGAAGGCGGCAGTCGATGGCGAACCCATCCACCGTTATCGTGATCGCCGGGCTTGAAGGTTCCGCGCTTGCGGCCCGCCATTCGCTGCAATCGAACGAAAACCAGGACATGTAGACGGAGCGCACCGTCGATATCCGCCAGTCTGGCGGATGGTCGAACAGCACATGCGCAGAAGGCCGATTGAAACCGCTGCAGACCGCAGCATCGCCAAGCGGGTAACCGTCAATCGTCCAGCCGAAACGGCCCATTGCGCCCGCGCCCTCCTATCCCACTCATGCGGAATAGGTTTCGGGGCCGCAACGAAGTCATCGCCCAGTTTGGAGCGCCGTGCGACCGGAGCGGTCAGCCCTTGGCGGCGCGCAACGCAGCGAGGCGGTTGACCGCGACCTGAGCGCGCACGCGATGGATCTCATCCTTCGCGTCGGCGAGGTCCTCGGCCGCGTCCTTGGCCTGGGCCTCGATCTCTTCGACGGTGATGTCGGCGAGGTCCACGGCGTCGCTGGCGAGCACGGTGAGGCCCGCCGGCGTGACGTCCGCGAAGCCGCCGTTGACGAAAATCCGCCGCTCGCCGCCGCCGTCGAGGATGCGCAGAGCGCCCGCCTTGATCGTCGCCATCAGGGGCGCATGCCGCGGCAAAACGCCGAACTCGCCTTCCGTGCCCGGCACCACGACCTGATCGACTTCCCCGTGGAACAGCTCGCGCTCAGGCGACACGAGGGCGAACGTCAATTTCTCAGCCATGTTTCACCCTTCGGCTTCGGCCACGAGGACGTCTGCCTTGTCTCTGGTTTCGACGCGGATTCGCACGCCTTGCGGCGCATCGGCGACTTGGGCCGGCGCGCGGACCGGCAGGATCACGCGGCAGGCGTTGGTTGCGTAGGCGTCAATCAGCAGCGTTCCGCCGCCGGGCGTGCGCCACGCCATCACGCCCTTGCCCGAGCCCGCCGGCGGCGGCGCCCGCGAGAGCCCCGCCGCTTCGGCCGCCATCACCGGGCAGGCGCCGGCCGCGAGCGGCGCGACGCACTGGATCCGGAAATCCTCGACGATGGCCGCAGCATCCATTTCAGGCTGCGTCCGCCGCCATTTTCTGGGCCTTCTTGATGGCGTCTTCGATCGTGCCGACCATGTAGAAGGCCTGCTCCGGCAGGTGATCGTAATCGCCGTCGACGAGGCCTTTGAAGCCGCGCACTGTGTCCTTCACGTCTACGAGAACGCCCGGCGAGCCGGTGAATTGTTCGGCCACGTGGAACGGCTGGCTGAGGAAGCGCTCGACCTTGCGGGCGCGCGAGACGACCAGTTTGTCCTCTTCCGAGAGCTCGTCCATGCCGAGAATGGCGATGATGTCCTGCAGCGCCTTGTAGCGCTGGAGGATTTCCTGAACGCGGCGCGCGGTCGCGTAATGCTCTTCGCCGACGATGCGCGGCTCGAGGATGCGCGAGGTGGAGTCGAGCGGATCGACGGCCGGGTAGATGCCCTTTTCCGAGATCGCGCGGTTGAGAACGGTGGTCGCGTCCAAGTGGGCGAAGGAGGTCGCCGGCGCGGGGTCGGTCAAGTCGTCGGCGGGCACGTA
>JBMOIB010000160.1:0-5893 GCA_049317545.1 Caulobacterales bacterium | reverse complement strand
TGGCGGACAGGGAGGGATTCGAACCCTCGATAGAGTTTCCCCTATACCCGCGTTCCAGGCGAGCGCCTTCAGCCACTCGGCCACCTGTCCAGAGCGCGCCTTATGGACGTGCGCTTTCGGGAAATCAACGCGCCGCGCGCGCGGCGGGCGCGGCGGCTTGCGCGGGGGCCGATAATCCGGTCAATTCCTAGACTTGCGTCGAGGGGCAGGGAGCACCGGATGGCGGGGTGGAGAAGCGCGGCGGCGATCGCGGCCAGTTTGGCGGCGTCGCTTGCGGCATCGGGATGCGCGACGACGCAGGCCGGCCAGGAGCCGGCGGTCAAGGCGTCGGCGGGGACTGAGACGGCCGGCAAGGGCAAATCGGCGAAGGGCAAGGCCGCGACGCCGCCCAAGCCCTTGGCGGCGGGCCTTGATCCCATGGCCAACCCCAATCCGTTCCCCAGCACGTATGCGCCCGCGCCATCGCAGACCACCGCGCTCAAGGGCGCGACCATTCTCACGGCTGCGGGCGCTCGCATCGACGGCGGGATCGTCGTGATGGCGGGCGGCAGGATCCTCGCCGTCGGCGGTTCCGATATCCCGATCCCGGCCGGCGCGACAGTGGTCGACGCGGCCGGCAAATGGATCACGCCCGGCGTGATCGACAGCCACAGCCATTTGGGCGTCTATCCCTCGCCGGGCGTGCAAGCGCGCTCGGACGGCAACGAAGCCACCGATCCGAACACGGCGCAGGTCTGGGCCGAACACTCGATTTGGCCACATGATCCTGGATTTGACCGCGCGCGCGCGGGCGGCGTCACCACGCTGCAAATCCTCCCGGGATCGGCCAACCTGTTCGGCGGGCGCTCGGTGACGGTGCGCAACGTGCCGAGTGTGACGATGCAGGGCATGAAGTTTCCAGGTGCGCCCTATGGCCTTAAAATGGCCTGCGGGGAAAATCCCAAGCGCGTTTACGGATCGAGAAACCGCCAGCCCTCGACCGCGATGGGCAATGTGGCCGGCTTTCGCAAAGCCTGGATCGACGCCGCCGACTACCAGCGCAAATGGGACGACTTCCGCGCCAAGCGGGAAAAGGGCGAAAAGGCCGACGCCCCGAAGCGCGATCTTCAGCTCGACACGCTTTCCGCGGTCCTGCGCGGCGAAATCCTCGTGCAGAACCATTGCTATCGCGGCGACGAAATGGCCGTGATGGTCGATATCGCCAAGGAATTCGGCTACAAGATCTCGATGTTCCACCACGCGTCGGAGGCCTACAAGGTCGCGCCGCTGCTCGCCAAAGAGAACATCTGCTTCGCCACATGGGCCGATTGGCAGGGATTCAAGATGGAATCCTACGACGGCATCGAGGCCAACGCGGCGATCGGCTTCAAGGCCGGCGCCTGCACAGTGATCCATTCCGACGACGCGATCATCACGCAGCGCCTGAACCAGGAGGCTGCGGTCGCCATGGCCGCCGGCAACCGCGTCGGCATGGGCATCAGCGAGGCCGACGCGATCAAGTGGATCACCCTCAATCCCGCGAAGGCGATGGGGATCGACAAGGAAACCGGCTCGCTCGAGGCCGGCAAGCGCGCCGACGTCGTGGTCTGGAGCCGCAATCCGTTCAGCGTCTACGCGCTCGCCGAGAAGGTCTTCACCGACGGCGCGCTCACCTATGACCGGGCCGATCCGCGGTACCAGCCGAAATCCGATTTCGTCCTCGGCCAGCCGGGGGAAGGGGCGTTCCACCCATGATCCGTCCTGCGATTTTCCGTATGCTGACGGCTGCGGCCGCGCTGGCGCTTGCGCCGGCCGCGTTCGCGCAGCCCATCGCCATCGTCAATGCCCGCATCGAGACCGCGACTGCGGCGGGCGCGATCCCCGCCGGCGCCATCGTGATCGACGGCGGCAAGATCATCGCGCTCGGCGCCGACGTTAAGGCGCCGGCCGGGGCCCGCGTGATCGACGCCAAAGGCGCAACCGTTGCGCCGGGCTTCATCGCCGCCTCCTCGAACCTCACGGTTACCGAGATCAACGCCGTCAACGAAACGCGCGACGATCGCGCCGGCAAGCTCTCAGCAGGCTTTGATCTCCAGTACGGGATCAATCCGAACTCGACGCAGGTGCCGCTCGCCCGCCAGATCGGCCTGACCCGCGCCGTCGTCACTCCGGTGCGCACCACCGAGCGCGGCGGCCACAAGGACGACGGCGAGGTCGACGGCCACGACGCCTTCGCCGGCGGCGGCGTCGGCCAGCCGGATCCGGTGTTGTTCGCCGGACAGGCCGCCATCGTGAAGCTGTCCGACGGCGCCGATCTTCTGGTGAAGGCCAAGGTCGCGGTCGCGCTCGATCTCGGCGAAAGCGGCGCGCGCACGGCTGGCTCGCGGGGCGCGGCCATGGTGCTCGTTCGCTCCGCCCTTGAGGATGCGCGGACCTTCGCCCGCAACCGCGCCGCCTACGAGGCCGGCGCAACGCGCGAGTTCGGCCTGTCGCGGATCGACCTCGAGGCGCTCGTCCCCGTCGTGCAAGGCAAAGTTCCGCTACTGGTGCGCGTCGACCGCGCGTCCGACATCCGCGAAGTCTTGAAGTTCGCGAAAGAACAGCGCGTGCGCGTCATCCTCGAAGGCGCCGCGGAAGGCTGGATGGTCGCCGACGACCTCGCCAAATCCGGCACGCCCGTCATTATCGACTCGCTCGCGAATCTTCCCGAGAGTTTCGAAGTTCTTGGCGCCCGCCTCGACAACGCTGCACGGCTCGACAAGGCCGGCGTCACGATTGCGATCATCGGCAGCCGCGACATCAACAATCTGCGCCAAGCGCGTTTCAACGCCGGCACGGCCGTGGCTTACGGTCTTCCGTATCAGGCCGCGATCCGCGCAATCTCGGCCAACCCCGCCAAGATGTGGGGCATGAGCGACGTCGGTGCGCTTGAGATCGGCAAGGCGGCCGATCTCGTCATCTGGTCTGGCGATCCGCTGGAGACGAGCACCTGGCCGACGGCGGTATTCATCGCGGGCGTCGAGCAGCCGGTGAACGTGCGCGCGTTTGAGCTGCGGGATCGCTATGCGGCGCCCGCCGGGCCGCGTGCGCGCCAGTACGATCACTGAGGCGATGCAAAATCGCGCGCGGGGTCAGACCGCGCGCGAATGCCGTGCCTGGCCAATTGGCCGATAGGCGTCAAACGCCTGCGCGGCGAGCCGCGCAAACGGGCGTCCTTCCGCAGTGACGCGCACGCGCTCGCCGTCGATCGCGACTAGACCGTCGGCCGCGAGCGGCGCCAGCGCATCGGCCGCGCCAGGGTAGGCGGCGAACCCGCCGAATTCTGCGAGATCGACGTCGAAGGCGCACAAGAGAGCCTCGATGATCCGGCGCCGCGTGCAGTCCTCTTGGCTCACCGCGATGCCGCGGATCGTCGCGAAATGCCCCTCGCGAATCGCGCGCGCCCAGGCTTTCACGTCCGTCGCGTTTTGCGCATAGCCCTGCGGCAGCGTGGAAATCGCCGAGGCGCCGAACGCGAGCAGGGCGTCGGCGGCATCGGCCTCGTAGCCTTGGAAGCTGCGCGTGAGCGCGCCGGTTTGCGCGGCGGTCGCCAAGGCGTCGCCGTTGCGCGCGAAATGATCGAAGCCGATCGCGGCGTAACCGCAGCGGGCGAGCGCCGCGCGCATGGCTTCAGCCTGATCGAACCGCACATCGGCGCCGGGAAGGTCGGGCTCCTCGATCAGGCGTTGCCGCGTCTTGAACCAGGGCACATGCGCATAGCCGAACGCGGCGAGCCGATCCGGTGCAAGGTCGGCGGCGCGTTCGGCCGTGCGCCGCGCGTCCTCGATCGTCTGGTTCGGCAGGCCGTACATGAGATCGAGATTGATCCGGGCGATCCCGCCTGCGCGCAAAAGCGCGACGGCGCGGGCGACAACCTCGAAGGGCTGAACCCGACCGATTGCGCGCTGGACATGGTCGTTCAGGTCCTGCACCCCGAGGCTCGCGCGCGTCACGCCGGCGGCCGCGAAGGCCTCGACATGAGCTGGCGTCAAGGACCGCGGATCGATCTCGATCGAATGTTCGTCGACGTGGCTCAGATCGAAGGCCCGGTTGAGCGCGGCGACGAGGTCGCCGAACGCCGATGGCGTCAAGATGTTCGGCGTGCCGCCGCCCCAATGGATCGAATGAACGTCGCGGGCCGACGTGGCGGCTGCCGTAAGCCCGATTTCGGCGGCGAGCGCGGCGGCATAGTCGAGGACCGGCGCGTCCTTGCGGGTGGCGATCGTATGGCAGCCGCAATACCAGCAGATGTCCCGGCAAAACGGCACGTGAAGATAAAGCGACAGCCGCGTCTGCGGCGAGAGCGCGCCGAGCCAATTCGCATAGGCTCTCGCGTCGATCTCGGGCGAAAAATGCGGCGCGGTCGGATAGCTCGTGTAGCGCGGCGCGGTCTGGTCGGCATAGGGGCGAAGTTTCGGGTCCATAAACCCTATCCTCCCCATGGAAATCGGCGCGTCGATGCGGCGCGCCCGCGCGCGGCGAAAGGGCGCGGCTTGGCCATGGGGTCCGTTGACTTGAAGGGCGCGGGCCCTACGATCCGCCGCCATTGATTTGGCCGGTCAAAGGCTTGACCGCCATTATCGGAATCGAGGGGGCGATGGCCGGTTCAGGCAATTCAGGCGGGGCGCGCGAGCGGCCGATGGCGCCGCATCTCCAGGTCTGGCGCTGGCACGTCACCATGGCCGGATCGATCCTCCATCGCGCGACCGGCGTCGGCCTTTACGGCGGTGCAATCGGGCTTGCGATTTGGCTGTTCGCCTTGGCGGCCGGGCCGGACGTATTCGGGATCGTCCATGCGGCGCTCACGTCATTGCCGGGCGAGCTGCTGCTGTACGCCTTCTCCGTCGCGATCGCCTACCATTTCGCCAACGGCATCCGACACCTCGTCTGGGATTCCGGGCGCGGCTACGCCCCGTCGACGGCTGACGCCAGCGGCTGGATGGTGATCGTTTTCGCGCTCGTGGCGCCGATCGGCGTTTGGGCGCTGGCGCGGATTTGAAGGAGCCAAAGATGGCGAAGCCGGGTTTACGCACGCCGCTCGGTCGCGTTCGCGGCCTCGGGGCGGCCAGGAGCGGCACCGCGCTCCATATCGGTCAGCGCATTTCCGCAGTCGCGCTGGCGCTGCTCTCGCCCTGGTTCGTCGTGTCGGCGGCCGTCGGTGTGCGCGGCGGCTATGAGGGCGCGCGCGGCTGGGTCGCGCAGCCGTTGAACAGCGTTCTGCTCTCTTTGCTGCTGGTTGCGGCGTTTTATCACATGAGCCTCGGCATGCGCGTCATTGTCGAGGACTACATCCACAAGACGTCGACCAAACAGGTTCTGCTCCTCGCGAACATGTTCCTCGCGGTCGTCCTCGCCGCGGCCGCCGTGATCGCGGTGCTGCGCATTTCCTTCGGATCCTAAGAAGCGGGAGCTGACCCTTGGCGGCCTATAGCTGGGTTGATCATACCTTCGATGTCGTGGTGGTGGGCGCCGGCGGCTCCGGCCTGCGGGCGGCTCTGGGCTGCGCGCAAGCGGGCCTGAAAACGGCCTGCCTCTCAAAAGTGTTCCCCACGCGCTCGCACACCGTCGCGGCCCAGGGCGGCATTTCGGCTGCGCTCGGCAACATGGGCGAGGACGATTGGCGCTGGCACATGTTCGACACCGTCAAGGGGTCCGACTGGCTCGGCGACCAGGACGCCATCGAATATCTCTGCCGCAATGCGCCCGCCGCGGTGTTCGAGCTCGAACATTGGGGCGTGCCGTTCTCGCGCACCGATGAAGGCAAGATCTACCAGCGCGCGTTCGGCGGCATGACGCGCAATTACGGCGAAGCGCCCGTCCAGCGCACCTGCGCCGCCGCCGACCGCACCGGCCACGCCATCCTGCACACGCTGTA
>JBMOIB010000159.1:0-5983 GCA_049317545.1 Caulobacterales bacterium | reverse complement strand
ACGAGATGTTGTTCATGCGCGGGAACGCCATGTCCGGCGCGCCGATCATCAGCGGAACGAACCAGTTCCCGAAGCCGCCGATCATCGCCGGCATGACCATGAAGAAGATCATGATCAAGCCGTGCATGGTCACGACCACGTTGTAATTGTGCTCGTTGCCGAAGAAGCCGCCGAACGCGGTCCCGTTGAAGACCTGCAGACCCGGCTCGAACAGTTCCCAGCGAATGAGGCCCGAAAAGGCGCCGCCGACCAGTCCCGCGATGATCGCGAAGATCAGGTACATCGTGCCGATGTCTTTGTGGTTGGTCGAATAGACCCAGCGCTTCCAGCTCAGCAGGCTGGGGCGATGATCATGGGAATCGTGCGCTTCGTCGTGAGCGCCAGCGTGAGCGGCTGGGGTCGACATGCGTTTGGGCTCCTGAAATCTCAGCGGGTCGGTTGGGCCGCGGGCGCGGCGGTCGGTTCAGTGGCGGCGGGCGCGGCAGGCTCGGCCGGCGCCGTCGGCGCGGCTTCAGGCTCGGCCTGGGCGATCACGCCGCCCTGCTTGGCGATCCAAGCCTCGAATTCGGCCTTCGGAACCGCACGAACCTCGATCGGCATGAAGGCGTGGCGCAGGCCGCACAATTCGGAGCATTGACCGTAATAGACGCCGGCGCGATCGACGTTGAACCAGGCTTCGTTGACGCGGCCGGGGATCGCGTCGTCCTTCACGCCGAACGACGGCATGGCCCAAGAATGGATCACGTCGTTCGAGGTGATGAGCACGCGCACGTTCGTATTGATCGGCACATAGATCGGTTCGTCGACCGCAAGTTTGCGCGGCCGGCTCTCCGCCGCGGCGGTCTCGTCGTCGAGCATGTTGGACGTGATCGACACGCCCTGATCCGGATACTCGTACTGCCAGAACCACGCGTTGCCGGTCGCCTTGATGGTCAATTCGGCCGGCGGCGGGCGCTCTTCCTTGTAGAGGAGCGGGAACGACTGGACCGCGATCACCACCAGGATGATCACCGGCACCACCGTCCACACCACTTCAACGAGCGTGTTGTGGGTGAATTTCTTGGGCGTCGGGTTGGCGCGGCGGTTGTAGCGGACGATGACCCACAACAGCAGGCCGAGCACCAGCAGCGTGATTGCCGTGATGATCACCAGCAGCAGATTGTGGAAGTCGATGATTTCAGCCTTCATCGCTGTCGCGGGCGGTTGAAAATCAATGCCGCCGTCCACCGGCTGATCGGCCCATGCCGTCGATGCGCCGATGGCGGCGACCGAAATTCCGGCAATCGCCGCCCTAAAAACCGCCCCTGCTGAACGCACGCTCGATCCTCCTCGGCCCCGATCGACATGACGCCGTGGTTAGTGGCGCCTTTGAGCGGGGCGATATACTGTGTTTCGACCGAGAGGCGACCTACCGGCGCCTAAATGTCGCAGTCGACGCAACCGAATGGGCAGGGTCGTTAGCATGCGGGCGATAGGGCTTCCAGGGGCGATGGCGAGAGTTTTCGCCGGCGTGGCCGCAGTCTCGTGCGCGCTCGCGCTCAGCGTCGCGTCCGCCGAACAGGGTTCGATGGGCGAGCGCACGAGGGATACGTCCGCGCAGAACGTTTTCGGCGCGCCCCACGCCAACGCCTGCGCCGCCGCAGCCGGCGTCGGCCGCACCGATCCGGTCTCGTTCGACCATTGCGCCAAGGCGCTTTCGGTCGAGAGCCTGTCGCGCGCCAACAAAGGCCTGATTTACATCAATCGCGGCGCGATGTTCCTGCGTTTGGGCAAGGGCGCGGAGGCCCTCGCCGACTTTGACGCCGCCCTCGAACTGACGCCCAAATCCCCCGAGGCGAGCCTCAATCGCGGCGCGGCGCTGGTGATGATCGGCAAGCCGGGGCTGGCTGTCGGCGCGATCACCGAAGCCCTGCAGCGGGGCGTGCGCGAGCCCCACAAGGCCTATTTCAACCGCGGCGCGGCCCGCGAAGCGCTTGGCGATCTGCGCGGCGCCTACGAGGATTACAACACCGCGCTCGCCATCAAGCCGGACTGGGAGCTGGTCGAGGGCGAGCTGGCGCGATTCGCCAAGGTCCGCCGCGACCGGCTGGCCGCCGTTCTTGGCGACGGCGCGCCGGCCTCCGCTGCGCCCGCCCAACCCTGATCCTCGCCTGGAGCCCTGACCATGCGCATTCGCCCCCTCGCCGTCGCGCTGTGCCTGGCGACGCTCGCCCCAGTGTCGGCCGGCGCCGCGACGATGGTGCTCGGCGGCGGTCAGGCCCAGACCTGCTACGACGAGGCCAAGGCCGGCCGCGCGACGGAACAGGGCCTGAACGTCTGCACCGGCGCGCTCGAGGGCGAGCCTTTGTCGCGGGTCGACCGGGCAGCCACGTTCGTCAACCGCAGCGTGATCCAGCTCCAGCGCCGTAACGGCAAGGCGGCCCTCGCCGACCTCGATTCGGCCCAACGCCTGGCGCCCGACCTGGGCGACGTTTACGTCAACCGCGGCGCGGCGCTGTTCCTGCTCGGCCGAATCGATGAGGCCGAGACCGCCCTGAACCGCGGCATCGAACTCGGCTCCAAACAGCCGCAGGACGCTCATTTCAACCGCGCCATCACCCGCGAAGCGCGCGGCGACCTCAAGGGCGCCTATCGCGATTACGTCGAGGCCGCCCGCCTCGCGCCGGACTGGGCGGCGCCCAAGACGGAACTCGCGCGCTTCTCGGTCTCGCGCCCAGGCCAATGATCGCCATATAGTCCGCTGGGCGTCAGGCTCGGCGCGGCGCAAAGGGACGATCATCGATGGCGGACGGCAGCTTGGACTTCGATTGGACGCACGCGCAGAAGCGCCTCGCCGAGGCGGCCCATGGCGCCGACGACGCCGAATTGTTCCTCGAATCCAGCCGATCGGAGAGCTTCCTCTGGGACGACGGCCGGATGAAATCGGCCACCTATGATTCGACCCAGGGCTTCGGCCTGCGGGTCGTGGCCGGCGAGACGGCCGGCTACGCCCACGCGAGCGCGCTCGACGACGGCTCGATCGACCGCGCCGCCGAGGCCGCCGCCGCCGCCAAGCGCGGCCGCGCCGCGACCCTCGACGCCGCCCCCGCCCGCACCAATCGCGCGCTCTACCCCAACGTCGATCCCCTCGCCTCGGCCGCCTTCACAGCCAAGACCGACCTTTTGGCCGAGATCGACGCCTATGTCCGCGCCCGTGACCCGCGCGTCGTGCAGGTCACGGTGTCTCTCGCCGGCTCGCGCCGCACCGTGTCCATCCTGCGCCCCGACGGCGCGCGTATCGACGACGTGCGCCCGCTCGTGCGGGTCAACGTCTCGGTCACCGTCGAGACCGACGGCCGCCGCGAGAGCGGCTCGGCCGGCGCCGGCGGCCGCGACGTCTACGCGCCCTGGACCACGCCCGAGCGCTGGAAAGCCCTCGCCGACGAGGCCTTGCGCGTGGCGCTCGTGAACCTCGAATCGATCCCCGCCCCGGCCGGGGAAATGGACGTCGTGCTCGGCCCCGGCTGGCCGGGCGTGCTGCTGCACGAGGCCGTCGGCCACGGCCTGGAGGGCGACTTCAACCGCAAGGGCACCTCGGCCTTCGCCGGCCGGCTCGGCGAGCGGGTCGCCGCGCCCGGCGTCACCGTGGTCGACGACGGGACCATAGCCGGCGACGTCGGCGGCGGCCGGCGCGGCTCGCTCAGCGTCGACGACGAGGGCACGCCCACGAGCCGCACCGTGCTGATCGAGGACGGCATCCTCAAGGGCTATCTCCAGGACCGCATGAACGCGCGCCTGATGGGCGTCGCCGCCACCGGCAACGGCCGGCGCGAGAGCTACGCCCACCGCCCGATGCCGCGCATGACCAACACCTTCATGACGTCCGGCGACAAGGACCCCGCCGAAATCCTCGCCGCCCTCAAGCGCGGCATCTACGCCGTCAATTTCGGCGGCGGCTCGGTCGACATCACGAGCGGCAAGTTCGTGTTCCAGTGCACCGAGGCCTATCTCGTCGAGGACGGGAAGATCCAGGCCCCGATCAAGGGCGCCACCCTGATCGGCGACGGCCCCTCCGCACTGACCCGCGTGAAGATGATCGGCAATGATCTGAAGCTCGACGAAGGCGTCGGCACCTGCGGCAAGGCGGGGCAATCGGTGCCGGTGGGCGTTGGCCAGCCGAGCCTGTACATCACGGGGCTCACGGTAGGCGGGGCGGGCTAGAGCCCTCGCCGTCAACGCAGGTCGGTCACCGCGACGCCGCGGCGCAGCGCGGCTGCGATCAAAGGATCGTCTCGCGTCGCCAACGACGCGGAAATCCGCGCCGCGAGGTCGAGATAAATCGCGTCGTAGAAGCCGAGGTGCTCGACGCGGGCAAGCTCCAGCGCGGCCGCCTCTTCCCGCCGGCTCAGCGGCGGCGCGCGTGTGATCAGGCGCTCGAGATTGGGCAGATCCTGATCGAGTGCGGACGGGCCGACGAGCCTGCGTCGTTCGAGCTTCAGGAGGGCGTGGCGCAACTCGACCGCGAACACGGCGGGCGCGATGAGTTCGCAGTCCGCCAGATCCGCCGCCAATTGTGCGAGCGCCGGACTGGATTGACTGGGCGCCAGAAGCCCAATCGCCGCCGACGCATCGAGGACGAGCGCGCTCATCGCTCGTCGTCGATCCAGCCTTTGACGGTTTCCCACGGGATCGGCCGCGCGGCTTCGGGATTGGCCGCCGCCCAGGCCTCGCGCGACCGGAGGATGCCCTCGACGATCGCGGCCCGCTCCGCGCGGGCGAGCTTCGCCTCGATCGGGGCCAGACGCGCCGCCGGCGCGCCGTGCCGCGTGATGAGAATCTCCTCGCCCGTCGCTTCGACCTCGGCGACGAGTGCGGACAATGTGTTCTTGGCTTCGAACAGGGCGACTTCACGCATCCCTGAATTCTAGCCAGATGCTGGCCAGATCGCAATCCTTCGCGTCACCGCGTCCCGGATGACGAACGCGATCCCCAGACCCGCCGGCTCGACCGCGCGGCCGACCTGGCGCGCGCGGTCGCGCTCCACAACGCTGGGGGCTTCGCCCCCGTTAGGCCTTGCGATCGCTCCCCCGGAGCGCTCGCGGTCAGGCCTAACCCCGCCTCCCGCTGTCGCGGGAGGCCGTAAAGAGGTTAAGGAGCAGGGGGTAAAGGCTGCGCTTGCGCTTCGCCGCGCTTCCGGGAAATCGCCCCACCGGGGCGATTTCTGATCCTACAGCGCCCTGGCCAAACGGAAACCGAGGAAGTTGTACCGGCCGGCTGGGGCGTCCCAGTACCGGATCGCCGAGCGGAGCCCCCGCGGAACGCTGAGCCAAGAGCCCCCACGGAGGACCCGGACGGCGCAGGCTCCGGTTGTGTTCGCACTACCTTCGGTTGAGGCTCCCGAATAGGTCTCGGCGTAGCAATCCTCAACCCATTCCCAGACGTTGCCCGACGTATCGTGAAGGCCGAAGGGGTTCGCATCGAAGGACCCAACCGGGCCCGTTTTCGCATTGTCCCATTGGCTGCCGCATCCATTGCAATTCGCGTTGCCTGAGCCGACGCTCGCGCCCCACCAATAGGCGCTCGTGGTTCCGCCGCGCGCCGCATATTCCCATTCCGCTTCAGTCAAAAGGCGATACCGCTGGCCGGTCTTGCGCGAGAGCCAACCCGCGAAGGCCTTCGCATCGGACCACGAGACGTTGATCACAGGGCGCTTCCCGCGGCCCCAGCCTTGATCCGCAGGCTTCGTTTCGCAACCGCCCTCGGCGACGCAGGCGTCCCATTCGTCGAACGTCACCTCGAAACGGCCGGCCGCAAACGCCTTGATCGAAACCGTCCGCTGAGGGCTCTCGTTGGATTCGCGGTTCGGCTCGGATGACGGCGAGCCCATCACGAAGCTCCGCGCCGGGATCACCACCATCTCGGGGCAGGTCGGGCAATCGCGGAATACCGTTCCGGCAGACAGCGTCGGCTTGCTCGGCGCGCTTGGCTTCGTTTTCGCCGCGGC
>JBMOIB010000158.1:0-6012 GCA_049317545.1 Caulobacterales bacterium | reverse complement strand
TGCCGCTGATCATTTCCGACCATGCCGATTGGGACGAACTGACCGCCACGATCAAGGAGATCGCCCCTGGCGAGGTGTGGATCACGCATGGCCGCGACGACGCCTTGTCGCGCTGGGCCGCGCTTGAAGGGATCAGCGCGCGGCCGCTCCACCTGATCGGCTACGAAGACGACGCAGAGTAGGGTTGCGCCCTTCGACCGGGCCTCTGATAAGGGGCGGATGAACGCAAACCTGGACCCGGCCCTGATCGTCGAAACGGTCGACGTGCTCGAACGCCGGGTGGTCGAGCGCTTCCCGCAATCGGGCCTGTCGAAGGTCGCGAACTCACTCAATCAGGTCGCGCGCTTGGCCGCGGACCGCACAGAGCGCCTGCGCCGGCCCTATTGGCTGATCCGGTTTGGCGTGGCCGTAACGATCGCCGCCGCGATCGCGGCGCAGATCGCCGCGGTGCGTCTCGTGCACATCGATCCGTTGCCCGCAGATGCTGTGACGCTCGCGCAGGGGCTCGATTCGGCCTTCAATCTCATCGCCATCGCCGGCGCGACGGTCTGGTTCCTGCTCACCATCGAAGAGCGCACGAAGCGCGCGCGCGCGCTTGCCGCCCTGCACGAATTGCGCTCGTTGGCGCACGTCGTCGACATGCACCAGCTGACGAAGGATCCGACGATCCTGCTCGCCAATTTTCATCTGCGCACCAGCCATTCCCCCGCCCGCGCCATGAGCCGTTTCGAACTGACGCGCTATCTAGAATATTGCTCGGAAATGCTGGCGCTGATCGGCAAACTTGCCGCGCTCTACGCTGAAGGCGCACGCGACGCCGTGCTGATCGAAGCGGTCAACGACGTCGAGACTTTGGCCGGCAATCTCGGCCGCAAAATCTGGCAGAAGATCACGATCATCGAGCAACTCGACGAGGCGAAGGCTTGATGCGGTTCGCCGAACCGCTCATCCCCGCAAGGCTCGTGCAGCGCTACAAGCGCGTTCTCGCAGACGTCGTGTTCCCCGACGGCGCGCCCGCGACCGTGCATGTCCCGAACACCGGCAAAATGCTCGGCGTCTCCGATCCGGGCGCCACGGTGTGGCTCTCCAAGGCGCGGCCGGGCCGCAAGCTCGGATGGTCTTTGCACTTCGTCGAGGCCGACGGCGGACTCGTCGGCGTCGATACCTCCTTGCCGAACGTCCTGGCGACGGAGGCGATCCAGGCGGGCGTCGTTAGCGAGCTTACGGGCTACGCAAGTCTGCGGCGCGAAGTGAAATACGGCCATGCGAGCCGGATCGACATCCTGCTCGAACACGAAGGCCGCCCGCCCTGCTACGTCGAAGTCAAAAACGTGCACCTGCGCCGCGCCGGCGACCTCGCGGAATTCCCTGATTGCGTCGCGGCCCGCTCGTCCAAGCACATGGGCGAGCTCGCCGACATGGTCGACGCCGGCGCGCGGGCCGTCGTGCTGTTCGTGATCCAGCGCGAGGACTGCCAGGCTTTCGCCCCGGCCGCCGATCTCGACCCGACGTTCGCCGCAGCGCTGCGCGCCGCAACCGCCCGTGGCGTCGAGGTGCTGGCTTACGCCTGTACGCTTGCGATCGATTCCGTCGAACTTGCGCGTCCGCTTGCCGTCCGCCTCTAGAAGGCCCATGTCGGGCGTCGTTTCGGCGCACGAAAAGGCCGCTGAACGGCGCTCAACGCCCATCGCCTAAGGGGTGGGTTCGTCCGGCGTTCTGGTGTAGAATTGCCCTATTCGGATCAGAGTTCATGTACGTCGACGCCCACCTCGCCCCGCCCCGCAATACCGGCCACGTCAAGCTCTATGGGCCTGAAGGGTTCGCCGGCATGCGCCGCGCGGGTCGGTTGGCGGCCGAATGCCTGGACATGATCACGCCGTACGTCGTCGCTGGCGTTTCCACCGCTCGGCTCGACGACCTCTGCCGCGAGTTCGTGCTCGATCATGGCGGCCTGCCGGCCTGCCTCTATTATCGCGGCTACCGCCATACGATCTGCACCTCCGTCAACCATGTGGTCTGCCACGGCATTCCTGGACCGCGGACGCTCAAGGACGGCGATTGCCTCAACATCGACGTCACCGTGATCGTCGATGGCTGGCACGGCGACACCAGCCGCATGTATTCCGTCGGCGAGGTCTCGCGCCGGGCCATGCGTCTGATGGACGTGACCTACGAATCCCTGATGCGCGGCATCGCGATGATCAAGCCGGGCGCCCGCCTGGGCGATATCGGCCACGCCATCCAGGACTATGTTGAAAAGCAGCGCTGCTCGGTGGTGCGCGATTTCTGCGGCCATGGCCTTGGCACTGTCTTCCACGACGCGCCGAACGTGCTGCATTTCGGCTCCCCCGGAGAGGGCCTGGAATTGCGCCCCGGCATGATGTTCACCGTCGAGCCGATGGTGAATCTCGGCGGGTCCGCGGTGAAGGTGCTCAACGACGGCTGGACGGCCGTCACCAAGGACAAAGAGCTCAGCGCCCAATACGAGCATTCGCTCGCGGTGACCGAAACCGGCGTGGAGATCTTCACCCTCTCGCCGACCGGCCTGGACCGTCCGCACGCGCTGCCGGCGTCCGCCGCCGCGCCGCCGACCTGATGGCGCACCGTTCGGCTCCGCGGCCCACCAGCCTCGCGGACGCCGGCGGATTTAACTTCCCCAGCCCGACCGACCAGCCAGGCGGCGCTGCGCCGACGTCCGCCAATCCGCCCGTCGCGAAAGCGCCCTCGCCGAGCAGCGCGAAGCCGCACCAGCTCGGCCATCGCGAGCGCCTGCGAGCCCGCTTTCTGGACGCCGGTCCCGACGCCTTGGCCGATTACGAATTGCTGGAGCTTTTGCTGTTTCGCGTGATCGCGCGGGCCGATGTCAAGGCGCTCGCCAAGGCGCTGATCGCCCGGTTCGGCGACCTCGCCGCAGTGTTCGCCGCTGATCCGCGCCGGATCGCGGAGGTCGAAGGAGCCGGCGCCGCGGTCGCGCTGGAGCTGAAAGCAATCCAGGCCGCCTTCGAACGCGCCGCGCGCATTGAGGCCAAGCGCCGCCCGGTGGTGTCGTCTTGGACGGCGCTCACCGCCTACCTCCGCGCCGGCCTGCAACATGAGACGCGGGAGCAGTTCCGGGTCCTGTTTCTGGATCGCAAGAACCAGATTATCCGCGACGAAGTGATGGGCGAAGGCACGATCGACCAGGCGCCCGTCTATCCGCGCGAGGTGGCGCGCCGCGCGCTTGAGCTGGACGCGGCCTCCCTGATCCTGGTGCACAATCATCCCAGCGGCGACCCGAACCCTTCGGCGGCCGACGTCGCCATCACCCGCGAGGCGATCCTCGCTTGCAAGGCGATCGGCGTGGGGGTGCACGATCACGTGATCGTCGGACGCCACGGCTTGGCGAGCTTCAAGTCGCTGGGCTTGATCTAGGCGGCGACCCGGCGCGGGGGCGCGAGGCTGGACAAGCGACGAAGCGGGCTGCAGGCTGCTGGAAACGCGCGCGCTGATCATCAAGCGCGCGCCGGGAGGGAAGCATGAGTGCGACTGAACAACCGGCGGCGGCGTCGCCGGGACAGACGGGCCTGTCCAAAGGCTACGTCAATTATGCGCTCGGCATGCTCCTGGTCATCTACACGCTGAACTTCCTGGACCGGCAGATCGTCAATATTCTCGCCGAGCCGATCAAACAGGACCTCGGCCTGAGCGACACCCAACTCGGCCTGCTGACCGGGCTCGCCTTCGCGGTCGTTTACACCGTTTTCGGCATTCCGATCGCCCGCTTCGCCGATCGGCCGCACGCCAACCGCGTATGGATCATCGCCATCGCGCTTTCGGTCTGGAGCGCCTTCACTGCGCTCTGCGGGCTGGCGCAGAACTTCCTGCAGCTCACCCTGGCGCGCATCGGCGTCGGCATCGGCGAGGCCGGCTGTACGCCCCCGGCGCACGCCCTGATCGCCGACAAGGTCGCGCCGGAACGCCGCGCCTCGGCGCTGGCGCTTTATTCTATGGGCGTGCCGATCGGGTCCTTGCTGGGGCTGGCGATCGGCGGCGTCATCGCCGACAGCCTCGGCTGGCGATGGGGCTTCATTTTGGTGGGTCTGCCTGGGCTTTTGCTGGCCGTGGTTGCCGTCGCAACCCTCAAAGAACCGCGCCGGCTCGCCGCCATGAAAGCGGTGCAGGCGGCAGCCCCGCCGCAGGCGTCGATCTTCAAGGCGTTGGGCGAACTGGGCCGCAAGAAGGCCTATTGGAACGTCTGCTTCGCCGCCGCGGTGATCTCCTTCCTTGGCTATGGCCAGATCGCCTTCTTCGGCTCGTTCTTCGTGCGCGTGCACCAGATGCCGATCAGCGAAATCGGCCTGCTCCTCGGGCTGATGATCGGCGTCTCCGGCGTGATCGGCACGTTCATCGGCGGCCAGATCGCCGACGCCGCCGCCAAAAAGGACACCCGCGCCTATGTGACCGTCCCGGCGGTCGCGATCATCGCCGGGGGGCCCTTCTTCGTCGCCGCCATGCTGACGCCGAACCCCTATCTGTGCATCGCGCTCCTGGCCGTTCCGACCGGGCTCAATTCGCTCTGGTACGGACCGGTCTATGCGGCCGTGCAGGGCATCGTGCCGCCGCGCCTGCGGGCCACAGCGGTCGCGATCATGCTCTTCATCGTCAACATGATCGGCCTGGGCCTTGGGCCGCTGACGCTTGGTCTGGTCAGCGATTATTTCGCCACCGCGCTCGGCATGGGGGCGGCTGAAGGGCTGCGCTGGGCGATCCTGACGACCGGCGCGGTCGGGCTGATCGCCTTCACCTTCTTCCTGCTGGCGCGCCGGACGATCCGCGAAGAGCTCGAAGCGGCGAAATCGGAAACCTGACCGGGGCGCGATTGACGCCCGGGCCGGCGCGCCGCATTCCAGGCGCATGATCCCGCGCTACGCCCGACCGGAAATGGCCGCGATCTGGGAGCCGCAGACGCGCTTCCAGATCTGGCTCGACATCGAAGCCGCCGCCATGGACGCCATGGCCGAGCTTGGAACGATCCCTGCGGAGGCCGCGCGCGCCTATCGCGCAAAGGCCCGCTTCGAGATCGACCGCATCGACGAGATCGAGCGCGAGGTGAAGCACGACGTGCTCGCCTTCCTGACGAACGTGGCCGAGCACGTGGGCGACGACGCGCGGTTCGCCCACCAGGGCATGACCTCCTCCGACGTGCTCGACACCTGCCTCGCCGTGCAGCTCTGCCGCGCCGCCGATCTCCTGATCGCGGGAACCGACCGCGTGCTCGCCGCGCTCAAGACCCGCGCCTTCGAGTTCAAGACCGCGCCGACGATCGGCCGCAGCCACGGCATCCATGCCGAACCGACCACCTTCGGCCTCAAGCTCGCCGGCCATTACGCCGAATTCGCGCGCAATCGCGACCGCCTGATCGCCGCCCGCGCCGAGATCGCCACCTGCGCCATTTCAGGCCCCGTCGGCACGTTCGCGACCGTCGATCCACGCGTGGAGGCCCATGTCGCCGCCGCACTCGGATTGGCGATCGAACCGATCTCCACCCAGATCATTCCGCGCGATCGCCATGCGGCGTTTTTCGCCGCGCTCGCCATCGTCGCGTCCGGCGTCGAGCGTCTCGCAACCGAGGTCCGCCATCTTCAGCGTACGGAGGTCCTCGAAGCCGAGGAATTCTTCGAGCCCGGACAGAAGGGCTCGTCGGCGATGCCGCACAAGCGCAACCCCGTCCTGTCGGAGAATCTCTGCGGCCTCGCCCGCCTCGTCCGCGCGGCCGTCACGCCGGCGCTTGAGAACGTCGCGCTCTGGCACGAGCGCGACATCTCGCACTCCTCGGTGGAGCGCGGCATTGCGCCGGACGCCACGATCCATCTCGATTTCGCGCTGCACCGGCTCGCGGGGCTCATCGAAAAGCTCGTCGTCTATCCCGAGCAGATGGCGCGCAATCTGGCGCTCCTGGGCGGCCTGCACCATTCCCAGCGCGTCCTGCTCGCGTTGACGCAAAAGGGCGCCAGCCGCGAGGACGCCTATCGC
>JBMOIB010000157.1:0-6044 GCA_049317545.1 Caulobacterales bacterium | reverse complement strand
ACCAGGCGATCATCTGCTCCTTGATCGGGATCGGGCAGGGCGCGGCGGCGTGGATCACGGCCTTCAGTGAGGACACGTCGTAGCGGCGGCGCACGTCCTCAGGCAGTTTCAACAGCCGGACGAACATGGTCGGCACCATCTGCGAGGCGGTGACCTTGTGGGTTCCAATCAGCTTGAGGAACGTTTCCGGATCGAACTTCTCCATGATCACGGTTGTCGCGCCCATCTTCTGCAGCGTCATGCACCAGCGCAGGGGGGCAGCATGGTAAAGCGGCGCCGGCGAGAGATAAATCGCTGATCCGTCAAGGCCATAGAGCGCAGACGTAAGCATGCGCAGGGAATTGTCGGCGTCGATCGGCGCGCCGGTCAGCGCCACCTTGACGCCCTTGGGACGTCCGGTCGTGCCGCTCGAGTAGAGCATATCGGCGCCGGCGCTCTCATCAGCGATCGGCGTTTCGGGCATCGCCGCGCGGGCGGCCTCGAACGCTTCGGCGCCGTCGAAGGCGCCGTCGGCGCTGAATAAACGCACGCCGGCTTCGGCGGCGGCTTCACGCCCAATTTCGGCGAGCCCGGGCGAGGCGATCAGCGCCTGCGCGCGAGAGTCCTTGAGGATGTAGGCGACCTCGCCGGCCGTCAGTTTGGACGACACGCAGGCGTAATAGAGGCCGCTGCGTTGCGCCGCCCAGGCGATCTCGAAATAGGTTGCGCTGTTGTCCATGAAGAGGGCGACGCAATCGCCGGCTTTGAGTCCGAGCGACCGAAACAGATGCGCGCCTTGGTTCGAACGGCGATCGAGCTGATCGTAGGTCACGACCTGGCCGGAGCCGGCCATGATGATCGCAGGCTTGTGCGGATGGGCCTGGGCGTGCGCGCTGGGATGCATGGTGTCGTTCCTCCCGCCGGTCATCGGTCTCGTTATTTCGGGGGTAACGCGGCGCCGCATCGTCAGTCAAACGACGGACGAACGCGCTATTCGTCTGCACTCACTGCGCACATCCCATTGACAACGGCGCCATTTCCGAAAATTTAGCTTCCGGCGTGAAGTGTCGGCAATGAGACCGCAAAGCGGCGTGGGCTGATGCACAAGGGAGGAATGGCGACCCCGATGGGCCCGCCCTCTCCCTGCATCGGTTTACGCGTCTGAGTGGGCCTTAATTCGCCGCAAACTTCCGACACGACTTAACCGACCGGGCCGTGCGCCGGGGACCTAAAGGGCAGACCATGAACGCGTTGACTTATTCGTTGCTGTCTCTCTATGCGCAGGCTGCGGCTCCGGCTGCTCCGGCTGCTCCTGAGGCCCCCGCGGCATCGACCGCCGAACTCGAAGCGGCGCGCGCTGCTGCGGCCGCGAACGCCGCCAAGCAAAACGCCGGCGAGTCGCTCAACCTGCTCGACCTTTGGGCAAAGCTGAATGACGTCGAAAAGGGCGTCATGGTCATCCTCGGCGT
The DNA here is from genome assembly GCA_049317545.1 of Caulobacterales bacterium. Lineage (GTDB taxonomy): Bacteria > Pseudomonadota > Alphaproteobacteria > Caulobacterales > Aquidulcibacteraceae > REEB506. The sequence goes on along the minus strand of JBMOIB010000157.1, from coordinate 4,596 downwards.
CTGCGCCGTCTATTCGATTGCCCTGCTGATCGAAAAAGTCGTCGTGATGCGCAGCAACAACACGAAAATCAAAGACTTCCTGGCCGGGTTCCGGAAGGCCAATTCGGTTGAGGAAGCTGAAGCGATCGTGCGCAAGATGCCGGCTTCGGGCATCAAGACGATGTTCGACGCGGGCATGGCGGAAGTCCGCAAGACCCAGGACCTCGGCCTCTACACGATGCGCGACGCGCGCGACCACACGATGCAGCGCGTTTCGGCCGCGATGACCGTGAAGCAGAACGAGCACCTCGAAGATATCGGCTCGTCGATGACCTTCCTCGCGTCCATTGGTTCGAACGCGCCGTTCATCGGTCTGTTCGGCACGGTCTGGGGCATCATGAACTCGTTCCTCGGGATCGTTGCGACGCAATCGACCTCGCTGGTGGCCGTTGCGCCGGGCATCGCCGGCGCGCTGCTCGCGACCGCCGCGGGCCTCGCCGCCGCCATCCCGGCCGTTCTGATCTACAACTTCTCGGCCAAGCAGATCTCCAAGATCGGCGGCAAGTACGAGGACTTCGCCTCCGAGTTCATCGCCCTCGTGTCGCGCGACATGGATCGTCGCGGCGCCTAAGCGTCGCGCGGTTCACGCGGATCCGAAGGGAGATCGAACATGGGCGCGAAGCTCGACAGTGGCGTAGGCGAAAAGCGCGGCCGGCTTCCGGTCAATTCTGAGCCGAACGTCATTCCGTTCATCGACGTCATGCTCGTGCTGCTGATCATCTTCATGGTGACGGCGCCGATCGCGGCGGTCGATATCAAGACGGACATGCCGGACAGCAAGATCTTGTCGTCCAAGCGGCCGAATAAGCCGGTTTGGGTGACCGTGATCGACGGTAAAGATTGCATGCAGGGCAACGGCTCTCCGGTCGTGGTCAAAGGCAAAGCGATCGCCGGCTGCCCCGCGGTGTTCGTCCAGGAAGACGAAGTGCCGATGGATCAGGTCGGGATCGCCACGCTTGAGGCGATCAAGGCCAGCAATCCGGCGAAGGCCGACGACGTCGATTGGGTTCTTGATCAACGGATCTTCGTCCGCGCCTCCGGGGCGACGAAATACGCCAACGTCACGCGGGTGATGAACCGCCTGCAGGACGCGCAGCTCACCAAGATCGGCCTCGTCGCCGACGACAAAAAGCTCTGATCGAGAGGACCGGGCCGATGGCTGGCAAAATTGGCGGCGGCGGCAAGGGCCGGAAGGGGTTAACCCCCAATTCCGATCCGAACGTCATCCCCTTCATCGACATCATGCTCGTGATGTTGATCATCTTCATGGTCGCAGCGCCGCTGCCGACAGTGGACATCAAGGTCGACCTGCCGCCTCCGGGCAGGCCGGTCTATACTGAGCCGACCGACAAGCCGACAGTTGTCGCGCTCGTCGACACGGCAGGTTCGCTGTCTTACTTCATCGGCGGCGAACCAGTGTCGCGCGAGGCTCTGACCGATCGGCTCACGGCCATCGCCCGTCAGAACAACCCGACCTATGCGGGCGATCTGACGACGCTGTTTATCGAAGCCAAGATCTTCGTCGATGCCGACCAGAACACTGCCTATGGCAATGTGGTCGGCCTCATCAATGACATTGACACTGCCGGTTTCAAGAAGGTCAGCCTTCTTGTGAAGGAAGCGCAGAGCAGCTGAGAGGAGACGTAAGCGATGTTGCGCTTTCGATTGGCGGCTTTGGCGCTGTCGAGCTTGATTTGCTCGGCGCTGATTTACCTCGCCGCAACACACAAGATTTCCGGCATTGCCGACTTCTTCGACGACATCAAGGCCGTGACGGTCGTGACCGAGAAGAAGCTGCCGCCGCCACCGCCGCCGCCGCCGCCGCCCCCGCCGGATAGGCCGCCGCCGCCGCCGCCGCCCGCCATGCGCACGGTGGTCAACGAAGACGCGCCGGCCGTGTACACGGAGATCCCGGTGGCGCCGCCTGCGCCGCCCGCGCCTCCGGCCCCCCCGGCGCCGCGCGTGATCACCAATCCGAACTGGATCAAGCGTCCCGGCGCGCGTGAGTTTGACCGCTATTATCCTTCGCGCGCCGCAGAGCGCGAAAAGGAAGGGCGCGTCGTGCTCGAGTGCACCGTCAACGCCAACGGCACGATCAATTGCCGCGTCGGATCTGAGGACCCCAACGGTTGGGGCTTTGGCGAAGCCGCGGTGAAGATCTCGAAGTCGTTCCAGATGGCGCCGCAGACGGTCGATGGCCGACCTGTGGACGGCGGCACGATCACCGTGCCGATCACATTCCGCCTCGGCGGCTGATCACGCGGGTCGAACGGCCTCCAGTCCGCAATTTCGTCGGATTTGCCGGTAAGAGGTCGGCTGGGCGTCGGCTCAGCCGACCTCGCCGTCTGCTTCGATAGGCGAAGCGGGCAGCGCGGACGGGCCGTCGATGCTGCAGGCGAGGCGCGCCTGAGAATCTTGTATGCGGGGCACTTGAAGCTCTGGGAGAGGGTCGACGATGAAGCATGTTTTTACCGCCGCGGCGCTGACGATTTTGACTGCCGCGCAAGCGTTCGCGCAAACGACGCCGCCGACGCCGCCGGCGCCGCCGGTCGCTGGCGCGCCGTGCCCCGCGATGCCGGCCGCGCCGCCGAGCCTCCCGGTCGACGGCTCTGCCGCGAAGCAAAAAGAGATGATCGCCGGCCAGGAAGCCTTCAACGGGTGGATCGCCGCGGCCCGTCCTGCTGTCGAATGCCGCCAGAACGAAGTGAAGGCGATGAACGCCGAACTCCTGGCGATGCAGGCCAAGGTCAAGGCCCGGGCCGAGCAGTACAATCCCGACGTCGCGACCTACAACGGCGTCGTCGATAAGTGGCGCACGGTCGTCGAGGCCTATCAGGCCAAGACCAGCAAGAAGAAGTAAGCGCCTTATCGAGGCCAGTTCACGATCGGCGGCGATCCTCAGGGTCGCCGCTGTTTTCGTTTCCGCAGTCCGGGAGCGTCTCCGCCGCGGCCCGTTTCGCCCCTTGACCGCCGCAGGGGCAGGCGCGCTTCTTTCCCTCGAAAAGGGAGGAAACCATGGCGCGCCGCATAGACCTCGAAACCGCATTCATCGACATCGACGGCCACGTCGCGACGATCACGCTCAATCGTCCCGACAAAATGAACGCCTTCACCGGGCAGATGATGCTCGACCTCATCCAGGCCTTCGATGTGACGGACGCCGCCGACGACGTCGGCGCGGTCATCGTCACTGGCGCCGGGCGCGCCTTCTGCGCCGGCGCCGACCTCTCCGCCGGCGCCAAGACCTTTGATTACGAAGCGCGGGAGGACCGCCCGGAGCGCGGCGATAAAGGTTCAGTCGAGCATCTGCGTGACGGCGGCGGGCGCTTGACCTTGCGCATTTTCGAAAGCCTCAAGCCCGTGATCGCGGCGGTGAACGGCGCGGCCGTCGGCGTCGGCGTCACGATGCAATTGCCGATGGATATTCGCATCGCCAGCGAAGACGCCAAGTTCGGCTTCGTCTTCGCGCGCCGCGGCATCGTGCCGGAGGCCTGCTCCTCCTGGTTCCTGCCGCGGCTCGTCGGCATCTCGACGGCGCTGGAATGGTGCTATTCCGGGCGCGTGTTCGGCGCCGCCGAAGCCCACCAGCGCGGCCTTGTCCGTTCGCTGCACGCGCCGGGCGATCTTCTCGGCGCCGCCCAGGCGATCGCGCGCGAAATCGTCGACAACACCGCGCCGGTCTCGGTGGCGCTGACCCGGCAGATGCTTTGGCGCATGCTCGGCGCCGATCATCCGATGGAGGCCCATAAGGTCGACAGCCGGGCGATTTTCGAGCGTGGCAAACAGGCCGACGCGCGCGAGGGCGTCGTGTCTTTCCTCGAGAAGCGCGCCCCGAACTATCCGAACACCGTCTCGAAGGACATGCCGGCCTTCGTGCCCTGGTGGAAGGAACGGCCGTTCGAATAGGCGCGAGGCTCAGCCGCGCGACGGCTGCTCGAGCCGCCAGATCGGTGTGAACAGCGCGAGCGCTACGGCGCTTGCGCCAATTCCGACAGCCGGCAAGAGCGCAACCCAGCCGGCGCCGAGGCCGGCTGCGCGCAAAACATCGTAGCCGACGCCGACCAGCGCCGAGCCGATCGGCGCGCCGCCCATGAAGCCCATCGAATAGACGGCGAGCACCCGCCCCAGAAAGGCCGGGTCGGCGTTCGCCTGCGTAATCGTTCGGCTCATCGAGATCGCGACGCCCGCGCCTGCCCCGACCAGGATCGTCGAAAGCGCGAACGCCCACAAAGGCTTGTCGATCGCCAGGGTGGCGAACACCACGGCGCCCAGGACATGGCAAATGAGCATGGCCCGTCCGGGACGGCGCAACGGCGGCGCCCGGCCGAGCGTCGCCGCCGATACGAACGAAGCCCCCCAGAAACAGGCGTACATGGCCCCGAGCTCCGCCGCGCCGCCGCCGTAGACTTCGCGGATCAGCAGCGGAAACAACACCTGGAAGGCGCCGACGATGAACACGCCGACATAGGCCGCCGACCACAACATCGATCCGATCACGGGATGGGTGAACGCATAGGCGAGGCCTTCGCGGATTTCCCGCAGCGCCTGGGCGCGCCG
>JBMOIB010000156.1:0-6085 GCA_049317545.1 Caulobacterales bacterium | reverse complement strand
CGGTCAGCGGCGCCAAGCAGTACCAATGGTCCGAAGGCGGATGGTCGCGCTATGCGGGCGAGGGCGTCACGCTGCGCCGCGCGGCGGAGAACTCCCAGTTCTTCCAGACCGTGACGATCGACGCAGGCGCGCTCCGCTATGAGGCCTGGACCGCGGACGGCCAACTCTACGACGCCTTCGCGCTGGAGAAGGACAAGTCCGGCGTGCGCCGCGAACGTCCCGCGCCGGAAAGCACGCTCCCTAACCGGACGTTCACCAATACCGGGCGCTTCGAGGATCCGGACGGCCTCAACAAGTAGGCAAGGGCTCTCGACGCGCTGACCTTGACCGTCGCCGGACCGAGCCGTTCCAGGCGGCGGCGAAAAAAGCTCGCGCAAAAAAGAAGAAACCCGCGTGCTGATATAAACGCGTTCAAGGGTCGGTAAACAATTAAGCCCAGGTAAACAGGGTCATCCGAATGAGTGGAGCAAATGCACTGCGGCCCATGCCCGCGCCGACCGATGGCGAAGCCGCCGCCTGGAGCGCGCGGCTGTCTACGCGCGCGAGCGAGCAACTCGTCCGTACGCTTGCGGTCGCCACGTTTTCGTTCCTCGTCTGGGCGAGCCTCTTCAAGCTCGATCAGGTGACCCACGCCGTCGGCCGCGTCGCCCCGGCTGGCGGGCCTCAGGTCGTTCAGCATCTGGAAGGAGGGATCTTGACCGATATCCTCGCCAAGGAAGGAGACCGCGTAAAGCGCGGCGCGGTTCTGGTGCGGCTGTCGAACCAGTTTTCGGCCGCGGACCTGACGAATTCGAAGACCGAAGTCGCGGCGATGAAAATTCAATTGCTGCGCCTTGAGGCCGAATCCGCCGGCGCAACCGCTTTCGAGATCGATCCCGCGCTGGCGGCTTTGGCGCCGGGAATCGCTTCCTCCGAAGCCGACCTCTTTCAGTCGCGCACCTCGCAATTGCGCCAGGACCTGTCGGTGATCGACGCCCAGATCCAGACCGTTCGCGCCGAGATTCGCTCGCTCGACGCCCGCCTTGCGAGCCTGAGATCGGAGGAGCGCGTGACCATCGATCAACTGCGTCTGATGGAGCGCGCTCTGGCCGCCGACGCCATCGGCGCGCAGGAGGTGCTTGAGCGGCGCAATGCGCTGCAACAGCTCCGGACCCGGATCTCCGACGTCGCGACCGAAATCCCCCAGGCCCAGGCGCGCGCGTCAGAAGCGGAGGCGCGCCGATCCTCGATGCGGGCGAAGTTCATCGCCGAAGGCGAGCAGAAGGCCGCAGAGATCCGGCTCGCCCTATCCAAGGCCGAGCAGGGGCTCACGGCGTTCTCGGACCGCGCTCTTCGCGCCGAGGTGCGCGCGCCGGTCGATGGCGTGGTCAATCGGATTTATGTGCGCACGGTTGGTGGTGTCGTGCGCGGCGGCGATCCGATTATGGAGATCACGCCGATTGACCAGACCGTGACGATCGAAGCCCGCCTCGACCCGAAGAACAGGGCCGACGTCTGGCCGGGGCAAGAGGCGGACGTCAAGATTACGGCGTTCGCGCATGGTCCGCATTCGCGCCTGCCGGCGCGCATCGTCGACATTTCACCTGACGCCATCCAGGACGATCGCGGCGAGACCTATTTCCGAGTTCGCCTGGCAGGGGACGCTTCCGCGCTCGGGGCGAAGGTCGCGGTGACGCCGGGCATGACGGCCGATGTCGACATCAAGAGCCGTCGCCGGACGATACTGGATTATCTCATGCAGCCTCTCGACAACGTGGCCGACAAAGCGCTCCGCGAATAGCAGGGATTAATCGCCCGAACGCCGCGTTCTCGTTCCAAAGGCGGGAGACGACCCGCGTGACGAGCAAGGGCTGATGCGATGCGCAAGATGAGGATGACTGTTCTGGTCGCGGCTATGGCGTGCGTTGCAGCTGCCCCGGCGTTCGCCCGCGAGGCCAAGGAGGCGTCGCGTCAGGAAGACCGAGGCTCGCGCCAAGAGGACAAAGGGCTGCGCCAGGAAGACAAGGGCTTGCGCCAAGGGGACAAAACGGTCGGCGATGAAGCCAAGGCCGCGGGCGGCGATGACGCGGGGCGGCGCGGCGGAGCGCATCATGTGCGCGCGCCTGGCCACACCTGATCCACAGGTCAAACCGATCGCAGAAGGCCGCCGGGAGGCGGCCTTTTTTGTTCGCGTCGGCGATCTGCGGATCTGACATCAGCGGCGAATGCGTCTTGGCGCGCCTCGGCGAAGCGGGCGGTTTCGCGCGGCTGGCGATCTCCATCGACCGCCGCTAGGGTTCCCGCGTCCCTGGAGGTTCGCCGATGGTCTCTCTGCTTGATCCGCTGCCGCTGACACGCGGCCCTGCGCTCAAGAACCGCTTTGTTCTTGCGCCGCTCACCAACCTCCAGAGTTTCCCCAACGGCAGGTTGAGCGACGACGAGTTCAAATGGCTGACGATGCGCGCGACCGGCGGCTTTGGGCTGACGATGACGTGCGCCGCCTCCGTGGCGCCTGTGGGATTGGGCTTTCCCGGCCAGCTCGGGGCGCATGACGACATGCACCTGGAAGGCTTGTCGCGGCTCGCTGACGCCATTCGTCGCGCGCAGAGCCATGCCGTGGTTCAATTGCATCACGCCGGCATGCGCTCCCCCGAAGCGATCATCGGCGAGAAGCCGGTTTGCCCGTCGGACGATTCCGAAACCGGCGCACGCGCGCTGACGCTCGATGAAGTGCGGCGCACCGCGGACGCGTTCATCGCCGCGGCCAAGCGATGCGAGCGGGCCGGGTTCGACGGCGTCGAACTCCACGGCGCCCACGGTTACCTGATCTGCCAGTTCCTCAGCCCCGAGATCAATCGGCGCGAGGACGTCTATGGCGGCAGTGCGGAAAACCGCGCGCGCTTCCTGATGGAGATCATCGACGGCGTGCGCGCGACCTGCCGGGCGGACTTCAGCCTCGGCGTGCGTCTGTCGCCGGAGCGGTTCGGCCTGCGGATGGGGGAGATCCGCGCGCTGGCGCAACGGCTCATGCTGCAGGGCGCGATCGACTACATCGACATGTCGCTGTGGGATACGTTCAAGGAGCCGGAGGAGGCCGAATTCAAGGGGCGTCCGCTGGTGTCCTGGTTCACTGATCTGGAACGCGGGTCGGTGAGATTGGGTGCGGCCGGCAAATTGACCACGGGCGCTTCCTGCGCGCGCGCCATGGACGCCGGACTGGACTTCGTCCTGATCGGCCGCGGCGCGATCCTGCATCACGATTTCCCGCAGCGCGTGGCCGCCGACGCCGATTTCAAGCCGATCGCGCTTCCGGTCGCCGCTGCGCATCTGGAGACGGAGGGCCTTGGTCCGGCCTTCCTCAATTACATGCGGACCTGGAAGGGCTTCGTCGCTGAGGCGGCGTGAGCGCCCAAGACCGTTAGGCCTTAACTCCTGGAGGAACTCGGCATGACCAACGCCGCTGAGCCCTATCAAACGATTCTGGTGGAGAAGCGCGGGCAGGCTGATTGGGTCACGCTCAATCGTCCGGATGCGCTCAATTCGATCTCGACCCGGATGGTCCATGAGCTGAACGATTACTTCGGCCGGCTTTACCATGACCGGCATGTGCGCGTGGTCGTGCTGCGCGGCGCCGGACGCGCGTTCTGCGCCGGGCTGGACATCAAGGAAAGGTCCGGCGACGACGGTCAGGAAATTCCGTTCGGCGGCGGCTTCGGGTTCCAGGGCTTCCTGGCCGACGTCTACATCAAGATGCGACGTTGCCCGCAGCCGATCATCGCGCTGGTGCACGGGGCGGCTGCCGGGGGCGGTTTCGCGTTCGCGCTGGCGTCCGACATCCGCATCGCCGGCGAGAGCGCGCGCATGAACGCCGCCTTCATCCGGCTTGGCCTGTCGTCGTGCGACATGGGCGTCAGCTATTTTCTGCCGCGCGCGGTCGGCGCCTCGGTCGCTGCTGACCTGATGCTTACCGGTCGATTCATCAATGCCGCGCGCGCGCTCGCGACGGGACTCGTCTCGGAAGTCGCGGTGGACGCCGATCTTGAGCGCGTCGCACAAGGCTATGTCGACGACATGCTCGCCGCCTCGCCCATGGGATTGCGAATGACGAAAGAGGGGCTCGCCTTCGCGATCGATGCCCCGAGCCTCGAGGCGGCGATGGCGATCGAGAACCGCAACCAGGTCATGTGCGCCCAGTCCGCCGACTTTCAGGAGGGCATGCGCGCCTTCCTTGAAAAGCGGCGGCCAGTCTATTCGGGGTCGTGACTAGATAGGCGAGGGGAGACGGCCCATGGCTCATATCGATCCGGACAAGGACGCATGGGCGGCCTTCAAGGGCATGCCGCGCGATCGGCCGATCCAAATGCTCAACCTCATCCGGCTTCGTCCGCTGGCCAATTATCCCGAGGGCCACCCCGACCATGGCAAAGGGCTAACGGGCCTTAACGCCTACCTCCTCTATGCTGAAACCACTGCGCCCATCCTGCGCCGGCTCGGCGCCCGCATCGTCTGGTCTGGACAACCGCAATTGATGCTCACCGGGCCGCAGGATGAGGCCTGGGACATCGTCTTCGTCGCCGAATACCCAACGGCCGAAGCGTTCATCGAAATGGTTCGCGATCCCGAGTATCGAGTCCATGTTCAGCATCGAACGGCGGCCACGGCCGATTCGAGACTAGTTAGGACGGATCCCCGTCAGATCTCGGATAGGTTCTGGAGCTGACGCTCGCTCGAATACTTTGCGGTTGACGAGATTTTAAACCTGCCGTGCGACAGTTCGGTCGAAGGACCGGCATGGCCATACGACCCTCAGCGATCAGCGTGCTCGTGATCGAGGACAGCTCCTTCCATCGGAAGATGGTGGTCGAGACGCTGCGCGGCGTGGGCATCGGCCAGATCGAGGCGCTCGCCTCGGCGGCTGAGGCGCTTAAGGAGGCGCCCGGGCTCAAGCCCGACCTGATCCTCAGCGACTGGATCATGCCCGACATCGACGGGATGGCGCTCGTGCGCCTCATCCGCCGCGGCGAGACAGCCTTCGTCCGCCACGTGCCCTTCATCTTGATGACCGCGCAGGCCACCGAAGAAACTGTAGAGAAGGCGCGCCTCGCCGGTGTCGACGAATTCGTCGGCAAGCCGTTTTCGATTGGCGCCATCACGACCCGGATCGAGGCCGTGCTCACCAGAAAGCGCCGGTTCGTGGATGGCGCGTACTATGCGGGGCCCTGCCGCCGCCGGCGCGACGAAGACGAATACGAAGGCCCGCTGCGGCGCCTCATGGATGACGATCCGGTCTCGGCGATCGCGACTGACGACGAGGCGCGCGCGCGCCTCAAGGCGATGTTGTCGCGAGGGAACGCGTTGGCCCGCGAGGCCGGTCCGGAAAACCGGGGAGCCCTGCGCAGCCTTTTGTCGCTCGCTGCGGAAATCGGCGCGCTCGTCGCCAGTCTGCGTGATCCGCTTCTCGCCGCCGCCGCGCAATCGCTCACCGGCTACATCGAGGCGGTTGGCGCAAGCGCGGCCTATTCGCCGGACGTGGTGGCCGCGCACGTCGCCGCCATGGAGCAATTGGTGTCGGCCGCGGGCATCAATGAGGAACTGCGCATCGAGGTGCTGCGCGCGCTCAACGAGCTTGTCGCCAAGCGCCTCGCCGCCGCAACGGGCTGATCGCGCCAATCATTCATGGAAAGTCCGTATTCGGCGCGCGACTGCGCGCGCGCCGAACGTGTACGATCTCAGAACTCCTCCCAGTCGTCCTCGGCGGCGGTCGGCTTCGCGGCCGGCGCGGTCTTGACGGCGACTGCGGTTCGGCCGGTCGAGCGCAGCGCCGGAGCCGGAGCCCGTGACGGGATGCGGCGGGGCGCCTGGGCGGCTATCGGCTCCGCCCGCAGGCCCGCGCGCGTAGCGCCGATCTCGAAGTTCGCGAGCGACCGTTCGAGCGCGTCCGCTTCCTGGTCCAGCGAATGGCTTGCCGCAGTCGATTCCTCGACCATTGCGGCGTTCTGCTGCGTCACACGATCCATTTCGTTGATCGTCGTATTGACCTGCGCGAGCGCGGTCGCCTGTTCCTGCGCGGAGGCGGCGATTTCGGTGACCAGGGCGCTGATTTCGC
>JBMOIB010000155.1:0-6162 GCA_049317545.1 Caulobacterales bacterium | reverse complement strand
ACGTTCTATGTGACAGTCAAGAACGCGACCGACGATCTCGCCGTCGTCGACCGCGCGCGCGGCATCCTGCCAAACGCCCCGCGCCTCGTGCAGGCAGGCGTGAGCCTCCGCTACTAAGGTGAAAGGTGCGGCGGCGCCGATGCGCCGCCGCCTTTTGCGATCTGCAACGGGCGCCTTAGGCGACCCGCGCTTTCATCCAGGCGCCAGCCTGCGCGACGGACGTGCGCGCCTGCGTGAGCATGCCGAGCATGAAGTGCCAGACGTGCTGCATGTCGCGCTCGACGACCAACTCGACCGGCACGTTCGCCAGTCCGGCGGCCTCGGCCACCTTGATCGAATCCGACAACAGAACTTCGTCGGCCCCGACATGGATCAGGATCGGCGCTAGGCCCGCATAGTCGCCGAAAACCGGCGAGATCAGCGGCGTGCGCGGGTCGTGGGTGGTCGCATAGAGGCCGGACCAGGCGTCGAGCGCCTCTTTCGTGACGAGCAGGTCGCGCTCTGCGCACACGCGGTAGCTCGTTCCGGTTTGCGTCAGGTCCGCCCAGGGGCTGATGCAGAAGAGGCCCGCGGGCTGCGGCAGGCCGCGGGCCTTGAGCGCGAGCGCGAGCGCCAGCGTCAGGCCGCCGCCGGCCGAATCGCCAGCCACGATCATCTGCTGGGGCGCAACGCCCTGGGCGAGCAGTGCGGCGTAGGCTGCTACGGCGTCGTCGACCGCGGCCGGGTAGGGATTTTCCGGCGCGAGTCGGTAGTCGATGGTGAACGCCTGGATCGCAGCCGCCGCGCCGAGGTGGGCGGCGAGGTGGCGGTGGCCGGCCGCCGATCCGATCGCATAGCCGCCGCCGTGAAGGTAAAGAAGCGCGGCGTCGGCGCGCGCGCCCGGCGTTGATGTGCGGATCGCCGCAACGCCGCCAAGCGTGACGCGGTCCTCCGAGGCGCCGTCCGGCAACGGGTTGGATTGCCCCCAGGCTTCGTATTGCGCGCGCGTCTCCTCCAGAGTGGGTTGCGGGCCGTCCCGACGCATCAGCTCGCGCAGCAGCCCGCGCATCATCTCGATTTCACTCATGAACCTCTCCCCAGTTGTAATCTTCCCGCCGTCCGCCGAGCACGCGCCGGCGAACGTGAAGCTCTATCGTGGCGCCGCGCGTGGTGAACGCAATCGGGCGTGAGCGAACTTATCGCGCTCGGCGCGAACTTGTCGCGCAGGGCCATCCCCTCGGTGGCGCGGACGGCTGCCGCGGGGGGAAGCCGCTAGGGCGTCTGACGGGACGCGCACAAGATGCGTCCATGGAAAAGACGAACGACCGCGTCTATTTTCTCGACTGGCTCCGCGTTGGCGCGCTGGGCCTGCTCATCCTTTATCATTGCGATCTGCCCTACGTCGTTCGGGATTGGGTCGCGAGATCGGCGCACGAGGTCGATGGCCACAGCTGGATCGGCGCGCTCATCTCCGATTGGCAGATGGCGCTTTTGTTCCTCGTCGCCGGCGCCGCGATGCGCTTTTCGACGGGCCGCGACGGCGCGTTGCGCGCGATGGCGGATCGCATGCGACGCATCTCTCCCGCGATTGCGCTCGGCCTCCTTGCTCTGGCGCCCATCCAGGCCGCGTGCGCACGCGCGGCGGGCCTCGACATCAGCGGCCTCGCCGAGGGGCATCGCCTGTTTCAGCATGTCTGGTTCCTGCCGTTCCTGCTGACCTACGCTACGCTCGCCGCCTGCATCGCGTGGGCCGCGCCGTCGGTTTCGGATCGGATCGGCGCCTTGTTCGAACGCGCGACGCGCGGGGTCGGCGCACTGGCCGCACCGATGCTCTTCCTCGTCGCCGGCGCGGTCGTGAGCGCGCAGATTCCGCGCACCTACGCGATCTGGAACGATATCGGCGGCCATCTCAAGTACGCGGGCCTGTTTGCGATCGGGTTCTACGCTGGCGCTTCTTTGTGGGCGCGGTTCGAGGCGCACCGCCGCGAGGCGCTCGTTGTTTTCGCCGTCGCGATGCTGGCGCGGCTTGCGATCGACGGCGCGGCCCACCAAACGGCTGAGTTCGCGGTCGCGGCGGTTTGCGGAGCAATGACCATCGTCGCGTTGTGTGGGTACGGGCGGCGGCTCGTGAACCGCAATTCCCCGCTCCTGCGCGCACTCAACCGCGCCGTGATGCCGATCTACCTCCTGCATCAACCGGTGCTGGCGATCGCGATGTTGGGGCTTGCGCCGCTCGCGCTCGGCGAGCCCATGGAGCGCGTCGCCCTCATCGCGCTGACGGCCCTCGGGTCCTGGAGCGTCTATCGCGCGCTCGATGCGTCCTCGCTGCGCCTGCTTCTCGGCTTGTCGGCGCCGCCGCGTCCGTCTGAGGGACGTGGGCTGCCCGCCTACGCCGGCCTTCGCGCCGCCGGGGATTGACGTTCGACGGCGAGGTCCGCTTAACCCCTTCCAAAGTCGAAGAGGGGAATTGCATGATTTCACGTCGTCAGGCGCTGCAGGGCGCCGCCGCCGCCGCCGCGCTTATCGGGCTCGCCCGCCCAGCGGACGCCGGACCCGCCGCCGCCGGGGAGGACGCGAAGCTCGCCGCCCTGCTTGAGAAGGCGTTCGAAGGCCGCCTCGAGCGTTCGCCGCAATTCGCAACCAACCTTGGCGACAAGCGCAATTACGGCAAATGGAGCGACGTTTCCGACGCAGCCTACGACGCCGAAGTAAAGGCCGGCCTGGACGCGCTCGCCGAGATCAAGGCGAGCATCGACCCCTCCAAGCTCGGCGAGGAGTCCCGCATCTCGCTCGCGCTGTACACCCAGCGGGTGGAGCGCGACGCCGCCGACCGCAAATGGCGTCGCTATTCCTACGTCTTCAACCAGATGCGCGGCGTTCAGAGCTCAACGCCGACGTTTATGATCAACCAGCATAAGGTCTCCACGCGCGCCGACGCTGAAGCCTACGTGCAGCGCCTCCAGGGCATGGGCGCGTATCTCGATGCGCAGATTGCGCGCAGCGAAGCTAACGCCGCGGCCGGCTGCCTGCCGCCGGTCTACATTTTCGAATCCGTGATCCCTGCGGCGCGCAGCGTCGTGAAAGGCGCTCCTTTCACCGACGGTCCCGACAGTCCGCTGTTCGCCGATCTCAAGGCCAAGGTCGGCAAGCTCGACATCTCCGACACCGCGAAAGCGACGCTGATCGCCGATGGCGCGGCGGCGCTCAAGACTTCGGTCGCGCCGGCCTACGCGCGCCTCGCAACGGTGCTCGACGCTCAAAAGGCGCGCGCAGGCACGGACGCCGGCGTGTGGCGCTTCAAGGACGGGGACGCCTTCTACGCCGATCTCCTCGCCGAAATGACGACGACGAAGCTCTCGGCCAACGAGATCCACAAGATCGGCCTCGACAACGTCGCGCGCATCCAGAGCGAGATGCGCGGCATCATGAAGAAGGTCGCATTCAAAGGCGGCGATCTCGGGAAGTTCTTCGAATTCGTCGAAACCGATCCGCAGTTCTTTCTGCCGCAAACGCCGGAAGGCAAGGCTGAGTACGTCAAGCGCGCGACGGCGAGCATCGACGCCATGCGCGTCAAGGTGCCGCAATACTTCGATCGTTTGCCCAAGGCCCCGATGGAAGTGCGCGCCGTCGAACCGTTCCGCGAACAGGCGTCTGGCCTTGCCTTCTATGAACGTCCGTCTCCGGACGGTTCGCGCCCCGGCGTCTATTACGCCAATACGGTCGACATGAAGGCTTTGCCGACCTACCAGATCGAGGCGCTCGCCTTCCACGAAGGCATTCCCGGCCACCATTTCCAGATCGCGTTCGCGCAGGAACTGACCGGACTGCCGCGCTTCCGCCGCTTCGGCGGCTACACGGCCTTCTCCGAAGGCTGGGGCCTCTATACCGAGCGTCTCGCCAAAGACATGGGCTTCTACCAAGATCCGTACTCGGACTTTGGGCGCCTGACGCTTGAGATCCGTCGCGCGATCCGCCTCGTCGTCGACACCGGCCTGCATTCCAAGCGCTGGTCGCGCGAGAAGGCGATCCAGTACATCCTGGACAACCAGCCCGGCGACAAGCCGCAGGCGCAGAAGGACATCGACCGGTACATCGTCATGCCGGGCCAGGCGACGGCCTACATGATCGGCCAGCGCGAGATCCTGCGCCTGCGGGACAAGGCCAAGGCGAGTCTCGGCTCCCGGTTCAGCTACAAGGGCTTCCACGACGTGGTGCTCTCGCACGGCGCCGTCCCACTCGACGTCCTGGCGCAGAACGTCGAGGCCTGGATCAAGAAGGCCTGATCCTTCATCCCCAATTCGTCCGCAGTGGCGCGTGGCTCACCCCTCCCCCAGCGGGGGAGGGCAGGGAGGGGGAGACGGGCGTGCAGTCGGCCCGCCGGCTCTCCCCACCCCACCCCCTCCCCGCTGGGGAGGGGCGGCGCGCCGTGTTAGCCTCGCTGCATGACCCGCATCCCCTATGCCGATCCGGCGCCTGACACCTCCGCCGGCCGCTTCCTCGCCAAACTGCCGCTCAACGTCGCGCGCGTGATGGCCCACAGCCCCGAGCAAATGCTCGCCTTCCAGCGCTTCGGCGAAGCGATCCTGACGAAAGGCGCGCTCGACCCGGCGCTTCGCGAACTCGCCATCCTGCGCGTCGGTTGGCGCCTCGGCGCGGCCTACGAAACCCACCACCACGAACGCATCGGCCGCGGCGTCGGCATGAGCGAAGCCCAACTCGCCGCCGCGCGTTCAGGCGATGGCGCGGGGCTGCCCGAGAAGGACAGGCTCGTGCTGGCCTGTGCGGATGCGCTGGAAGCGGACGGCGGGATTCCGGACGATCTTTTCGCAGACCTGGAGCGCACGTTTTCGCACCAGGAGCTGGTCGAGTTGGTGCTTGCGACCGGGTTCTACGGGATGGTCAGCCGGTTTTTGAATGCGTTCGGCGTGGAGGTTGAGGCGGGCGACGGCGTGAGATTGGCCCGGGTCGAAGGCTGACCATCCCAACCCTCTCCCGTTGGGGGCGGCCGTCTCTCGCCTGGTCATCCCCGCTGAAGGCCATCGTCCTTCTCCCCTTGTGGGAGAAGGTGGTCCGAAGGACCGGATGAGGGGTGAACCCCCACATCTCGGAACGCCGCGCCCGCACCCCTCACCCGTCTCGGCGCTTTCCGCGCCGATCCACCCTCGCCCACAAGGGGCGAGGGGCGGAGCGCCTACCTTCCAAACTTCTGGAACTTCACCCGGCTCGGGATGATCTCGCTGATGCCGAGGCGGCGCTTCTTGTCTTCCTCGTAGCTCTCGAAATTGCCCTCGAACCATTCGACGTGGCTGTCGCCTTCGAAGGCCAGGATGTGCGTCGCCAGCCGGTCGAGGAACCAGCGATCGTGGCTGATGACCACGGCGCAGCCCGGATAATCTTCCAGCGCCGATTCCAGCGCCTGCAGGGTTTCCACGTCGAGGTCGTTGGTCGGTTCGTCGAGCAGCAGGACGTTGGCGCCGGTGAGCAACGTCTTGGCGAGATGCACGCGGTTGCGTTCGCCGCCCGAGAGCAGGCCGACCTTCTTCTGCTGATCGCCGCCCTTGAAGTTGAACGTCCCGACATAGGCGCGGCTCGGCACGTCGCGGCCGTTGATGGTCAGCACGTCAAGGCCGCCGGAAATTTCCTGCCAGACGGTCTTGTTGGGATCGAGATCGTCGCGGCTCTGATCGACGAAGCCGAGCTTGACGCTGTCGCCGATCGCGATCGAGCCCGCGTCTGGCTTTTCCTGGCCGGTAATCATCCGGAATAGGGTCGACTTGCCGGCCCCGTTGGGCCCGATGATGCCGATGATGCCGCCCGGCGGCAGTTTGAAGCTCAGCCCGTCGATCAGCAGCTTCTCGCCGAAGGCCTTCTTGAGGCCGTCGAAGGCGATCACATTGTGGCCGAGGCGCGGGCCGGGCGGGATCTGGATCGTGGCGTAGGTCTGCTTTTCGCGCTCGGCCTGATCCTGCAATTCCTCGAACCGGGCGAGGCGCGCCTTGGACTTGGCCTGGCGGGCCTTAGGCGATTGGCGCACCCATTCCAGTTCGCGCGAGATCGTCTTTTGGCGGCCTTCGCGTTCGCTTTCTTCCTGCGCCATGCGCTTGGCCTTGGCTTCGAGCCAGGCCGAATAATTGCCCTCGTAGGGGATGCCTTTGCCGCGATCGAGTTCGAGCGTCCACTTCG
>JBMOIB010000154.1:0-6325 GCA_049317545.1 Caulobacterales bacterium | reverse complement strand
CGCTCGCCCGGGATGACGAGGGTGCGGATGGGCCCCTCTACGCCACGATCTCCACGCCGCGCGCTGATTTGATCGCGGCGCGGGCTGCGGCGCCGGCGGGGAAAAGGCCTTTGGTTTCGATGTCGATTTCGCGGCCGTCGCGCAGACGCAGGACCAGGCGCAGACGCCGCGCCTCCTCCGGCGGGCCCTTGGGCAGAGCGGCGAGCAATTCAGCGAGCGCGGCGATCGGCGCGCCTTCGCGCACGACGACTTTCAATTCGCTCGCGGCGCGCGCTTCTGCAGCCTCGATGGGCTCGAAGGCCTCGGCGTTGAGCTTCATGTCGCCGTCGCGCCAGCGCAGGCGCCCGCGGAACGCCAACGCCTTGCCGGGCTGCAGGCGCTCGCGCACGCCCGGCAATACTTCGGGCATGACCATGACTTCGAAATCGGCGGTGGGATCGGACAAAGCGACGAAGGCGAACTTGCCGCCGCTCTGGGCGGGGCGCTCCTGCACGCGTCGCACGACGCCCGCCATGGAGAGCACGCGCGGCTCGGTCTCGCCGGCTTCGATGAGATCGGCGTACGTCGCGTATTTGCCGATCGGCGCCTGGGCGAAGAACGTCTCGAGCGGGTGGCCGGAGAGGTAGAAACCGACGCTTTCGCGCTCGGCGTCGAGACGATCCTGGGCCGACCAGGCGAGCGCCTTTGGAAAGGTCGGCCGGGCGCCCGGCTCATCGGCGCCGAACAAGCTGGCCTGCGCACTCACGCGCGCTTCGGCCGCGCGCGCCGCGAGCGCGGCGATCGTTTCGCAGGCGGCGAAGGCGCGCGCGCGATCCGGCTCCAGCGGATCGAACGCGCCGGAGCGGGCGAGGTTCTCAAGCTGGCGGCGATTGATCGATTTGGGATCCACCCGCTCGGCGAAGGCGACGAGGTCCCTGAACGGCCCGTGTGCGCCCCGCTCGGCGACGAGCACTTCCATCGCGGCGAGGCCGACATTTTTGACGGCGCCGAGCGCGTAGCGGACCGCGCCGTCCTCGACGCTGAAATCGGCGTGCGACTTCTGGATGTCCGGCGGCAGGACCTTGACGCCCGACCGACGCGCGTCCTGCACGAAGGCGGCGAGTTTGTCCGTGTTCGCCGCATCGAGGCTCATCGACGCCGCCAGGAACTCGACGGGATAATTGGCCTTCAGCCAGGCGGTCTGGAAGGCGATCATCGCGTAGGCGGCGGCGTGGGACTTGTTGAAGCCGTAGCCGGCGAATTCGGCGACGAGATCGAAGATCCGCGCGGCGAGCTCCTCGCTCACGCCGCGCTCGGCGGCGCCTTGCAGGAAGCGGCTTTTCTGTTTGCCCATCTCCTCGGCGTTCTTCTTGCCCATGGCGCGGCGCAGAAGATCGGCTTCGCCGAGGCTGTAGCCGGACAGGACCTGGGCGATCTGCATCACCTGTTCCTGATAGATGATGACGCCGTACGTCTCCTTCAGGATCGGCTCGAGCGTGGGATGCAGATAGTCCGGATCGCGCCTGCCGAACTTCACGTCGGCGTAGGTGTCGATGTTGCCCATCGGGCCCGGACGATAGAGCGAAATGAGCGCGATGATGTCTTCGAGGGCGTTCGGCTTCACCTTGCGCAGCGTGTCGCGCATGCCCTGGCTTTCCAGCTGGAACACGCCGTAGGTCGCACCCGAGGCGAGCAGCTCGTAGGACGCCGGGTCGTCGAGCGGGATTTTCGACAGATCGACCTCTACGCCCCGCTGGCGCAGGAATTTCAACGCGCGGTCGATCACGGTGAGCGTCTTGAGGCCGAGGAAGTCGAACTTCACGAGCCCCGCGGGCTCGACCCACTTCATGTTGAACTGGGTGGCGGGAATGTCGGAGCGCGGATCGCGGTAGAGCGGCACGAGCTCCACGAGCGGCCGGTCGCCGATCACGATGCCGGCGGCGTGCGTCGAGGCGTTGCGGTGCAGGCCCTCCAGTTGCAGCGCCACGTCGATCAATTCGCCGACCTCCGGCTCGGCGACGCGCATCTCCTTCAACCGCTCCTCGCTCTCGATCGCTTGGGCGAGCGTGACGGGATTGGCGGGATTGGCGGGGATCATCTTGGCGATCCGGTCGACCTGACCGAACGACATCTGCATGACCCGCCCGACGTCGCGCACCACGGCGCGGGCCTGCAGGGTGCCGAAGGTGATGATCTGGGCGACGCGGTCCTCGCCGTACTTCGCCTGCACGTAGGCGATCACTTCGCCACGGCGTTCCTGGCAGAAGTCGATGTCGAAGTCCGGCATCGAGACGCGTTCGGGATTGAGGAAGCGCTCGAACAGCAGGCCGAACCGCAAGGGATCAAGATCGGTGATCTTCAGCGCATAAGCGACAAGCGAGCCGGCGCCCGAGCCGCGGCCCGGGCCTACCGGAATGTCCTGCGCTTTGGCCCATTTGATGAAGTCCGAAACGATCAGGAAGTAGCCGGGAAACCCCATCTGCTGGATGATTCCGACTTCGTAGCGCAGGCGCTTCCAATATTCCTCTTCGCTCGCCGCGAGCCGATCGCCGAGCGAGGCGAGACGATCGCGCAGCCCCTCCTCCGCCTGCGCGGCCAGTTCGCCGTTTTCGTCGCGGCCGTCGGCGCTGTCGAAATGCGGCAGGATCGGCTTGTGCTTGCGCACCCGGAAGGCGCAGCGCTTGGCGACGTCGATCGCATTGTCGATCGCTTCCGGAAGATCGGCGAACAGCGCGCGCATGTGCGCGGCGGTCTTGAAGTCGTGTTCGGGCGTGAGCTTGGCGCGCGTTTCGTCGCCCAGATAGGCGCTTTCCTTGATGCAGGTGAGCGCATCGTGCGCGCGATGATCGGCGCGCGCCTCGAAGCGGACGTCGTTGGTGGCGACCAGCGGCAGGCCGAGCTTATAGGCGAGATCGACGAGCGCTTCCTCGATCCTGGTTTCGCCGGGCGCGCCCATGCGCTGCAGTTCGACGTAGAGGCGATCCCCGAACCGTTGACGCAGGCGCTGGAGCAAGGCTTCTGCCGCCTCGATCCGATCGGACTCGATGAAGGCGTTGACGGGGCCGCCGCGCCCGCCGGTGAGCGCGATCAGGCCCTCGGCGCCGTCGAGCGCGCGCTCCAGGCTCACATGCGGCGCTTCGCCCGCGGACGGCTCCAGATAGGCCGCCGACGACAGCGCCATCAGGTTCTCATAGCCCGTGCGGTCGCGCGCATAGAGCGCAAGCGACCCGGCTGCGCCGTCCGGACCGGCGACGTCGAGCGCGCAGCCGACGATCGGCTGGATGCCCTTTTCGGCGAACACTTCGCAGAACTCGAGCGCGCCGAATAAATTGTTGCTGTCCGCGAGACCCATCGCGGGCATCTCGTGACGCAGGCAAAGCGCCGCGAGGTCCTTTACGTGCAGCGTGCTCTCAAGCAGGGAATAGGCCGAGCGCGCCCGCAGATGAACGAAAACACCCATGCCCGCCTCTGATCTCGATGCCCGAATCTTGAAGTGCGATTCGGGTATATTCTTGTTTTGTTCTCATGTCGATCGCTGAGCGTCCGCCCCGCATCCGTACGCTTGCCGTCGCCGCGGCCGCGCTGCTTGCTGTGTTCGCGCTGGTCCGCTGGGGGCCGGAAATCGAAGTCGCCGTGCTGGGCTACCAGGTCACGGGCGTTGACGTCTCCGCCCACCAGGGGCCGATCGACTGGCCCGCCCTCGCCGGCTCGGGCGCGGCGTTCGCCTACATCAAGGCGAGCGAGGGCGGCTCGCACGTCGATCCGCGCTTCAAGGCCAATTGGCGCGGCGCCAAGGAGGCCGGTCTCGCGCGCGGGGCCTATCATTTCTTCACCCTGTGCCAGCCGGGGCTCGTGCAGGCGCGGCATTTCCTGCGCACCGTCGACGCGCGCGGCGAGCTGCCGCCGGCGATCGACGCCGAGCACATGGGGCCCTGTCGCAAAGGTCCGACGACGGACGATCCTGCGCGCGAGATCATGGCCTTCCTCGACGAGGTCGAGCGCGTTTCGGGCGAACGGGCGATCGTCTATACGACGCGTCGCTTCCACGATGCGCACCTGAAGGGACAACTCGGCGGCGAGCAGTTTTGGATCCCGAGCATCGGCGCGCCGCCGCAATTCCGGCGCGACGCCTGGGTCTTCTGGCAGTTCGACCATTCCGGCCGCCGGCCGGGCGTGGCCGGACCGATCGATCTCAACGTCTATCGCGGTTCGAAGCGGAGGCTCGCCGCATTCCTCAACGACGTTGCTCAACGAGACGACCGTTCTCGAGCGACACCACCCGATCCATGAAGCGCGTCAGCTCGAGGTTGTGCGTCGCGATCAGGGCCGCCGCGCCCTCGGTGCGCACGACGCCGAGGAGGCTCTGGAACACCTGCGCGGACGTCTGCGGATCGAGATTGCCGGTCGGTTCGTCGGCCAACAGAACCGCGGGGCCGTTGGCGAGCGCGCGCGAGATGGCGACGCGCTGCTGCTCGCCGCCGGACAATTGCGCCGGGCGATGATGCAGGCGCTCGGCGAGGCCGAGACTGCTCAACAGCCGCGTCGCCTCGACCCGCGCTTCCGGCCGCGAGCGGCCGAGGATGAGCAGCGGCATCGCGACGTTGTCGAGCGCGTCGAACTCGGGAAGCAAATGGTGGAACTGGTAGACGAAGCCGATGGACGTGCGGCGCAGGCGCGTGCGCTCCTTGTCCGACAACGCCCAGGCTTCGACGCCGCCGATGCGCACTTCCCCGGACGTCGGCGTCTCCAGGAGACCGGCCGCGTGCAGGAGCGATGACTTTCCGGATCCGGACGGACCGACGAGACCGACGATCTGGCCGCGTTCGATCGCGAGATCGACGCCGTCCAGCACCACGAGTTCGCCGTCGCCGGACTTGAACCGCCGCGACAGGCCGCGGATGTCGAGAGCGACCTCACTCATAACGCAGCGCCTCCACCGGATCGAGGCGCGAAGCCCGCCAGGCCGGCGGCAAGGTCGCCAGGAACGACATGCCAAGCGCCCAGGCCGCGACGCTCGCCACCTCGCCCCATTCCAGCGAGGCCGGCAGTTTGCTCAGCGAATAGACGTCGCCGGGAAACACAGGCCGGCCGATGACGAACGACACGAAGTCCTGGATCGGCCCGATGTAGAGGCACACCAGCACGCCGAGCGCGAGACCCGCGAGCGTGCCGGCGACGCCGACGCTCGCGCCCGCCATGAAAAAGATGCGCAGGATCGAGCCGCGCGAGGCCCCCATCGTGCGCAGGATCGCGATGTCGCGGCCTTTGTTCTTCACCAGCATGACAAGGCCGGAGATGATGTTGAGCGCGGCGATCGCGACGATCATCATCAGGATCAGGCGCATGACGTTGCGCTCAACGACGAGGGCGCCGACGAGGCTCGCGTTCTGCATTTTCCAGTCGGAGATATAGACGTCCGCGGGCACGACTTTGCGCAGCGCCTGCATGACTTCGAGCGTCGCATCGGGATCGACGACGCGCAGCTCAAGACGATCGACCTGATCCTCCTTGCCGAAGAACAGCTGCGCTTCCTCGAGCGGCATGTAGATGAAGGCCTGATCGAATTCCTGCATGCCGATCGTGAAGAGCGCCGCGACTTCGTAGCTTTTGCGCCGGGGCGCGAGGCCGAAGGGCGTGGCGACGCCTTGCGGCGACAAGAGCGTCATGGCCCCGCCTGGCGCCACGCCGAGGCTGGCGGCGAGCGCTGAGCCGATCGCGACGCGCCCCACCCCGTCGGCGTCGACGCCGTAATTGTCGAGCGAGCCGGCGACCACGTTGCTCGAGACGATCGACAGCGCCTGGAGCTCGGCCTTGGGAATGCCGCGGACGTAGACGCCGGACACCTGCCCATTCGAAACAGCGAGCGCCTGGCCTTCGACGAGCGGCGAAATGTGCACGACGCCCGGCACACGCGCCGCCAGCGCGGCGAGCGCGTCGCGCTCCTCGCGTGTGCGGCCCGTGGCGTCGAGATAGACGTGGCCGTTGACCCCAAGGATCCGGCTCAGGAGCGTTTCACGGAAGCCGTTCATCACCGACATCGTGACGATCAGCACCGCCACGGCGAGCAGGATTCCGACGAACGAGATGATCGAGATCAGCGCGACGCCGCCATGCTCGCGCTTGGCGCGCAGATAGCGGCCGGCGAGGATGCGTTCGAACAGGCCGAACGGCGGCGCGGAGACGGCGTCTGCCATAAGCGCTCCTAGTATGCGCGCGCGATGAGGATCTCTTCGACGCCGGGTTCGCCGGTGAAGAGGCAGGGTCCGAACGCGTGCGGCTGGTCCATCGGCGCGTTGCGGATCGTGAGCTTGAGGGCCTTCAGCTTCTCGACCACCGCATCGAGCGC
>JBMOIB010000153.1:0-6451 GCA_049317545.1 Caulobacterales bacterium | reverse complement strand
GCCATGCCGCGCGCCGGCGGGATGTGTTGGAACACGATGTAGGAATTGACCCAATCAACCTGGGCATCCGGAAACTCGAGTTCATAGCGCGCACGTCCACCGCCATTGCGGCGCGCCTCTTCGATCATGCCCGGCGAGACGTCAACGCCGATCGCCGTATCGCAATAGGCCGTCATGGCTTCAGTGAGGCGGCCGGCGCCGCAGCCGAAGTCGATGGCGGATTTCGGCGCGAAATCGCCGCCGGCGAGCTGACGCAGTTCGCTGACGATGTAATCGATGTGCTCTTGTCCGGTGCGGTAGAATTCCGCCAGTTCTTCGCCGGTCATGGCGGCGCGGCGAAACCGCGGGTTCGTCAGCACGCCCCAATACGGCTCGGAGGCGCCGATCTCGCGCCAGTCCGCATCGGTGTCGCGCTCTTGCAGCTCAATCAACGACGGCAGCATCGGCGTCCTTTCGGAAAAGTTTCGCTGCAAAGGGCAGCTGTTCGAGGTTCGCCCTGGCCCAGGGCGCATTCAATTGTTCGGCGATCGTCGGCGCGGCGTCTGCATAGGCGTGTCGCAGGGCAGGGTCGCGTACGACGCGGCGCAGGAGCTCCGCGGCGTGATCGAGGTCCGGTTCGGCCCAGACGCCGCCGCGATAGCGCCCGGTCGGGTCGCTGACGGGGACCATCGCGCAGCGCACAAGCGTTTGCGCATGCACGCCCTGCATGAAATCGACGTTGCCGGACCAATCGGTGGCGACAGCCGGGCGGCCGAGCGCCAGCATTTCAGCGATCGCCAGGCCAAAGCCCTCCGACCGGTGCAGCGAAACCAGCGCATCCGCGCTCGCGAGAAACGACAGCATTTCCGCGTCGGTCAGGTCTTGCTCGAGGATCGAGATGTCATCGCGCCCTTCGATCGCGCCGGCAAGCGCACGCATGCCGTCGGGATCGGCGTTCGGGTGCACGAGCTTCAGCATGAGCCGCGTCGACCCGTCCGGTTCGGGAAATGCGCGGCGATAGGCGAGCGCCGCGCCGAGCGGATTCTTGCGCGCGAAGGTCGAGCGCCCGTCTGCGAGCGCGCAGACCACGAAAGTATCCTGAGGAAACCCGAACCGCGCGCGATCACGCTTCGCGGCCGAGATGTCGGGCAGCGGATGCGGCATGACGCGCACATGATCCGCATACGGAGCAATGGCGTCGGCGACGAATTGGCTCGGGGCCCAGATTTCGTGGAAGCGCTTCGCGACCGGGCGCCAATCGCGCGGCAGCTCGCCGAGCTCCCAGGCCCAATAGCCGATCATGTAGCGGCGCGACCAATCGGCGGGCGCAACGAGGTGCAGTGCGACGGACGCCTCCGGCGCGTTGCAATGCATCAGCCAGACCCCGCCCGGCCCAGGCGCGGGCAGGGGCGTCTCGCGGGTCGCGGCTATCTGCAGGCGACGCAGGTCGTGGCGAACCGGCGCCAGTCCTGCGGCGTCCAGAGCCTCTGCTGTCAGGCGCGCGGCGCGGCTGAGGCCAAGCACTTCGTCGAGCATGCCGGAGACGATCAGGTGTCCCGGCGCGATCGCCTCAAGCGCCGGACGCGGCGGCAGCGCCGGGCGCCGGATCGCGTCCAGCGCCTTGAACGCCAACGGAGAAACGATCTCGCGCACGCGCGCGGGCACCGGCAGCGCCTTCCAGATGCGACGGGCGATCGGTATCATGGAGTTGACCGTGCATCTTTTTTGATGCGCCGAACGGTTAGCATCGCACGCTTGAGATGCAACTGCTCTCGTCAGTTGGACCGGCGATTTGAGCGCCTTGCGACCCCGGGGGCGGCAACAGCGCTGTGAGCTCTCGTGATGCCTGGCGCGCCCCCCAACTCGAATAGTGCGCGGCGTTGTGCATGAAGGGAAAACCGTCCCGCGTGATGACGTGGCACCTCTTCTCGGAGGGGCACGTGAGTGAAAATAAATCTATAAATTCAACCGATTGAAGTTTTGATGCCGTCTGCAGTTCAGAATTAATTAGTCGAACCTTGGGGTCAATGAAGACGGTGCTGTGGTTTTCTATGCCCACCGGGGACCTAAATTTCGCGACGATATCAATTGACCCCATCAATAATGATTTTCTTCCCACGACCGCGATTGGGGCAGCGGATATTGTCCGTATTTTTTGGATTGTGGTGGTGAGGTATGGAGTGGTCCATGGGAACCAAAGCGGCGCAATGAAAATTCGCGTAGCGGACTTCAATCGGGGATCGGCGAAGGCAGCGGATCGCACTGTCTTGCATCGCGTAGCCGCGGCTGGGTTAACCGCTGAGAGTATATTTTGTTTCGAATAAAAATTTGCCTCGCGCTCCTCGGGCACCCATATGGCCGAGCATACAAAATCGACATTCAGTGCGCGGATGGAGACGTTTTCGTACTGTCCTGACTCGGCGATCAGGTTGATTAGATCCGCGGCCTGGGAATCCCCAATAATCAACCATCTCTCAGGTTTGTCTTCAAACGTCTGGTGATCATATTTCGACCAGTTGCTCCAAGTGTATTCGACGAGGTCGGCCTCGCGATGAGAAACAAATGTTTGCAGCTCACGGTCGTAGCGCCAGGTCCATCCGCGCCCTGCAATCGCTAATGAAGCAGACAGACCGACGATGCATCCCAAAGTGACGGTTATGATGCTGAATCTGAGTGGAGGCGTTTGAACCGGTGCTGATGTCCGCGCCCGGAATGGCCGCTCCACAAAACGCCACAGAATAAAGGCTGCTGCGATGGATGCCGCAATCAGCGCCAACTGCGCAAAAAGGTCGAGTGGCGCTGCGAGGTAATATTTCGCGAGTGATATTATTGGCCAGTGAACGAGATATAAAGAATAACTTATGATTCCCAGCCATCGCATTGGCCTGCTGTAGAACACGGGGCCCAGGAACTTCGGCCAGCCGGCCCATAGTGCGAACGCTGCGCCGAGGCAGGGGGGGAGCGCTGCAAGGCCCGGGAAGGGCAGTCCTGGCCCGTAGGTCAGGCAAGACCAAGCGATGAGGGCGAGACCCGCGGTTGCGACGAGCTCCTTGAGCGCTCCGCCCAGGCGCACACCACGGTCCAGAAAAACGACCAAGCCGCCGAGGGCAAATTCGAAAACGCGAAACGGCGTCAGAAAAAAGGCTGCATCGATATCCTTCTGCATCATCCATAGACACGATGCAAAACTCAGGACCGCCGCCGTGATCAAAACAGCCGGAGTCACGGCTGCTTTGTTGACGCTTCGTCTGAGCCGCTCTGCGAGCAAGAGCAGTAACGGCCAGAACAAATAGAATTGCTCCTCGACTGCGAGCGACCATGTGTGGAGCAGGGGCTTCAGTTCGGCTTCGGTGTCGAAGTATCCGCGCTCCGACCAAAACCCTATGTTTGAAACGAAGCCAATTGCGTAAATTGCCGAAGCGGCCATGCGCTCAAGGCGTTGCGGCGACAAAAGCACCGCTGATGCGATAAATGTCAGGGCGACCGTTGCAAGCAAGGCTGGCGCAAGCCGCCGTGCGCGCCGCAGAAAGAATTGGCCGAAACTGAAACTACGCGTCGAAAGATCCGTGAGGATGAGCCGCGTAATCAGGAAACCGCTGATCACGAAAAAAACGTCGACCCCGACGAAGCCGCCCGAGAAGAACGGAATGTCGGCGTGAAACAGCAGAACGGCGAGGATAGCGTATCCTCGCAGGGCGTCGATCTCGGGGCGGTGCGCGTTGATTGGCATCAGAATAGCTGTTCCCGCTTAATGACAGAAGCGTCCAAGGTCAAAAGGTTTGCGCGACGCTCAGCCGCGCAGGCTGGCTCTTGCCGCCAGGAGGGGCTAAGAGGCGCGAGGTCTGGACGTAGACCTCAACCGGAGCCGTTTGTGGCGAGCCAATCGGGACTAGACCCCATCTCCCCGGACGACGCGCGCCAGATCCTCCAGCGCTTGGACGTCCTCGAGCGCCGCCAGCGCATGGTCGGCGACTTTTTGGTGCGGGCCTATTGGAACGCGCTTGACGAGTTCGAGACTGAGCGCGCCGGACCGGGCGACATGCTCGTCTGCCTCGCCTGCGGGGAGGCGGCCCCGCGCGCCGCGCACATGGTGTGGACAGCGACCTGCGCGTTCGGCGGCGGCCGGCTCGAGCGCCAGCAGTGCCCCGCCTGCGACTGCATTTTCGGACCGCAGAAGTGCTTGCGCGCGGCCCAGGGCGTGCTCGACGCTGATCTGGCGCTCGTCTACGAGACCTATAAGGAGAGCGACGGCACGGCCCACGAAATCCGCGCCTTCCGCCTGCTCGATCCCAAGCCCGGCGGACTCTACCTCAACTGGGGCTCCGGCGCCTGGTCGAGCGCCATAGAAACCCTGCGCGGCGAGGGCTATGACGTGTGGGGCTTTGAGCCCAACGTCGAGGCCGCGAGCCCGCACGTCGCCCGTTCGCGCGCCGAGATCAGCGCCAAGTTCGACGGCATCTTCTCCAACAATGTGCTGGAGCACATGAGCGACCCCCACGCGCAATTCCAGGAATTCGCCGCCCTCCTGAAGCCCGGCGGGCGCATGGTCCACGCCACGCCCTGCTACGAGCACCTGTGCGCCGACACCCGCTTCCACGTCTTCTTCCCGCTGGGCGAGGCGCCGGCGCGGCTCGCGGCCCGCAGCGGGTTCACACTCCAAGGCGCGGTGCGCGACGGCGGCTTCGACGCCCGCATCTTCGCCCGCGCGGAGCAGGGCGCGTGAGCCTCGCCGAAGCCGACAAGATCCAGACGCAGGCGCAAGCGGGCGGGGCGGGCCTTGCGCTGCGCGACCTCATCGCCGGCGCCCGCGCCGTGCACATCTGGAAGACGCTCGCCGTCAACGACGTCGCCGCCCGCTACCGCCGCACCAAGCTCGGCCCGTTCTGGCTGACGCTCTCGCAGGCGGCGCTGATCGGCGGGGTGGGGCTCAGCTTCTCGGTCATCTTCAACCGGCCGCTCGACGATTACCTCGTCTACCTCGCCGCCGGCATGACCTTGTGGGTCTTCATCTCGGCCTGCCTCGTGGAGGGCCCCTCGGCCTTCCTGCGCGGCCAGCCCTGGCTCTTGGCCTTCGATATGCCGACCAGCGTCCACATCTATCGCTGCGTTCTCACGCAACTCATTATTTTTGCTCATAATTTCGTGATATACCTTGCGGTGATCGCGCTGATCAGCAATCCCGTCAACGCCAACACGCTCCTCGCGCTCCCGGGCCTCGTGCTCGTGGCCCTCGCCATGACGGGCGTGGTCATGATCCTCGCGGTCCTCGGCGCGCGCTTCCGCGACGTCCAGCCGGCGATGGCGGCCTTGGTCTCTATGCTCTTCATGTTCACGCCGATCTTCTGGGAGCGGCCGTTCCTGCGCGACCACGCCTGGCTCGCCGACTTCAACCCCGTGCTTCACCTTATAGACGTCGTGCGCATGCCGCTGCTCGGCCAGGCCCCGACCGCCCTCAACTGGATGGCCGCGACCGGCATCGCCGCCGCTATGCTCGCAGGCGGGGCGCTCGCCTTCCTGCGCGCCCGGCGCAACCTCGCCTACTGGCTCTGAAGAAGACCGACCGATGGCCGAACTCCGCCTCGAAGGCGTGCACGTCCGCTACCCGTTGTTCCACCACGGGCGCGCGCAATCGCTGTTCTCCCACATGGCCAAGAGCGCGAGCTTCGGCGCGCTGGGCCGCCGCGACGCCTCCGACACCACCTTCGTCCACGCTTTGCGCGGCATCGACCTTGACCTCCGCGACGGCGACCGCGTCGGCCTCATCGGCCGCAACGGAGCCGGAAAATCGACGCTCCTGCGCGTCATGGCCGGGATCGCCTGGCCGCACGCCGGGACCCGCGCCATAAAGGGCCGCGTCTGCAACGTCTTGAGCGCCGGCGCCGGCCTCGACGCCGACAAGACCGGCGCGGAGAACGTCGACTTCATCGGCCGGCTGTTCGCGATGGACAAAACCGCCCGCGCCGCCCTCGTCGCCGAGATCGCCGACTTCACCCAGCTCGGCGACTATATGGACATCCCGCTGCGCGCCTATTCGGCCGGCATGATCATCCGCATCTCGTTCGGCCTCGCGACCGCGCTGCCCGGCGACATCCTCCTGGTCGACGAGCTGATCGCCGCCGGCGACGCCTTCTTCATGGAGCGCGCCAGCGCCCGCGTCCGCTCAATGGCCGACCGCGCCCGCATCCTTGTGCTCGCAAGCCATGCCGAGCCGATCATCGAAGATTTCTGCACCCACGCTTTGTGGCTCGACCAGGGCCGCATCGTCGACTACGGCCCCGCCGCCGAAGTGGCCCACCGATACCGGGCTGATTCTGCGCGGTTCCCGCAGGGCGCCGCAGTGGGAGCGGGCGCGCTCGTGGAGAGTTGAGCCCCTGCCGGGCGAAGCGCGGCCGCCGGCCTCGCGCGTCGGGCGAAAAGCCTCATGAAAGCAGCGCTCTAGGCGCTCGCCCAGCCACGCCTGCGCCCCAGCGGA
>JBMOIB010000152.1:0-6461 GCA_049317545.1 Caulobacterales bacterium | reverse complement strand
TAATTCCCGCCGAGCGCCGCATACGTCATGCTGACAGGGCAAGCCGTGCGCCCCGCGGCCTGCGCGGCGAAGCTCATCACCGCAAAGCCCAATGTGTTGCCGGCGAGGATGAGAACCGGACCTTGTCGCGGCTGATCGAGGAGCCATTGCGTGGCGCCGTCCATGGCGCGTTTGAGCGCCGCGAACGTCGTATGCTCCCAATCGCCGTCACGGTTGCGACGCGCCAAGGCGGACTTTTGCGCCGAGACCTCCGCGCGCCGCGCGAAGCTCGCCGGGATGTTGAAATCGTAAGCCCGAAGCGGCACCCGCGACGTCACGAGAAGAACGCCGCCGTCGCGCCGCTCCACGTCGAGATCGACGGGCATCATCTTGGCTTCGCGGAACGGCGCGCTCAGCCGTTCCGAGACCGCCGCCACGCTCACAGCCCGACCACGAGGCTGACGGTCGTCGTCGTCGAGCCGCCGATATTCAGCGTCTGGACGGTTTTCGCGCCTTCGACCTGGTTTTCGCCCGCACGGCCCGTCACCTGCTTGAAGGCGTCGAGCGCCATGCGCACGCCGGTTGCGCCGACCGGATGGCCGACGCCGATCAGCCCGCCCGAGGGGTTGATCGGCAACCGTCCGCCGATTTCGATCGAACCGTCTTCGATGGCTTTCCACGCTTCGCCCGGCGCCGTGAGCCCGAGATGTTCGATCGCCATGTATTCGGTCGTGGTGAAGCAATCATGCGTTTCAACCGCATCGATCTGGGCGACGTCGGCGATCCCCGCGCGTGCACGTGCGTCGTCGATGGCGCGTTTGACCTGCGGGAACACGTAAGGCTGGCCGGCGCTGTCTTGCACCTTGCGCGCATAGCTGATTGGCGCGGAGCGATGGCCCCACCCCTTGATCTGCGGCAGGCTCTCCAACGGAATGCCGCGCTTCTTGGCATAGTCGCGCGCGCGTTCTTCGGAGGCGAGGAAAACGACGGCCGATCCATCCGTCACCTGCCCGCAATCGTTCTTGCGGATCATGCCTTCGACGACGGGATTGGCCTCGTCGCTTTGGGTGAAGCTCTCTTCCGTGAATTTCCACGAACGGGTCTGGGCGTTCGGGTTCTTTCGCCCGTTCGCAAAATTGATCTCGGCGATGCGCATGAGATGTTCGTACTTCAGCCCGTAACGGCGATCATATTCTTCGCCGAGATCGGAGAACGCGCGCGGCCAGAGGTAGGTCGCGTCCTGGAATTCGTGTCCGATCCAGGCCGCTGCGCCGAGGTTTTCGGCGGCGCGCTGACCGGAGACGTTGCGCATCATTTCCAGACCGACGACGCAGGCGGTCCCATAGCGTCCAGCCTCGATTTCGGCGGTCGCGGCGAGGATCGCGACGCTGCCCGACGCGCAGGCCGCTTCATGGCGCGAGGTGGGCATGCCGTTGAAATCGGGATGCACGAGACCGAAGAAGCCGCCGAGCAAGCCTTGGCCGGCGAACAAATCGCCGACGAAATTGCCGACATGGCCGGTATCGATGTCTTTCGGCTCGAGGCCTGTCGCGGCGAGCCCCTCGCCCACGACTTCCGCGAACGCGTCGGCGAATTCCATGCCCTTGCGGGCCCAATTGTTCGAGAAGTCGCTTTGCCAGCCGCCAAGAATGTAGACCATCGGAATTCCTCGCTCAGGGAGTGGTGGTGAAATTCATCGCGTCGGCGCCGCATCGGCCATGAAGGCCGCGAACGCCTGGTGCGCATCGGGATATG
This sequence comes from Caulobacterales bacterium, assembly GCA_049317545.1. Taxonomy (GTDB): domain Bacteria; phylum Pseudomonadota; class Alphaproteobacteria; order Caulobacterales; family Aquidulcibacteraceae; genus REEB506. The sequence continues at coordinate 4,727 of JBMOIB010000152.1, read as the reverse complement.
TTTCAAATGAACGTGCCGCGAGTGCAGCATGGACGCTGTCGGAGACCGCTTCGTTATCGAGCGGCGTGATCGGCGCTTCGACGGCATACGCCGCCCGCAGGCGGCCGCCGCCGCAGATCAGCGTTTGGCCGGTCACGTCGCAATCGGGGCTGACCAACCAAGCGGCGAGAGGCGCTACTTTTGCCGGATCCATGTTCTGCGCGACTGCGCCCGGTACGTGTCCTGTGGTCATCGCCGTCGTTGCGTAGGGCGCGAGCGCGTTGACGAACAGGCCGCGCGACCTGCCCTCGCAGGCGAGCGCGCGCGCCAGTCCCAGCAACGCTGCTTTGGACGAAGCGTAAGCGGCCATGCCGTCGCCGCCATGCAGTCCCGCCGAGGACGCGCTCACCACCACGCGCCCCGCGTCGCTTTTCGCAAGCGTCGCCCAAGCGGCGCGCACCAACTGCAAGGTTCCAAAGAAATTGATCTCGAAGATCTGTCGGAAGCCCTCGGGCGTCTGACGGTGCAAGCGCACCGTTTCGGGCACGCCCGCATTGGCGAGCACGGCGTCGAGACGCCCAAACGTGCGCAATGCCAAGTCGACCATCGCCTCGCCGGACTCGGGGCTGGCCGCATCGTCGTAGCTCGCAACCGCCCGGCCCCCGCGCGCCGCGATCTCGGCGGTCACAGCGTCCGCGCTCGACGGCTTTTGACGTTCCGTCCAGCGATTGTTCACGACGACGCAGGCGCCCTGCGCGGCGAGCTCCAGCGCATAGGCGCGACCGAGCCCATTCCCGGCGCCTGTCACGATCGCAACGCGACCGGCGAGCGCACCGCGGCGATCTGGCGTGGGCTCGGCATTCGTCATTCGCAGCGCCCTCCAAACCAGACGCCCAATGATCCACATTTCGTATCGTTATGCAATTCAGCTCCGCGAGACTGGCGCCGCCCAATTCCCCGAAAACGGCGTTGCGATCGGGCGCAAGATCACGCCCGGCGGCGCGGCGCACACATAGGGAATGGCGTTGATCACCGCGCCGGCCACGGCGAGCTGCTCGGCGGATGTGGCGGTGGCGTCGCCTGGCCGCTTCTCCAGATCGATGGCGATCCGAACGCCGGGCTGTCCGCTGACGTGAATGCGCCAGAGCGGCGGCGTCGGGTCATCCAGATGGGCCGTCTCCATGTACCAGTGGATCGACATGACGAGCGCGCGCCCGCCTTCGGCCTCTGCGCGCCAGCGCCAATTCACATGCGACATGCCGCCTGGCGCAATTGCGCCGGCGGCGATCGAAAGCGGCTCGGTAGCTGGGAACACGCGATGCTCGGTTGCGACCTTGAGCAAACGCAACTGCAGTCGCGCGGCCAATGCGGCGAGGACCTCCTCGTACATGCCGTTCAACGACGCGGCCGGCCCCCAATTGGGGTCGTTGGCGTTTATCGCATCGACGGGCGTTCCAAATCCCAGGATCTTGAAGACATAGTCCGGGTTGCGCACCGTCCGGCAATCGACGCATTCCGTCACTTCAATCGCGTCGAGTTCGGTGCACACGCCGCTCGCGATCGCCGCCATCTGCTCGGCGGCGAAACCGGGATTGAGACCGGCCGCCATAAGGCTGGAGCCCCCTGTTCGGCAGGCCTGCTCGAGCGCAGCAAGCCGCTCTCCGTCCCAATGCGCGGGGTGGCTGTAGCCGTTGATGCTGATGACGTTCTTGCCCGACGCCAGAAGCGCAATCAGATCGCGATCGTGCGAACCGTAGGGCGGCGCGAGGCGCGCGCAATGCACCACCACATCCGCGTCGAGCGCGAGAATGGCTTCCGGGTCACGGGTGGCGATGACGCCGGTCGGCGCGCGGCGCGCGATTTCGCCGGCGTCCTTGCCGGCTTTGCTTTCGCCATAGACGTATAGGCCGACCAGTTCCGTCTCCGGGTGGTCGATGATTGCGCGCAGACACGATTTCCCCATCGCGCCCGTCGCCCATTGCACTATTCGATAGCTCATCGCCGTCTCGCGCATCGTTGCGAAGTCGACCGATGCTATTTGAGTATCGCTATGAAAGCGAGCGCCTTGCGGCGGCGGGCCTACGTTCAGGATGCCTGTTTCAGGGCCTGGTTCACATTCAGCTCGAACGTGACGTCCCGCGCCTGGATCGGCTCGCCGCAGCACGAGCAAACGACGGCGGGATCGAGAGCGTGGCCGTGCACCTTGTGGCGCAATAGGAGCGGCGGCCCCTCGGGCGAGACGTAATACTTATCGCCCCACTTCAGCAGCATGAGCAGGATCGGATAATAATCGATGCCCTTCTCGGTGAGCCGGTATTCCGAAGTGCGCCCGCCAAGGTCGTGAACGCGGATCACCCCTTCCGCGGTTAGCCAGGACAGCCGCTCGGAGAGGATATTGGTGGCCATCGCCGTGTCGCGCCTGATCTCGTCAAACCGGCGCAGGCCCGTGAGAATGGAGCGCAGCACCAAACACGCCCAGCGATCGCCGGTGATCTTGGCGACATCGACCATCAAGCCGGAGCTGTGAGACGCGGCGTGCCGTTGCTGACGACGTCGACTGTAGCGGGCGTCCATCCAACCGACGCCGGGCCCCTCCGACCAATCCACGTCGCGCGCCGTGATCTCTTCGCCGCAGGTCAGACAGGCAGGCGTCGGTTCGAAACTCTTGCCGCACGTATTGTGATGAAGCTTCAAGCTGAGCTTGCTGGCGTTGGAGCCCCAGCGCCGCTCCCAGCGCAGCATCATCAGAGCGGGCCAATAAAGGTCGAGCCCCTTCTGCGTCATTCGATATTCGAACCGGGGCGAATTCTCGCGATACATGGCCTTGCAGAGGATGCCCGAAGCCACGAGGCGCTTCAGCCGATCGCTCTGCAGAGTCTGCAATAGGCCGGTGCGGGCGCGGATGTCATCAAACCGTCGCGCGCCCAACCAGGCGGCCTCCAGGATCAGGAGCACGGAGGTGTCGCCGACGACCTCAAGCGCCCTCCAGATTGAGCAGGTTCGGATCAACTTTCCGGAATTCATGACAAACCTAGGTCTATGCCTTCCGAATAAATATCAGCCCACGGCCGGGAGGAGCTACAATATTCAACTCGCGGCGAGTTCAGCGAGCGATCTACGCTGCACCTTGCCTAAGGCATTGCGCGGCAATGCATCTATAAAGCGCAGCTTCTCGGGCAGCTTGAACGTCGCAATCTCGCGTTCCCGCAAATGGGCGATCAGTTCGTCCAGCGTCAGCGAGGCGCCAGGGCGCAAAGCGACGACCGCACACACGCGCTCGCCGAGCCGCTCGTCCGGATAGCCGACGCAGCTTGATTCCCGCACCGCCGGATGGGCGTCGATCAGCGCGTCGAGCTCGGCCGGCGAGATGTTCAAGCCGCCGCGGATGATGATCTCTTTGCGACGACCGACGAAACGATAGAAGCGACCGCCGGCCTCTGGCGCGATCTCAAACAAGTCGCCGGTGCGGAAATAGCCCTGTGCGTCGAACGCCGCGCGCGTGAGTTCAGGTGCGTTTATGTAACCGTCGAACGTCATCGCGCCATCGATCCGCAATTCACCTTCCCGCCCTGGGCCGATGATCTCAGTTTCAGTTTCCGGATCGACCAGGCGGGTGCGAATCTTCGACGGGAAAACGGCGGGCCAGCTCACGCCGCTGGCGCCGAAGCGCGGAAAGTAGCGCGCGCGCTGTTCGGGGTCGGGAATGGCCGCACCGGTAGAGAAAAGCGAAATGCCCTCATTGGAGCCAAAAACGTTCATCACCGTAACATTGCGGCGCTCTTGCCAGCCGCGGACCATCCAGGGCGCCAGCGGCGCGGAGCCCGACCCCAGGCAGCGAAGATGCGAGAGGTCCGCCGCAGCCAGCAACGCTTCGTTCTGCAGCAGCACGTTGAGGATCGCCGGCGGCGCCACCGTATAGGCGACGCGCTCGTCCTGCATCTGCTTGAGGAAAATGGCCATGTCGAACGGCTGATGCTGGATCAGACGCCCCTGGCACTCCAGCCAGGTCATGACCATGCCGCCGATCGCGGCGATATTGATCAGCGGAAACGGATTGAGGATCGCATCGCCGGCCCGCAGCCCGGCCGCTTCGGCGAGCGCTTCGCCATTGACGACCCAATGATCGTGATGGCGCGGCACGCCTTTGGGCGCAGCCTCGGTTCCCGACGTCCAGCAGATCGTCAACGCTTCAGCGGCGTCCAGATCGTCCGGAGTCGGATAGGGGCGCACGTCATTCGCCAGCTCCGCCAAGGTCTCGAGCGGCATCACCGCTGCGCTCAGAGCGCCTTCCGCCGTCAGATCGCGCAGCATCGCCAGGTGGTCGAAGCCGTGGAACGTCGGGGCGACGATGAACGCTTTGGGCCTGATGGCGGGAAGCATCTGGCGCAATTCGTGCGCGCGATACGCCATGGCGATCGGACTGAGGATCGCGCCCATCCGCGCGCAGGCGAGAAACGCAATGACGCCCTCGATCACGTTCGGGATCTGCATGGCGACAACGTCACCGCGCGCGACGCCGTTCGCCGCCAGCGCATGGCATAGCGCGTCGACGCGCCTGTCCACCTCGGCGAACGTCAGGCGCTGCGGCGCGTCGCCGATAAGCGCTTCGCGATTGGGCGGATCGACGAGGGCTTCGGCCTCCGGCCGCGCGTCCACGGCTCTGCGGAACAACGCGTCCACCGTTTCGCCGCGCCACCACCCCCGCGCACGATAGGCTGCGACACGCTCTGGCGGGCTTGGGCGCACGG
>JBMOIB010000151.1:0-6522 GCA_049317545.1 Caulobacterales bacterium | reverse complement strand
GCCGAGACCTACGAGATCATGCGCCCGGAAGATGTCGGCCAGGGCTCGACGAGCCTGGTGCTCGGCAAGCTGTCCGGCCGCGCGGCCTTCAAGGACAAGCTCAAGAGCCTCGGCTACGACCTCGCCGACAACGCCTTCCAGGACGCCTTTGTGCGGTTCAAGGAATTGGCCGACCGTAAGCGCCACGTCTATGACGACGACCTGATCGCCCTGGTGGACGACCAGATCGCCCACGGCCAGGACGCCATCCAGGTGCGCCGCCTGCGTGTGGTCGCCGGCACAGAGGGCCCGCAGACCGCCGAGATCGACCTGATCGTCCACGGCGTTGAGAAATGGGCCACGGCACGCGGCAACGGTCCCGTCGACGCGATCTTCAACGCCATCCGCGCCATCGCCCCGCACGAGGCGGCGCTGGAACTCTATCAGGTGCACGCCGTCACCGAGGGGACGGACGCCCAGGCCGAAGTCAGCGTTCGCCTCGTCGAGGATGGTCGCGCCGGCGTTGCGCGGGCGGCCGACGCCGACACGCTGGTGGCCAGCGCTAAGGCCTATGTGGGTGCGCTGAACCGGCTCCAGGCCAAGCAGGCGCGCGGCCCAGACGCGCAGGAATCGGCGGCGTAAGGGCGCGTTAACCGACGCGAGCGCGTGCTCGTTCCGCGGCTGAATCATCGGTCGGTTTGCGTGCAGACCGGCCGATGGGCCCTTGGAGCGAGACCGTGTCTGATCTGCGCGACATCGAAGTTCTGGTCGGGCTCGCCGGTGGCGAAGCCGAAATGATGAGCGCCGCTCTGTCCGCCGCCAGCGTGCGCCTCGTACGCGCGGCCGCGACCCCAGGGGAATATCTCACGCGCGCCGTTCAGGACCCGCCCGACGTGGGCGTGCTCGGCTTTACATTGGGCGGTCGCCCGACGCTCGAATTGCTGCGCGCGATCCGGACCGGCCGCAACGGCGTGAACCGCTATCTGCCGATCGTGATGGCGACGTCGACTGTCGATCTGCGCGTGGTGCAATTGGCGCTGAACGCCGGCGCCCACGAAGTCATCGCGCTGCCGACGAATGTCCGGATTGTGCAGGCTTTGCTGAACCGCGCCGTGTTCGTCGGCCGGCCGTTCGTGGAGACCGCGACCTATGCCGGCCCATGCCGCCGCCGCAAAGCAATGACCTGGCTCAGGCCTGAACGCCGCATGGTGTGGGCGGGCTATACCCACGCCGCCCACCGGCCTCACGAATTCGAGGAGCGCTCGTAGAGCGCGCCGCGCGTCAGACGGTTTCCAGAACGCCCTTCTCGGCAAGGAAGGGCTTCAACTCACCCTGCTCGAACATTTCGCGCACGATGTCCGAGCCGCCGACGAACTCGCCCTTCACGTAGAGCTGCGGCACGGTCGGCCAGTTGGAGAAATCCTTCACGCCCTGGCGGATATCGGCGTCGGCGAGCACGTTCACCGTATGGTACTCGACGCCCAGGTGGTTGAGCACCTGAACGACGAGCCCGGAAAAGCCGCACTGCGGCAGGCGCTTGTCGCCCTTCATGAACAGCACGACGTCGTGGGCGTCGATGGTGGCCTTGATCTCATCGAGAACGGCTTGGTCCGTCATGCGGGCGGGCTCCTAGTTGAGATACGAATGTAGGGCCGTCGCCGCTGCGCCGCAATTGCGGGCGTCGGCCGCGGGCGCCTAGTGCGCGTCGATCAGTTTCAGCCCGACGACGCTGACGATAATCAGCCCGATCAGCGCCAGGCGCAGCGGCGGCAGGCTCTCGCCGAAGAAGACGCCGCCCACGATCACCGTGCCGACCGCGCCGATCCCGGTCCAGACGGCGTAGCCCGTGCCCAGCGGCACCGTGCGCACCGCCTGCTGAAGGCAGGTGAAGCTCGCGATGACCAGGACCACGAAGAGTGCGTTCAGCAGGATATTGTTGGGCGTCTTGATCAGCATCCGCAGCGTCGTTGTGAAGCCGACTTCAAGGGCGCCGGCCAGGAGAAGGAACGCCCACCCCATTGTCGTCTCCATCTGGATCGCGTCTGCGAACCTATAAGCTAGGGGCCTTCTCGGCCATTGCCGTCACATAGGCCGCCACTCGCGGTCGTGCACGCCGGGGGCGCGTGGCGGCGGCGGTGGAGCCTGGTCAAGGATGACGCCCGCGTTTGCGCCCAACCAGGCGCCGCATGCCGCGCGGGCCGCGGGATCAAGCGCCCGCCAGCGCAGACCGAGCTCCGCGAACCTGGCGACGCGGTAGGGGTTGGTCGGCGTCTCGAACGGCGCGCCGCCCGAGGCGAACCGGACGCTGCGCGCGCCGCGCGCAAAGGCCGCGGCGTTGGCGGCGAGGTAGGGGAGGAAGTCGGTCTCGATGCGGCGAGCGATCGGCTCAAGCCCCTCCGGCGGGCCCGCAGGTTCCGGCGCATCGGCGAACGCCCGCGGCTCGAGCGCCCACAGCCGCGCCACCCAGGCGGCGGTTCGCGGCGCGCGGGCGCGCATGATGTGGGCGGGCGTCGGGTCGCTCGCGAAATGGCGGAACATCGAGCCGAAGAACCCGAAATCTGCGCGGGTGGGGCGGTCGCCCATCAGGAAATCCCGGCGCGCGAGGGCAGCCTCCAGCGCCGCGAGCGTCTCCAGGTAGAGCGCCTCGATCGCCGGCGCCGAAGCCGCGGTGACGCCGTCCTGGCGCAGATAGCGCTGCTTCTGTCGTTCGAGAATGATCCGTCGCCGGAGGAACATAGGCGCGCGCACGTCGCGCATCATGCCGCGCGCCAGCCGTCTGCTCATGAGGCGCGAATCGTCCTCGAACGCCCAGCGATAATAGAGCGCAGGCCGCCACAAATGCTCGTCGCCGTAATCCTCGAGGAACTGGGCGATGAAGCGCGCCACAGGATCGCGCGGCGTAATCGAAGGCCGGGCGTGCGTGCTTTCCAGCCGGTCGATGATGCGCGGCGTGTCGGTCAGCCATTCGCCGTCGGGCGTTTCGACCTGCGGCATCTGCGCGACGCCGGTCTTGCGCGCCAGTTCCCGAAACGAGCCGGTCGTCATTTCCTCGAGGCGATACGCAATCCCCTTGGCGCGCAAATAGGCTTCGAGCTTGCCCGTGAAATAGGACAGATCGAGCCCATGCACCACGTGGATGCTCCGGGCGTCGCTCATTTCACGCGCGTTTCGACCGCCAGCGCATGCAGAACGCCCCCCATTTTGCCCTTCAGCGCGGCGTAGACCATCTGGTGCTGGGCGACGCGAGTCTTGCCCGCGAAGGCGCTCGACGCAACGATCGCCTTCCAATGGTCGCCATCGCCGGCGAGGTCGATCAGTTCGATGTCGCCGTCTGGGAAGGCTTCGCGCAGATGGGCTTCGATGTCGGGGCCGGACATGGGCATGGGCGGATCTCACACTTTGGGCAGGACGCCGGTGTCCACCGTGACGCCCGCCAGCGTCAAGCTTTCGATGCGCGCCCCGAAGGGATGAACGCGCGCCGCGCTAAATGCGCCGCCGCGCGGCTCGGCGAACTGATGCACGACATGCCCGCGCACGTCGACGACCCAGTATTCCGGCAATCCGGCCGCGGCGTAGTGCGCGCGCTTCTCGCCAAGGTCGTCGGCGAGCGTTTCGTCCGAGACCTCGACGACGAGGCGGGCTTCCGGGCCGAGCACGGGCCCGTCGAGGCGCTGCATGTCCCACACCAGCACGTCGGGCAGGGGAAAAAATCCGCCGCCGAACCTGACGGAGAGTTCCTCGATCGTTTCGAGTTTTACCCCTGCGGCGGAAAGCGCCCGCTCGAGAGCGCGCGCGATGGCTCGACGCGTCAGCGCGTGCAGGGTGTACGTCGGGTTCATCTCGACGACCCTGCCGCCAATCAGCTCGACCCGTCGATCGCCGAAAGCGCCCACTTTGCAGAGGCGTTCGTACTCGTCGTCGGTAAGGCGCGCGGCTGGCGGGGCGGCGATCGTCGGCATCCGGTCAGCCTAGCACGGGCACGCCCAACGCGTTAGGCGGCGTCGCCCATATAGGTCGGCAGCCAAGCCTCGTGGGCCGCACGCAGCTCCGCCAGATCGAGCGCCGCCTCGCCATAGGCGATCTCGCATCCGCCGGCGATGCCGATCGGCTCGGCCGCGACGCCGGCCTTTTCGGCGGCGTCGTAGATTTCGTCGGCTTCGTGCGGCGCGACCGCGATGAGGTAGCGCGCCTGGTCTTCGCCGAACAAATAGGCGTGCGTGGGCAATTCGCCGTCGGGTTCAAGATAAATCCCGACGTCGGCGGCGAGCGCCATTTCCGCGGCCGCGCAGGCGAGGCCGCCGTCGGACAAATCATGCACCGTGCGCGCAAGGCCGCGTTCGATCAGCCCACGGACGAGATCTCCAGCGCGCTTCTCCGCGGCGAGATCGACCGGCGGCGGCGCGCCGTCCTCGCGCCCGCAGAGCTCGCGCAGATAAAGCGAGGCGCCGAGCGCGCCTTTCGTTTCGCCGATGAGGATCAGCACGTCGCCGGCGCGCAGGCCCGCGATGTCGGCGCGGCGGGCGACGTCATCCAAAAGTCCGACGCCGCCGACCGCCGGCGTCGGCGGGATCGCCTGGCCGTTGGTCTCGTTGTAGAGGCTCACATTGCCGCTCACGACGGGGAAATCGAGCGCCCTGCAGGCCTGCGCCATGCCTTCGATCGCGGCGACGATCTGGCCCATGATTTCGGGCCGCTGCGGATTGCCGAAGTTCAGATTGTCCGTGATCGCGATCGGCGTCGCACCCACCGCGCTGAGGTTGCGCCAGCATTCGGCGACGGCCTGTTTGCCGCCCTCGAACGGATCGGCCTGCACATAGCGTGGGGTCACGTCACACGACAGCGCGAGCGCGCGCGTCTCGCCGTGAAGCCGCACGATCGCGGCGTCGGAAGCCGATTCCTGCACCGTGTCGCCCATGACGTGGCGGTCGTATTGCTCCCAGATCCAGCGTTTGGACGCCATGTCCGGACACGTCATGAGCTTGAGCAGCGCATCGCGGAAGCCGACCTCGGGAACCGCATCGGCAGCGAGCGGGGCCGGCGCGGTCGGCGTCAGATAGGGACGCTCGTACTTCGGCGCTTCATCCGCGAGCGGGCCGAGCGGAAGGTCGCAGACGGTTTCGCCCTTCCAGGTGATCTGCAATCGTCCGGTGTCGGTAGTCTGGCCGATGACGGCCGCGTCGAGCCCCCATTTGGAGAAGATGCGCTGCGCATCGCCCTCGCGGCCGGGCTTGAGCGTCATCAGCATGCGCTCCTGGCTTTCAGAGAGCATGAATTCGTACGGGCTCATGTTCTCTTCGCGCGCCGGGATCGCATCGATGTCGAGGCGAATGCCGGCGCCGCCCTTGGCCGCCATCTCGACGCTCGACGACGTCAGTCCGGCTGCGCCCATGTCCTGGATGCCGATGATCGCGTCGCTCGCCATCAATTCCAGGCACGCCTCGATCAAGAGCTTCTCCAGGAACGGATCGCCGACCTGCACCGTTGGGCGCTGAGCTTCCGCGCCGTCGTTGAATTCGGCCGAAGCCATCGTTGCGCCATGGATGCCGTCGCGCCCGGTCTTGGCCCCGACATAGACGACCGGATTGCCGGCGCCCTTTGCGGCGCTCGTGAAGATCTTGTCCTTCGCGGCGATGCCGACGGCCATGGCGTTGACGAGGATGTTGCCATTGTAGCCCGGATGGAAATTCGTCTCGCCGCCCACGGTCGGCACGCCGACGCAATTGCCGTAGCCGCCGATGCCGCGGACCACGCCGTCCACCAGCCGGCGGGTCTTGGGATGGTCCGGCGACCCGAAGCGCAGCGCGTTCATCAGCGCCACCGGCCGCGCGCCCATCGTGAACACGTCGCGCAGAATGCCGCCCACGCCGGTCGCCGCGCCCTGGTAGGGCTCGATGTACGAGGGGTGGTTGTGGCTCTCCATCTTGAAGATGCAGGCGAGCCCGCCGCCGATATCGACCGCGCCGGCGTTTTCGCCGGGTCCGTAGATCACCCGCGGGCCGGTCGTCGGGAACTTCGCCAGGTGCGCGCGCGAGGATTTGTAGGAGCAGTGCTCGCTCCACATCACCGAGAAAATGCCGAGCTCGGTCACGTTGGGCGTGCGCCCGAGCTTTTCGAGAACGAGGCGCCATTCCTCGGCGGACAGGCCAAACTGGAGCGCCTGCTCCTCGGTCGCGGGTCGCAAATGCGGATGCGTCATGCAGGCCGGTTTAGGCGGCGCGGCCGCTAGGGGCAAGGCGAACGAGGCTGGGGCGGCGATGTAGCGGCGCGGTCGCCATCTCGCACTTGCCCTTGCCAGCGCACCCGCGTAGAAGCCTCGCTTCGCTGGCGATCCGGCGCGCTCTGCGCCCCCCGCTGCGCGAGCGGGTGTATAGCTCAGTTGGTAGAGCAGCTGACTCTTAATCAGCGGGTCGCAGGTTCGAATCCTGCTACACCCACCAGAAAACAAAGAGAATTTTCTCTCTTCAGAAATCGCTGAAATCGTCTGGTCATCACTCGGTCATCACCGCGAGAGCGAGCCGAGATGAGTTGAAGTGTCGCGCGCCA
>JBMOIB010000150.1:0-6576 GCA_049317545.1 Caulobacterales bacterium | reverse complement strand
GTTGGCGATTTCCGGCTATCGCATGCGTCGATCTGCGTCCTCGCTCGACCGCGACGGCTGACCCCGCGATTTGCGAGGATTTCCCGGCTCGGCTAATCAGGGCGCTCGTCTCTGAACCGCCGCAAGGACCGCAATGACCGCGCTCGACGTCCGCACCGCCCGCAAAGACCAATTCATCGAAGGCGCGACCGGCCCCTGGGAAGTCGTGATCGGGCTTGAAGTGCATGCGCAGGTCCTGAGCGCCTCCAAACTGTTCTCAAGCGCCAGCGCCGCCTACGGCGCCGCGCCCAATTCCCACGTCAGCCTCGTCGACGCGGCGATGCCGGGCATGCTGCCGGTGATCAACCGCAAATGCGTCGAGCAGGCGGTGCGCACCGGCCTTGGCCTCAATGCCCAGATCAATCTCTGGTCGCGGTTCGACCGGAAGAATTATTTCTACCCCGATCTGCCGCAGGGCTATCAGATCTCCCAGTACAAGGACCCGATCGTCGGCGAAGGGGCGGTTGACGTCGAGGTCGACGGCGCCGAGCCGATTGTGGTGCGCATCGAGCGGATCCACCTCGAGCAGGACGCCGGCAAATCGATCCACGATCTGTCGCCCACCGAAACCTTCGTCGATCTCAATCGCGCTGGCGTCGCGCTGATGGAGATCGTGTCGCGTCCGGACATTCGCTCCGGCAAGGAGGCCGCGGCCTATCTGACCAAGCTGCGCGCCATCGTGCGTGCGCTCGGCACCTGCGACGGCAACATGGACGAGGGCTCGATGCGGGCGGACGTCAACGTCTCTGTGCGCCGCCCGGGCGAGCCCTTCGGCACGCGCTGCGAGATCAAGAACGTCAATTCCATGCGCTTCGTGGCGCAGGCCGTCGAGTACGAAGCGCGCCGCCAGATCGCGGTCCTGGAAGAGGGCGGAACCATCCGTCAGGAAACCCGCCTGTTCAACGCGACGACCGGCGAAACCCGCGCGCTGCGCTCGAAAGAGGACGCGCCGGACTATCGCTATTTTCCGGATCCGGATCTTCTGCCGCTGGAGCTTGATCCGGCCTGGGTCGAAGGCATCCGCGCGACGCTTCCCGAACTGCCCGACGCCAAGAAGCGCCGGTTCGTCGAAAGCTATGGCCTCTCCGCCTACGATGCCGGGATCATCGCCGGGGACGCGGACGCGGCCGTCTATTTTGAGACCGTGGCCGCCGGTCGCGACGCCAAGCTCGCCGCCAATTGGGTGACGCAGGAATTGTTCGGCGCGCTCAACAAACTCGGCCGTGATCTCGCCGAAAGCCCGATCAGCGCCGGCCAACTCGGCGCGCTCATCGGCCTGATCAGCGACGGCACGATCTCGGGCAAGATCGCCAAGGACGTGTTCGCGAAGATGCTGGAGACGGGCGACGATCCCGGCGCCATCGTCGAGCGCGAGGGTCTCGTCCAGATCAGCGACGTCGGCGCCATCGAGGCCGCAATCGACGCGCTCATCGCGGCCAATGCCGACAAGGTCGCCGAAGTGAAGGAAAAGCCGAAGGCGTTCGGCTGGTGGGTGGGACAGGCGATGAAGGCGACGGGCGGCAAGGCCAACCCGGCGCTCGTCAACGACGTCTTGAAGAAGAAGTTGGGCCTCTAGCGCGCCAGGGCCATGGCGGCTGCGACAGGCGCGCGCCGGGCGCCCTGGCGGTAGCGCGCATCCTTGCGGTACCGGGCGTCATACAGCGGCGCGGGCCAGGCGAGGGCGGGCGTGACGGCGGCGAACCAGAGCCAAACGAGCATCGGCGAAACTCCTCATCAAGTGTCGCCACAATGCGCCCAACTGGTTGATTGGCGCTTAACGCGTCCGCGCAGTGGGCTCGCCGCCGGGCTTGGGGGGCGTCGTCTCCGCGCCTATGTTGGCGCCAACCCGCCGCATGACGCGGTTGACGGAGACGACCATGCCCAAGCCGATCGAACTGCATTATTGGCCGACGCCGAATGGCTGGAAAATCTCCATCGCCCTTGAGGAAATGGGGCTGCCCTATGAGTTCAAGCCGGTAAACATCGGCAAGGGCGACCAGTTCCAGCCGGGCTTCCTGGCCATCAGCCCGAACAACCGCATGCCCGCCATCGTCGATCCCGAAGGTCCGGACGGCCAGCCGATCTCGGTGTTCGAGTCCGGCGCGATCCTCCAGTATCTCGGGCGCAAGAGCGGCCAATTCTATGGCGCGAACGAACGCGAGCGCGTCGAGATTGAGCAATGGGTCTATTGGCAAATGGCCGGCCTTGGTCCGAACTCCGGCCAGGCCAATCATTTCCGCAATTACGCCAAGTCGATGGTCGCCGATGAGAAGCTGCTCGAATACGGCGCGAACCGTTTCAGCAATGAGGTGAACCGACTCTATGGCGTGATGGACAAGCGCCTTGCGGACCGCGACTACCTCGCCGGACCGTATTCGATCGCCGACATGGCCTCCTGGCCGTGGGTCGTCGGCGCCGCCATGTTCGGGCAGAACCTCGATGAGTTTCCCAAATTGAAGGCCTGGCTCGAGCGCATTCGCGAGCGGCCGGCCGTACAGCGCGGCTTCGCCCTCGGCGCTGAACTGCGCCGCGGCGGCGTCGCCGAAAACACCAAAGAGGCTGAAGAGGCGCGCAAAGTGCTGTTCGGCCAGACTGCCGCCGTCATCAAGCGCGACTGAGCGCGCTGCGCCCGCGCGGCCTGATGTGGCCTCGCGGGCGCGCGCCTATCCCCAAACAATCCCCGTGCCTCCAGGGCGCGCGAAAATGGCTTCGCCCGGCGAAGCGCCGCGCGGCGCGAGGTCACGTTCGGCTAAGTCTTGTTAAAGTCAAATTCAGACTTTTTTCTTGTTATCCTGAGTTCGACTTAACCCTATTGCAAGATAACGACGTCATTTCTTGTCGCGTGGCGGGACAATCCGCCGGGTGGGTTTGCAGGCGAACGAGGTCGAAGACCCGGCGTCTGCACGACAAGGGAGTAAGACGATGGCGTTCTCTGACGTCGAAATTCAAGGTTTCCACGCCGCGGTCAGCGCGCCGCAGCCGCATCCGGAAGATCTCTACCGTCTCGGTCTGATCTATTCGACCGGTCAGGGCGCGCCGCTCGATCTCGTCGAGGCGCACAAATGGTTCAACCTCGCCGCCCTGCGTGGTTGGGACGCCGCCAAGCATTGCCGCAAAGAACTCGCCGATCAGATGAGCTCGGCCGAAATCGCCGCGGCGCAGCGCGCCGCCCGCGAATGGATCGCGCGTCCGAACTGAATCAGCGCCGGGCGCCTTGAGGCCCCGTACCCCGTCCCGTCTTGCTCAGCCGGCCGGCGCCTCACGCGATTGCGAGGGCCGGTTGGCGGTGGCGGTCGTCGTCGCGGCACAGCCGACGAAGCCGAGCACGACGAGAAGGGCGACGCTGACGATGGCGCGCTGGGACATGGGGCTGCTCGAAACAAGCCCTGAGCCGAAGGCCGCGCTCCAGCTTCTGGTCCAACCGTTCTCTAGACAGGCCGCCCTCGGGCGGCCGTCTTATTTCGCGATCTCCCCCCAGCGCCTGGTGGGGATGAAGCCGTGACCTGGCGAGGTGGGCTTCTCCGGGGTCGTCAGCTGTGCAGTGTCCCGATGCCCTGACCCCAGGGAAAGTTTCGCTTGACGGGCCGTACAATGAGCCGGCCCGTAATTTGCGCTGTCGGCGTCAATACTGAACACGAATTTTCCGCGGTTACAGCTTTACTCAGAATATCAGGCTGTCGCAGCGTCTGATTGATTACTTATATTTATTTTAACGGGCGCCAAAGGCATCATGCTGGATTTATTTGTTTGGCTTCTATTTGTTATATTGTTTCCTCCAAAAATGACTTGATGACCGGGGTGAATTTGTTCACTATTTTCGCGCGGCTGCGCCCGTGATCCTTGTGGGTTTAATCATTCGGAGGTGTGATATGAGAGATCTGACGGAGCTTGAGGTTCAGGCGGTTTCTGGGGCGGGCTTCTCATGGGGGAATGGGGCGTTATCCTGTTGCGGGTTTGGGCCATTTTCTGTGAATGTATTCACTTATGATTGGGCTTCAGACTTGGGAAACGCAGTAAGTGACGCGTACCACAATACGATGCGTGACTACTGGAGTGAAAATTACCCTCGTTATTAATTATATTCGATTGCCTGCGAGAGGTTGAAAAGGCTTCTCGCGGGTTTGGATTGCGTAGTTATGGCGCCGCTTCTTGTGCTGGTTGGGACGTTGTGTTTCGTCGCGTTCTCCGTTCGCGTCGTCTTGCAAGTCGACAGAGATGAAATTGGATCCTGCATTGCCGCGATTGCCGTGTCTTCGCTCGGTACGACGATAGTCGCAATTGGTTTGCAGGGGCTGGAAACGCCGGAACCCTTGATTGGTGCGGCAAGCGGCATCGTCGAGGAGTTATTGCGTTGCATCGCGCTGTACCGATTCTGGAGCTGGCAAACGAGACCGGTGGGGCCGATAGCGGGCGCTGCGGCTACATTTTACGCGCTCTTGGAAGGCGTTCGTGACAATGGGGAATTTGTGTATGGCGCTTTTTTAAATATTCTCGATCACCTGTTCACTCTGGAGTGGGCGTCAAATGAAGTCTTTACTACTGATATACTGGCGCCGCTGAGCTTGACGTGCGTGTTGTTCTTACGTCTTTTCACGCACTGGGCGCTCCTGTTTATCGGCCTGACCGCAATAAGGAGCGAGCGATGGCTGGCGCTCTTGCTGGTCGCGTGCCTTCACGGCGGCTTGAACTATCTTATTTTAGCAACCTAGGCATCGATCGGCGATTAGGTGCTGGTTCGTCATGGCGTTTACAACTGATGTCGCAATAAAAATTCCCGCCGTGTCGATTCTTGCGACCCGGAAACTGGCGAATCCACTGGGCATCGCAGCAACTATTCATTCCGCTCGGGAGGCAATCGCGAAGCGCGTTTGTCGCCAGTGGCGTAAACATACGCGTTCTCCGTCATGTTCGCGCGACACGGGACCCACCGATCAAAAGCGCGGGAGCCCACTCATTCCGGTGAAATCGTGGTGCGGCCTTTGGCGTGCCTGAGCACGCGGCGGCTAGCGCCGTTGTGGCCCAGCCGAGGGGGAGCGCCGGCGGCCGGCAGCGTCCTAACTGATCGAAGCGCGATGGCGGCGGCGGAACGGCGCGCTCAGCGCGCCGCTTGCCGCGCCTCGCGCGCAGCACTGTAGGGCGACGCGGTCGTTGTGGCGGCGCAGCCTACGAAACAAAGCACGATCAATAGCGAGACGGTGACGATAACTCGCTGGGACATGGTGGGCGGCTCCGAAGGGTTGCGCGCCAGGCGAGCAAATCTCGCGCCACATCGCGCTTAGGGCGCCTTCCTCCTCGTCGTACCGCCCGCGGCCTACACCGCCGGTACGCGCGCCTGGTTCCGTCGCCGCAATCGAACCGGCCTGGAAACGGACGCTGCGGCGGGACGGGCTGTGATCGGCGCCAGGGCGCCGGCCGCCCGGCAGGCGCGCTCGAGCCAATCCTCCCGCGACTTCAGCATCAGGCCCCAGGCAAGCGCGGCCGCCGGCGCCGTCAACGCGAGTTCCGCCGCGGCGATGAGGCGCAGCGCAGCGATGTTGTCCATGCCCGCGCCAGCCGCCGCCAGGGCCCGCAGCCGCCGGCTTCCAGACGCGGTCGCGCGCGTGATCGCCGCGCCAAGGCGGGCATTTTCCGCCTCTACATGGATCCGTGCGCGCGCCTCTGGCGTCCAGGCGAAGACCGCGCCGCGCGCCTGCGCCGCCGCGAGCGCCGCGTCGGCCTCGCCGCCGGCGGGGAGGTGCTCGACGGCGAAGGGCGCCCGCTGCGGGAACATCCGGGCCCGGAGGAAGGCGGCCGCGCCGACGTCGAGCAGCGGCGCACCGGGGCCGGGGCCCGCCGGCCCGGTGCGCGAAGCGAGGCGGGCGATGATCGAGCGCGCCGCGCGAACGCCGTCGGGCAGGCAGGCGTCGACCGGTCCGAACGCCGCGTCGGCGGCGCCAGACCGCAGCGGCGCGGCGAGGGCGGCGAGCCAGCCGGGCTCCGCCTCCTGGTCATCATCGAGAAAGGCGACGATGTCGCCGTGCGCCAGTGCGAGGCCCGCGTTGCGGGCGGCGCCACGCCCCGGTCCCTGGGCCTGCGTCCAGGCGAACGGGCCGGGCGTCTCGGCCTCAAGCGCACGCATCAGGCCGGCGGCCGACCCACTCGGATCGGCGTCGACGGCGATCACGTCGATCGCGAGACCCGCGCCGCGTTGCGCAAACGCGCTGCGAACCGCGCGCACGAACCCATGCGGGCGCCGATCGGTGCACACGATGATCGATGCGGTGCGCAGCAAAGGCGCCGGGCCGCGGGCGGAGAAAAGGTCGTTCATTCCGTCAATTTAGCCGAGCAACGTTGACGAAAGGCCCACTTTACAAGCGTTTACCCTGTTGCGTCGCGCCGCCGCCTCAGCCCCGCGCCGCGCCCCGCCTTGTGCGCGACGCGCGCAAAGGGTAAGCCGTTTCCCCGCTGGAGACGTGGCCGAGTGGCTGAAGGCGGCGCCTTGCTAAGGCGTTATACGGGAAAACTGTATCGAGGGTTCGAATCCCTCCGTCTCCGCCA
>JBMOIB010000149.1:0-6683 GCA_049317545.1 Caulobacterales bacterium | reverse complement strand
GAACGCGGCGTTGCACGCGGGAAGGCGCGTGCCTGCGGTCCACACATGGGCGTCGCCTCCCTCGCCCCATCCAGACGCCGCGTCGCGGACAGCCGTCGCGTAGGGCGAAGCGGCGCCTGCGATGCCGACGCCGATCAGGTCCAGTGTGAAGGCTTTCACCGCGGCGATGGTTGCGGCCGGCAGCGATGCGAAATCACTCGAAGCCGCGTGCGCCGCAAGGCGCGTCGATGCGGTCCAAACGCTGCTCATGATTTCGAAAAGTCCGGCGCGCGTTTTTCGAGAAAGGCGGCGCGCCCCTCGCGAAAGTCCGCGCCCTCGAAGGCGTCAGCGAACATCGCGCGGCTTTTCTCGGTATCCTCAGAGGCGCCTTCGCGGATCAATCGCAGGATCGCCTTTGTCGCGCGCGCGGTGTAGCCGGAGGCGGCCGCGATCGTCGACGCATAGGTCTGGACCGTCTCGTCCAGAGTCTCTGCAGGAACCACACGATCGACAAGGCTAAGCCGCATGGCCTCCTCGGCGTCGAGAATGCGACCGGTGAAGAGAATGTCCTTGGCCGCCGAAAGGCCGACGGCCTGGACAAGACGTCGCGTGTCGGCGACGCCATAGGCGAGGCCAAGTTTGCCCGGCGTGATGCCGAATTTCGCACCCGCGGCGGCAATGCGCACATCGCAGCACAGCGCCAGACCGCAGCCCCCGCCAACGCAGGCGCCGCCGATCGCGGCAATCGTAGGGAGCGGAAAATCCTCAAGCGCCGACATCGCCGCCTGCATGTCAGCCTGATTGGCGAGTGCGGCCTCACGGCTCGCGTAGGCGCGTTCGAATTCGGCGATGTCGGCGCCGGCCGCGAACGCGCCGCCAGCCCCGCGCACGATCAGGACACGCACTCCGGGCTGGTCCGTGAGATCGGCGAGAATCGCAGGGATCGCCCGCCACATGGCCATGGTGAGCGCGTTGCGCTTGGCCGGGCGGTTCAGCACGAGGTGCGCGAATGCGCCATCGCGGTGTGCGAAAATTTCTGGATCCGTGGTCACGGTCGCTCCACTTTCGGTCTCAGGTTGATATATCCTTGCAGCCCTGCGCAAGTCCGCAGATCGGAGAATGCACGATGCGATCGATCCGCGAAGGAATGCCCGTTCTAGCGCGCCACGAAGGCCGATGGGACGGCGAGTACATTCATGTCGACGTCCACAACAACGAGATCGATCGCCACCGCGCCGAGCTGACCTGCGCTTTTCCCACGGATGGCCCGTTCGCCTATCATCAGATCAACCTCTACACATGGCCTGATGGGCGCCGCGAAGAGCATCAGTTTCCCGCCGTCTACAAGGACAAGCAGATCTTCTGGGACACCGAGCGCATCCTCGGTCGGGCCTGGGAGATCGACGAACGAACTGTCGTCCTCACTTGGACCCGCAAAGGCGAACCGGGAACCTATCTCTACGAAATGATCCAGATCAGCGACGACAACACCCATCGCGGCCGCACCTGGCACTGGTTCGAAAACGACCAGCTCGTGAAGCGCACCTGCATCAAGGAACGTCGGGTCGGCTAGGCGTCCTCCGCGAATGCCGACAGCGGCGCGGGTTTGCCGTCGTTGGCGATCAGCGCGCGTCGGCGAAGGAACCTTTGGAACCCTGCCGCACCCATGCGTGAACCGCCGAGCCCGGACAATCCGAACGCATGTTTCTCCGCTTCGTAGAACAACGCCGTGAGCGCAGCATCGTTGAGCGAAACCGCGCCGGCTTCCAATTGCACGGCGATCGCCTCGGCTTCTTCGATGGAGCCCGCGAAAACCGCGGCCGAAAGACCATAGATGCTGTCGTTGGCCAGCCGCACAGCCTCGGCCGTCGCTTCGAAGGCCATAACCGGCAGGATTGGGCCGAACGTCTCTTCGCGCATGACGAGCATTTCGTGCGTCACGTCGACCAAGACGGTCGGCGCAAGCCAAAGGCCGCCGCCGTGGTGTTCAATTTTGCCGCCAGTCAGCGCGCGCGCGCCCTTTGCGTAAGCGTCGGCCAGCTGGGCGTCGAGAATCTCAGCCTGCTTTTCGAAAATGATCGGCCCGATCTCGCCCTGCGAAATCTCGGGCCAGTTGAACCGGCAAGCCGCCGCGGCTTTCGCAAGCCGGTCGACGAAGGCGCCGAAGATTGTTTGCGCGACATAGATGCGTTCGATCGATTGACAGGCTTGTCCCGTCGCCAAGACCGAGCCGCGCAACGCCGCCGTGACGGCGTCGTCGAGCGGGGCGTTGTCCAGCACGATCAGCGGGTCTTTTCCGCCGAGCTCAAGAAAGGCCGGGATCATGCGTTCGGCGCATTGGCGGGCGACCTTGCGGCCGGTGGCGACTGAGCCCGTGAAGCACACCGCGTCGACGCGCGCGATCACGCCCCGGCCGGTTTCTCCGTCGCCGTCGGCGATCGCCAGCGGCGGCGCATCTGCGCCAAGCGCCTCGAGTATCGCCCGCAGCGGCGCGGCGAAGCGCGGCGTGACCTCGGAAGGCTTGAGCAGAACGGCGCAGCCCGCGAGTAGGGCCGGAACCGTATCGATCATCGACAGCGTCAGCGGGAAGTTCCACGGACTGATCACGCCGACCAAGGGATAGGGCGCAAACGTCGGCTTGTGGCGCAGCGCCGAATTGCTGCGCCCCGGCGTCCAGCCCGATGGAAGGAGCGCGGGCGCCTGCGCGGACCACCCTCTCAGTGACGCAACAACACCTGCGATTTCGGTGCGCGCAATGGCGCGCCGGCCGGTGTCGCGCTCCAACGCCGTTTGCACCGCGGCGGCGCCGGCGGCGAGCGCGTCGGCAAACGCCACGAGACGCGCGGCGCGCTCGCCGATTTCGAGCGCCGCCCACGCGAGTTGGCGCGCGCGCAGGTCAGCGGCGAGCGCATCGAGCTTTGCGTTGTCTGCGCCGTTGATCGCGCCGTCGCTTTCGCCGGTGCGTGGGTCGCGAATGGCAATCTGGGTCACGGACTGAGACCCAAGACGCCGGGGTTCATCAGGTTGTTGGGATCGAGCGCCGATTTCAGCGTGGCGAGCATGTCGCGCGTTTCCGCCGTGCGGGTCGCCGCATAGGGATAGGCGCGACCGACCTGGAAGTGACAGGCGCCGGCCTTGGTGAAGATGTCGATCACGCGCGCGCGCGCATCTGCGACGACCGCACGCGCGGCCTGGTTCGCCGCGCGCGTCGTCATTTTGGCGAGCATGGCCGGGTCAACCGTCGCGTCGTGCACGGCGAAACGCTCGTCGGGCCAATAAAAGACAGGCTCGATGAGGAAGCCGTTCGTGGACAGCGTCGTCGTGAGATAGCCCGTGTCGATCCCATGCTCTGTGAAGGGGCCGGACATGCTGTCGAATAACGCCTCGATCGCGTTCCAAACCTGGGATGCGGCGGCGTGCGGCACGATGCCGTGTACTGGAACCCAGCGTTCGCCGGTTGGGCCGAGGATGTTGTTCAATGGCGTGAACGGCTGGGCCCGGATCACTTTGGGAATGGTGTTCTCGATCTCTACGCCGCCGCTCGCCTTGGCGATCCGTGCGATCTCTGCGAGATCGGCCTCGACCCCGGCGCGCGAGCGACCTTCGGCGACGAAATGGGCTGAATGTGCGTCATCGGCGATGAAGCTCCGGCCAGCCAGGACGATGCGCGCGCCTTCCTTCAAGCCGGCGACCAGCGATTTCTGGGCGCCGACAACTTTCGCCAGTGATGTGGCGTCCGCCATCAGGCTGGCGCGTTTCATCCGAACCCGCGCAAGGCGCGGGTCGAAGGCGAAAGCTTCGCTGGCGAGGCTCGCGCGCGAGATTTCAGACATCGCTGCGGCGCAACTCGTCCGGTCCGGGAACGCAAATGAACTCCAGCCTTCGTGCGCCGGCGCACGGATCAAGCGGAGTACCGCCTCCAGCTTGACGCCGAACGCGCCGCAATCGCCAAGGAAGAGACCGGTCAAGTCTGGACCGAAATGGCGAAAAAACGCCGGCTCGCCGCCACCGGTGCGGATCACCCGCCCATCGGCGAGCGCAACCTTCAGTGCAACGGCGGACTCTGTCGACGGGCCGTACAAGGTTCCGCCGAGCAGCGCGTTGTTCTGCGAAAGCCCGCCGCCGATCGTTGAGGTCAGTCCGGACAAAGGGCCCCAGAAGGGCGTACGCAGGCCCTTTGGCGCGAGCGCGGCGTGCAAGTCCGCCCACGTCGCGCCAGACTCGACGTGCACGACCATGTTGTCGGCATCGACCGAGATGATGCGATTGAGGCGGCGGAGATCGAGGAGCACCGCGCCTTCCGCTGCGCTCACATAGCCGCCCGTGTAGGACATGCCCGCGCCGCGCGGCAGGACCGGGGCGCCCGCAGAGGTCGCGGCGGCGATGACCTGGGCGGTCTCGTCCGCGCCGCCTGGTGCGACGATGAATGCTGGCGGAGCGCCCCGCGCGTAGATGTCCGCGCCGAAGAGGTCCTGCGCCTTCTCGTCCTCGCGCACGTGGTCGTCGCCGACGATGTCGCGGAGCACGGCGCCAAGATTGGCTGTCGAATTTACCCGATCCATCCTGCGCCTCCAGAAACGCCGAGAAATGCCGCCGCGCCGATGACGAGCCATAGCGTCGTCACCGCAATACGCGCGCGGCCGAGAGATTTCGAAAGCGCCGCCTCGTGCTCCGGCGTGGAGCCGTCGCGCATGATCCCCGCGAAAGCTGGGCCGAAGGGCGCCAGAAGAACGCGGATGACAAGGCCAAGCGCAATCGCCGCCGCCAGCAGGACAAGTTTTCCGCGCACGTGAGCGGCGAGGTCGGCGGCGGCGATCGCGCCGCCGATCAACCCGGCGATCACCAGCCACCGGATCGCAAGGTCCAGCCGTCGCAGCCGCGCCTGCGGCGGCGTGTGCGCCAGGTGCAGGCGCCACGCCAGCGCCAGCCAGGCGATCGCTGCAACCCAAATTGCTGCAAGCCCCATCGGATCGAGTTGGACCAACCCGCGCGAGGCTGCGAGCGACAACCCGGTTGGCGCAGCGAGAATCAAAGCGGTCCGCGGCGCCATGTCGACGTTCGTGAGGATTTCGGCGGCGGTTGCGCGCGCCGCGTTGGAGCGCTTGGCGTCAACGATGATTGTCGATGCGTAGAACGCGCCGAGGTCGCCGCCGAGCCAGTACACGAAAACTAGGAGGTGCAAGAAGCTAAGGGCGGCGACGTCAGGAGGCATGGTGGAAAGGATATACCAACCTTGCCGTCAGCGCCACTCCGACCGACCCCCGCGACCTTTGCGGCGAGTCAGCCGCATATGGTGCTGGAAGCGATCCGGCCTGTAATGGCCTTCCAGGGCTTCGACGACGCGGCCGGCCTCGTCGCGCATGACGCGCACCGTGCGCAGCAAGGGCGCCCCAGGCGCTATGCCGAGAGCCCGCGCAATCTCCGGTGACGCTGACACCGCCGTGATCCATTGCTCGGCCTCCGTACACCGGTAGCCGGCCTCTTCCAGCAGCTGCAGCAGCGGTCGGAACGCCAGCGCGGCAGGATCAAACTTGCGCGCGACATCGAGAGGCACGTGCGTGACAAGGTGCGAAAAGCTGTCGCCTTCGATTTGGCGCACACGCACCGCCCGCTGGACGACGGCGCCCGGAGGGACGCCCAAGAGGTCCGCGATCGCCTCGGAAGCCGGCCGCTCTTCGACGAGGACGAGACGAACCGATGTGGACAAGCCCATGAGCTTGAGACTGTCGATCAGGTTCTCGAAGCTGCCGGAAACGACGGGGGCCGCTGGGTTATAGGTCACGCTGGTGCCGCGGCCGCGCTGGCGCGCCACGAGGCCCTGGGAGGCGAGCTCGTTCAACGCCCGTTTGACCGTAATCCGCGAAAGGCCCAGGCGCTCGGTGAGGTCCTTTTCGCCCGGCAACAAGGCTCCCGGCGCGAACCGCCCAGAATGAATTTCAGCACGCAACAGCTCGACGACTTGCCGATAAAGCGGCGTCGGGGAGGCGTGATCGATCGTGTCGATCGTAAGGCGCTCGGACGTTTTGGGCGGGCGGACGGCGACGCGACGCGTCATGGACTAGCCTCCGGCCGCTCGCGGGCGGAGCGCGTCAGCGCTTTCCCAGGTGCGCCCGCCCAGCCAAAGCCCAATCGCCGGCGTCAAGGCTTTGACCTCGATGCGCGCGTACTGCCCGTTTGAAAAATAGGGGTCGGCCCGCATCAGCGCCCAGGCGTCCGCCTCGTCCTGCGCCAGCACAGCGAACATCGAACCCACCAAATCCTTGCCCCCCACATCGCGCATTGGACCAGCAACAATGTAGCGACGCCAGTGGGCTTCGACATGGGCCAAATGGCCGTCGAGGTCCCGTTTGCGTAGGTCCGCCGCGTGGGCGGCGTCCCAGCACAGGAAAAGAAAGCAGGGCGTCGCCGGCGGCGCCACGACGGGGGCGGGCTCAGACATCGGACCCGCCTTTCCGGCGGCTGCGCACCCCGGAGCCGCCTATGTCGGGCCAGCGGTGGGCGGTGGCGAACGGCAAAGGGTTAATCAGCATGGGATGGTTCCGGATATACGCCCAGGACGGCCTTTGCGCGGCCGCCCGACCTGATAACATGGTATAACCTATTCCAGCGCGGCGCGCGCCCTTCGCCGAACGGAGACCGGATTGAACCCGCCCCAAACGCTGGCGCACAAGATCATCGCCCGAGCGGCGGGGAGATCAGCCGTC
>JBMOIB010000148.1:0-6736 GCA_049317545.1 Caulobacterales bacterium | reverse complement strand
CGAGCACTTTCGCGAAGAACAGCGTCTCGGCCTCGCGCTGGGCCTCCTGGTTGGCCTTTTTCTGGAAGCCGTGGCCTTCGTCCTTGGCGACCATGACCCAGGTTTCGACGCCGTTTTTGCGGAACGCCTCCACCATCTGGCGCGCTTCGCTCACCGGGACGCGCGGATCGTTCTGCCCGTGCACGACGAACATCGGCGTCTTGATTTTCCCGGCATTGTTGAGCGGCGCCATCTCTTCGAAGAACTTCGCGATCTTGGGGTCGCGCTCATCGCCGTACTCGACGCGGCGCAGGTCGCGGCGATAGCCGCTGGTGTTCTCCAGGAAGGTGCGGAAGTGGCTGATGCCGACAATGTCGACGCCGGCCGCGAAGCGCTCCGGGAACATGATCATCGACGCGTAGACCATGTAGCCGCCGTAGCTGCCGCCGTAGGCGACGACGCGGCTCATGTCGAATTGCTTGGAGGCCGCCATCCAGTCGAGCGTCGCGCCGATGTCCTTGACGCTGTCGAGGCGCTTCAGGCCGTTGTCGAGACCGACAAAGGTTTTGCCGTACCCTGTCGAGCCGCGCACGTTCGGCAGGATCACCGCCACGCCCAGCTCGTTCACCCAATACTGGATGGTCGACGAAAAGGTCGGGCGCGACTGGCCTTCCGGGCCGCCATGGATGCTGATGATGGCGGGGTGCGGTCCGGGCTTGTTGGGCGTGTAAACCCAGGCCGAGATCTCCTTCGGTCCGCCCTTCTTGCCGCTGTCGAAGGTTTTGAACGTCACGAGCTTCGGCGCGACGAACGTCGCCGGATCGAGGCCGCCCACTTCCGATTCCGTCCAGCGGGTGAGGGCGCCGTCCTTAAGGGAATAGACGTAGACATCGGAAGGAGCGGTGGCCGAATTCAGCGTGAATCCGAGCTTCGTCGCCGCATCGTCGAACTCGATCCCGCCGATCACGCCGGCCGGCAGCTTCGGCGCCGGCAGCGCCGCGCCGGTTTCGGCGTTCAGGAGCTTGAGCTCGGAAGCGCCGGCGACGTTCACGACATACGCGATCGTCTTGCCGTCCTTGGCGAGCGTGTAGTTCTCGACGTCCCAGGTCAGCCCCGGCGTGAGCACGGTGCGCTTGCCGGTTGCGAGATCGATCTTCACGAGGCGCGTGAAGTCCGATCCTTCGTCCGAGTTCGTGAGGATCGACTTGCCGTCAGCCAGAAACGCGCCGCCGTCGTACGAGACGTTCAGCTCCGGTGTGATCTCGGTGAGCTTCTGGGCCGCGACGTCGAGCGTGAACAGCCGCGACTTCGCGACGGAGATGCTTTCCTGCACGAGAAGCGTTTTGCCGTCCGGCGAGAAGTCCTGCGGCGAGATCGCGCCTTTGCCTTTGAACAAGACCTTGCGCGTGTCCGGCTTGGCTGGATCTGCGATCAGAATGTCGTAGTCGCCGCTGTCCTTGGTGGCGCGGGACCATGCGGCGATCTTGCCGTCGCGGCTCCAGGTCAGGCTCTGGTTGCGCGTGCCCGGTTCGGTGAAGGCGGCCGCCGATCCGGATTTTGGATCAAACAGGTAGGCCTGGAAAAATTCGTCACCGCCCGTGTCCTTGCCGAAGGCGAATTGGCCGGACCCATCCGGCCGCATCGCCGCGCCGCCGACCGGCTCGGGGTAGAACGTCAATTGCCGGCGCATGCCGAGGGGGCGATCGACCTTATGGAGTTGCGCAGCGTCAGCGAAGCGCGTCGCGATGATCGCGCCGCCGTCCGGCGTGAAGCCCTGGAAGCTCGCGCCGCGGGTGTTGACGTATTGGCGCAGGCGTTCGCGCACGGGCGGCGGCGTCGGCGGAACGTTTTCGAGCATGAGCTGCCCGCGCTCGGTTTTCACGACCGGCGCTGCACCTTGAGCGGCAGCTTGGCCCGTCAGCGCGAGCGCAGCGGCCGCAAAGACGATAAATCGCATGGAAGGCTCCTGAGTTTCCTGCAGAGGGAGGTGGCTACGCCGCAGCCGCGGCCGGCGGATCAAACTCGGCGACGAGGTGGCCCGGCGCAACTTCGACCAGCTGCGGTCGGTATTGCTCCGCATTCGGATCGTCGATCAGCTTCGACTTGAGGAACCGGAGGCCGGCGCGCGCGTCGAGCGGCGAGGGCAGGTCGCCGGTCAGGCGAACGCGCGGCCGGTTGCGCGCCTGACGCGGATCCGGCGCCGGCGCGGCGGCGAGCAGCGCCTTCGTGTAGGGATGACGGGGGTCGGCGAACAGGAGCTCAGTGGCGGCCGTCTCCACGATCCGCCCGAGATAAAGCACCATCACGCGATGACTGAGTTCGCGCACGACGGCGAGGTCGTGGCTGATGAACATCATCGCTAGGCCGAAGCGCTTCTGCAGGTCGATCAGCAGCTGCACGATCTGCGCCTGGATCGAGACGTCCAGTGCGGAAACCGCCTCGTCGCACACGATCAGCTTCGGCTTGAGGATCATCGCGCGGGCGATCCCGACGCGCTGGTTTTGCCCGCCGGACAATTCATGCGGGTAGCGATTGATGAGCGCCGGATCGAGGCCGGTCTGGGCCATCATCTCGCGGATGCGGGCCTCGCGGGCGTCGCGATTGAGATGCGGCTCGAAGGTGGTGAGCGGCTCGGCGATCGAGGCGCCGACGCTCATGCGCGGATCCAGGCTCGCGAGCGGGTCCTGGAAGACGATCTGCAGATCGCGGCGCGCGGCGCGCAGGCTCGCGGCGTCGTGGCTCGTCAATCCACGCCCGAGGAAGCTCACGCCGCCGGCCTTGGCGGGCGTCAATTGCAGAACGGCGCGCGCCAACGTGGACTTGCCGCATCCGGATTCGCCGACGATGCCGAGCGTCTCGCCGGGCCGCAGATCGAAGCTCACGCCGTCGACGGCGCGCAGCGCCTTGGTTTTGGGAAACAGGCCGCCGCCGATTTCGACCGGAAATTGAACCTTCAGGTCGGCGACCTCGAGCAATGGCGCGACGTCGGCCTTCGGCGCGGGCGCGCGCGGCGCGTGGCCGGGCCGCAGCGCGCCATCGATCCGCGGGACGGAATCCAGCAGCATGCGCGTGTAGGCGTCGCGCGGCTGGGCGAAGAGATCGTCCGTCGTCCCGGTTTCCACGACTTCGCCGCGGCGCATGACGGCCAGGCGCTGCGACATGCGGGCGACGACGCCCATGTCGTGGGTGATGAGCGCGACCGCAGCGCCCGTCTCCTTCTGGAGATCCTCCATAAGGTCGAGCACCTGGGCCTGCACCGTGGCGTCGAGCGCCGTGGTCGGCTCGTCGGCGATCAGGAGATCGGGGCCGCCCATCATCGCCATGGCGAGCATGACGCGCTGGCGCATGCCGCCGGACAATTCGTGCGGAAACTGCTTGAGGCGGCGCTGGGCCTCGGGAATGCGCACCCGTTCCAACCAGTCCACACATTTGCGCAGAGCCGTCTCGCCGCGTTCGCCGAAATGATGGGCGAGCACTTCGCCCATCTGGGCCGCGATCGTCATGTGCGGGGTGAGCGCGGTCAGCGGGTCCTGGAACACCATCGCCACCTTGCGGCCGCGGATCGCATCGAGCGTGTTGCGGGGCGCACCCAGGATCTCCTGGCCGGCGAGCTTGACCGAGCCGGTTGCGCGTCCGTTCTGCTGCAAAAGGCCGAACGCCGCCATGAAGGTCTGGCTCTTGCCCGAGCCCGATTCCCCGACCACGCCGAGGCATTCGCCGCGACCGATCGTGAGCGACACGCCCTTCACGGCTTCGATGGCGCCGTCTGGAGTGGCGAACGTGACGCGGAGGTCGTTGATTTCGAGGACGGGAGCGGTCATGCGCCGCGACCTTAACGCGGCGGCGGCGCCTGTCCATCCGGGCTTTGGGTCGGGGCGCTCCTGACAGGCCCCGCATCGATCACGTCGGTGCGAGGAAAGGTTACGGCGGCGAGCAAATTGAGCTATTCGGCGCCAATGAGCGCTCACGCCGACGATCCTTCCATAGGCTTTATCGCGGTCGCCCGCCGACTGGCGGACGAGGCCGGGCCGGATGGGCTGGCCGTCGGCGATCTCCTTGATCGGCTCGACGAGCGCGCGTTCGGTCTCGCCATCCTGCTGATGTCCATTCCCTGCCTGATCCCTGGCCTCTATGGGCCGCCGCAGATCCTCGGCCTGCCGATCATACTGTTCGCCGGGCAGTTGCTGCTCGGGCGAACCGAGCCCTGGCTGCCCGCCGGTCTGAGCCGGCGACGCATTCCCAAAGGCTGGCTCGACGGCATGGCCGCCTTCGCCGAAAAGCGCCTGGCCTGGCTCGAGCGGATCGCCAAGCCGCGCTTGAAGATCTTTGCGACCGGCGTCGGCGAGCGGGTCGCGGCGTTGATGATGATCCTCGCGACTTTGTGCATCGTCCTGCCGTTCACCAATACCGTGCCGTCGATCGCGTTGGCGCTACTGTCCGTGGCGGTGCTCCAACGCGACGGCCTGCTCGCCCTGCTCGGATCGGCCATCGCGCTCGCCTGGGCCGGCCTGGTGTTCGGGCTGCCGATTGCGATCCTCCTGGGCTTCGGCGCGGCGATCGAATTCGCGCAACGCCATGCCCCATGGGTCGTGGACCTGCTCGGCGCTTCCCCCTAGACCGCGACGCCGGGCCGCATCATCTAAGGCTCTGCGGGCGCTAGGTTTAAGCTGATGAGGTTGGCCGGCATGCACATCGAAACCTGGGCGGCGCGATGGCCATGGGCGGCTGGACTGGCGTCGGGCGCCTTGCTGGCCGGCGCACACGCGTTCCAGACGTTCGCAGGCTTGGCCCCCTGCATCCTCTGCTTGCGGCAGCGCGAGGCGCATTGGGCGGTCGTCGGGATCGCGATTGCCGCGATCATCGCCGGTTTCGTCTGGCGCACGCCGATGACGCGCCGGATCGGCGCGGGGCTGCTGGGCGCAGCCTTCCTGGTCGCGGCCGGGTGGGCTGGCTACCATGTCGGCGTCGAGTTCAAATGGTGGCCCGGGCCCGCAGCCTGCGCCGGCGGCGGCCTGGGCGACATTTCGGCGGCGAGCATCGCGGAGGCCCTTGGGCAGGCGCGCAAGGTCGTCCGGTGTGAAGACGTCGCCTGGAGCCTGTTCGGCATTTCAATGGCCGGTTGGAACGGCCTTGCATCCTTGGCGATGGCGGGCGCAAGTTTCGCTATCACGGCGCTCGATCGGGGTTTTCGCAATGACTAGTGCAGCCGTTCCGTTTCCCGGCGACGCCGCAAGAGAGCGTCGCTTGGCCGAAATCCTCCGCGTCGATCATGCCGGAGAGTTCGGCGCCGTGCAGATTTACCGCGGCCAGCGCGCCGTCTTCGATATGGCGCCTTCGAAAGCCCACATCTCCGGCCTGTTGGCGGACATGGAGGCCGGCGAACAGACCCACCTCGAAACCTTCGATCGGTTGCTGGTGGAGCGCGGCGTGCGTCCGACGATCTTTGCGCCGCTTTGGCGCATAGCGGGGTTCACGCTCGGAGCCGCGACGGCGCTGATGGGCGAGAAAGCCGCGCACGCCTGCACCGCGGCCGTCGAGGACGTCATCGAAAAGCACTACGCCGAACAGGCCCGGGCGCTCGACGACCTGGACCCCGACCTCAAGGCGACGGTGGAGCAATTCCGCGCCGACGAA
Source organism: Caulobacterales bacterium (assembly GCA_049317545.1). Taxonomy (GTDB): domain Bacteria; phylum Pseudomonadota; class Alphaproteobacteria; order Caulobacterales; family Aquidulcibacteraceae; genus REEB506. The sequence continues at coordinate 1,123 of JBMOIB010000148.1, read as the reverse complement.
TTGCACCACAAGGACACCGCGCTCGCCGAGGGCGCGGCCGATGCGCCGGGTTACAGGGTGATGTCGGCGATCATCAAGTTCGGCTGCCGCGCCGCGATTCGGATCAGCGAAAAGTTGTGACGGCGCCGCCGCAAGCGCAGCGCGCTCTCTCCAGCGAAGGCCCGGTTCTGGTCGACGTGCTGACTTCGGCATTCGGCGACGAGCCGCTTTTGAACTGGTGGCTGAAGCAGGGCGCGGCCAAGGAGCGCGCGCGCCGCGGCTTCTTCGAGCACGCCGTGAACGGCGGCATTCATCCGAAAGCAGAGTTCTGGCTTGTCGGGAATGACGCCGCCGCGATCTGGACGCCGCCGGGCGCGACGGCGTTCGACCTATCGCCGCTCGCCACGCTACTGGTTATGCCGCGCCTGTTGTCGATCGCAGGCTTTACCGGGCTCCGGCGCGCGCTTGATCTTGGCGCAGTCCTGACTGCGCACCATCCCAGCGAACCGCACGCCCATTTGGTGTTTCTCGGCGTTCGGCCCGAGCGGCAGGGACAAGGCCTCGGCTCTGTGATCCTGAAGCGCACGCTGGCGGACGTCGATGCGGCGCGCCTGCCGGCCTACCTGGAGACGGCGACCGAGGCCAATGTGCGCCTTTATGAGAGGCATGGCTTCGAAGTGCGCGCCGAACTGCGCTGTGCGCCGAACGGGCCGCGCTTCTGGACCATGCTCCGTCCGGCCCGCTAGCGTTCGAGCTTGCGCTCCGCAACGCCGAGCGCGTCGGCGAGCCGCGTCTGCGCCGAGCCCGGCCGCAGCGGCTTTTGCTGGCTTTCGTGCGGGGCCCAGCCGGTCATGGTGAGTATTTCAAACGTCGCCCGGACGCGATCGTCGCCGGCGGGAAATCGAGCCTGATAGATCGCCATGGCGTGCGCCCAGATGGCGCGCGTCAGCGGCGGCGCGCGATCGGAGAGCGCGGCGGTTTCGCCCATGGCGCGCAGATCGGCGATGATCTGGGTTGGCGCGCGGTAGCGCACGTTGACCGCGTCGCCATCGCACACCGGCAGCGCGAACCCCGCGCGCTGCAACAACCCGCCAAGGTCGCGCGCGTCGGCGAACGGCGCGATGCGCGCGCTCGCGCCGCCGGT
>JBMOIB010000147.1:0-6808 GCA_049317545.1 Caulobacterales bacterium | reverse complement strand
CCACACGAGATCGAGCTGGCCGAGACCCAGGATCGATCCGAAATGCATCGGGCCTGGCGCCGTTTCGTCACGAAGGCGGAAGGATTTCAGGCGCGCGTGGACGCGCTCGAGCGCGATGCGCAACTCCATCCGCGCGAGATGCGAGCCGATGCACCGGTGCGGGCCATAGGCGAAGGTGATGTGCGGCGAAGGCTCGCGCTCGAACCGCACCTCGGCTGGCGCCTCGCACGTGACGGGATCGCGTGACGCGATCGGCGTCGACACGGTCACGATGTCGCCCGGCGCGATCTGGACGCCACGGATGGTGGTCGCTTTGCGGCACGTGCGAAAGCTGGAGACCACGGGGAACGCGCGCAAAAGCTCCTCAAGAACGCGATCGATGTCGTAGTGCCCCTCCCGGATCGCGCGCTGGTCCTCTGGCGTCTCGGCGAGGTGCTTGAACTGCCACGCCATCACCTGGGACACCGTATCCAGACCGCCGAGATAGAGCTGGAATACGATCGAAATGATCTCGTTCTGCGACAGCGCTTGTCCGTCAATCGACTGCCCCACGACGTAACTGATGAAGTCCTCGCCGGGCTGGCGCCGTCGCGCCGCTATCGCATCCTCGAGATAGCGAACGATCGCCAGAGCGCCCTCGACCTTCACGGCGACGTCGCTGCTGTGAATGAGCTTGCGCTCCCATTCGAGGAACATGGGCATCTCCTCGACGGGCAGATCCAGGAGATGCAGGAAGATCGAAACCGGGAACGGAGCCGCAAAGGCGTCGACGAAGTCGACCTCCCCCGCCTCAGCGAAGCGATCGAGCAAAGTGTCGGCCGTCGTGCGCATCGACGCCTCGAGCCTGGCGATGTTCTTGGGCGAAAAGAGCGGATTGAGCAGCGCGCGATAGGCCCCGTGCCGCGGCGGATCGATCTCGACGGGGATGAGGTCCCAATCCTGCCCGATCAGTCGTGACAATCCTGTCTGCGCCGCACTGCTGAACGACTCGGCGTCGAGCATCACGGCGCGTATGTCCTCAGCACGCCGCGGGATCCAGGTTCCGCCGCCGGAGAGATGGCTGCCCGGCGCGTAGAAGACCTCCGGCGCGTTCGCGTGAAGCTCGGGGATCAGAACCTTGTATGGGTCAGCTGTCGCGGGCGCGCCGAGCCGAATGGGCGACGGGAAGACGAGGTCGGGGGGGACGTGCGCCGGCGTCCCAAAGGCGGAACGGTCGCTCATGGAAGCTCTCCCTGCCCGGCGGCATGCACGATCGAAATCGCCCGCTCAGGACAGGCGCGCATCCCGCGCCGTGCGGCCTCCAGCGCGCCGGCATCGATCGTCCGCTCGACCGTGTCATTGTAGCCATCGGCGTTCAGGTCGAAGATTTCCGGCGCCACCGCGTGGCAACGCGCATGCCCGGAACACAAAGCGGTCCTGGTAAGGATCCGGTAGTCAGCGCTCGTCATTCGCTCTCTCCGTCCGGCAGCAAACGCGATCACGCTCGCCCTGCTAGACATGGTACCAAGACTTGACCGACGCGCGCAGACGCGATCCGAGCGCATCGCAAGATTGTCCCTGAATAGGCCCGTGTTTCGTCGAGCTGCGCTGCATTGCAGCGCGCTATTCGGGCCGTTGCCTTTTCGCTGTTTTGAAGGAGAAAACTGCGCGAACCACTCGGGGTAAGCAGTCGCGTGGCGCCGCATCCGCCAAAATCGGACCGCTCTTGCAGGCGCACGCCCACAGGGCCAAGCTGCATCCAGGGGAAACGAAACGAACGCGAAGGAACCGACGTCGATGCTCCTGCGATCGCGTGGGACACCATCACCTGCGGCCAACGCCGTCGACGCCGTCGCACGGCGCATCGAAGCCGAGATCGGCGCGGCGCCGGCGGGAACCGTTCTCGGCTCGGAAGCGTCCCTGCGCGCTCGTCTGAATGTGGGTCGCACAACATTTCGTCAGGCGATCCGCCGCCTGGAACGCGGCGGCGTCGTCGAAGCCCGACGCGGCGGCGGCGGCGGTCTGATCGTGTCGCGCTCGGCGCGCGAGCGGGCAGTCCGCGACGCGTCGACGGCGTTCACCATGCTCGGCGCATCGCTCGAAGATCTGGCGACCGTCTCCGTGCTCGTGAATGGCGGCCTCGCCGCCGCCGCCGCCCAACGCGCCACCGAAGCGCAGGCGCGAGGACTGCGGATCATCGCCGCGCGCGCCGAAACGGCCGAAGCGTTGACGGATTACGCCCGGTATCGCCGGGAGTTCTACACCGCGCTCGTCTTCGCGTCCGGCGACATGCTGGCGGGAATCCTTCACGAAGCCGCGATCGACGCTACGACCCGGGCTATGCCGATCGAGGCCCTGTCCAGTGAGCCCTTCAAGCGCAACGTCGCACACTTGAAGATTGCGGACCTTCGCCTTGCTGACGCCATCGCCGCCGGTGATCCGCGCCGTGCGGAAAACGCCGGCGAGCTTGCCGCGGACCATTTGCGCGACGCCATCCTGGAGTCGATCGCGCGCGGTTACCTCTCAGACGCCGCTCAAACGGCCTGGAGCCGGTGCGCCATCGAATCCAAAAAGGCGGGCGAGCGCATCGCCTGGCTGCTCCGCGCTGACATTGCACGCTTGCCTCCAGGAGCACCGCTCGGGTCCGAAGCGGCATTGGCACAGCGCTTCGACGTGGGCGCCGGAACTGTACGCGAGAGCCTCGGAATCCTCGAGGAGTTCGGTCTGGTCGATGTTCGCCGTGGCATGGGGGGCGGGGCGTTTTCCGCGGCCTTCGACATGGACGCGGCCGCAGCCGCCCTCGCCCGCCGCCTCACGTATGCGGGATTGCGCGACGACGAGATTTGGCGCGCCGAGATCACGTTGGAAAGAGAGGCCGCGCAAATGGCGGCGCTGCGCAAAGCGCGCCTTAGGCCGGATCATCCGCTCACCGCGCAAATCGCAGCCGCCTGCGGCAATGGCGTCCTCGCGTTCCTCATCCTGACGCTTAGCCACATGACCGGCATCGATCGGGCCCCCACCGGCCTTGAAGCCAAACTGGCGCGCGCCATTCGAAGCGGCGATCGAGATCTCGCCCGGCGCTTTTCAACCGAGCGCGCCATTCTGGCCCAAACATATGCAGAGACCATCGCATGACGGACATCGCGGATTACGTCATCATCGGCGCCGGCTCGGCCGGATGCGTGCTCGCCAATCGCCTCTCAGCTGATCCGCAGCGGAAGGTGGTTCTGATCGAGGGCGGCGACGAGGACACGAGTCCGCTCATCCACATGCCGCGCGGCTTCGGACGCATGCTGGGCGATCCGAAGTTCGTCTGGACCTACACGGCCAAGCGCGGCGGCGGCGCCAATGAGCCAGAGTACTGGGTGCGCGGCAAAACCTTGGGCGGATCGAGTTCGGTCAACGGCATGGTGTATGTCCGCGGCCAGCCGAGCGACTACGACTCCTGGGCTGAGGCGGGCTGCACGGGTTGGGGCTGGGCCGACATGGCGCCCTGCTTTCGCGCCATCGAGGACCACGAACTCGGCGCCTCGGAAAATCGCGGCGCCGGCGGCGCCCTGAAGATCACCAATCACCCGCGCCCGACGCCCCTGTGCGACGCCGTCCTTTCCGCCGCCGCCGATCTCGGCGTCCCGATCAAGGATGATTTGAACACCCTCGACCAGGAAGGCGTCGGCTACCATCAACGATCGATCTGGAAAGGCCGGCGGCAGAGCGCGGCCGTCGCCTTCCTGGCCCCGATCCGGTCTCGTTCCAATCTCCGGGTTCTGACAAACTGCATCGCTCTCGGCGTCGTTTTCGAGCGGCGCCGAGCCATCGGCGTCAGGGTCCGCGCGGGCGGCGAGGAACATGTCGTCCTGGGCCGGGAAATCATCTTGTCTTGCGGCGCACTGAACTCGCCGCAGCTTCTCCAACTTTCCGGTATCGGCCCCGCCGACCTCCTCACGCGGATGGGCGTGGCCGTCGTTCACGATGCGCCAGACGTCGGCGCCAACATGCGCGAACACCGCCTCCTGAGCCTCCAGTTCCGCCTGTCGCGCGGCAGCGAGAACGCCCAGTTCCAGGGCCTGCGTCTCCTCGGAAACGCCGCGAAGTACGGCCTCCTGCGCCGCGGACCGCTCGCCAACGCGGCTTTCGAAGTTGGCGGCTTCATTCGCGCCGACGAGAACGCTCAGCGCCCCGATGCGCAGATCATGATGGGCCCCTTCTCGCTCGCGCGGGGCGTCGAACGCTTCGCCATGGAAAAGGAGCACGGCGCGATTTGCGGTGGTTACGTCATGCGTCCAGAAAGCCGCGGAACCGTCGCGATTTCGGGCCCGACGGTCGAAGCGCCTCTGAACATTGATCCGAACTATCTCTCGACCGACCGCGACCGCCGCATCTCGGCTGCCATCGTCCGCAAAATCCGCGCGATTTTCGCCAATGCGCGCATGGCGTCGTTCGCGCCCGTCGAAACCTCACCGGGATCGGCGGTCCAGACCGACGACGAGATCGTCGATGCCTATCACCGCCTGGGCGCGAGCGGCTATCACGCGGCCGGAACGTGCCGTATGGGTGCGGATGCCCAATCGGTCGTCGACACATCGCTGCGCGTCCGCGGCGTCGACGGCCTGCGCGTCGTCGATATCTCGATCATGCCGCATCTGGTGTCCGGCAACACCAACGCGCCCGCGATGGCCATCGGGTGGCGCGCCGCGGACCTGATCCTCAAGGCGTGAGGGATCATCCCGCCCATGAGCGCGTCGTCGCCTAATTCCGAGCACTCGATGGTCTTCCTCTCGGGCGGCGATTTCGCTATGGGCAGCGTCGACGGATATCCCGAAGAAGCGCCTGTCCGCACGGTTTCGGTTGCGCCATTTCTCCTCGACTCGACACCCGTGACGAACGCGCAGTTCGCCGCCTTCGTGGATGCGACGGGATACGTGACGTTTGCGGAACGAGCGCCAAATCCATCCGATTACCCGGGCATCTCGGACGACCTGCGAGCACCCGGCTCGATCGTCTTCGTGTCTCCCCAATCTGGCTCCGGCCCTCTATCGGCCGAACTCTGGTGGCGCTACGTCCTCGGGGCGAACTGGCGCCAGCCGTACGGGGCGGAAACTGGCGTTCAGTCCAAGCCGACCCATCCAGTCGTCCACGTCGTTCTTGAGGACTGCCTTGCTTACGCCGCGTGGTGCGGCAAACGGCTTCCGACCGAACCTGAACTTGAATTTGCGGCGCAGGGCGGTCGTCCGGCCGCGAAGTACGCCTGGGGACCGCATCTTCTTCCGGATGGCGGACAGCGCGCAAACTTCTGGCGGACTGGATTTCCTTATAGCCACCCGGAGCGCAGCGGGCCGCCCTATACGACGCCTGTGACGGCCTACCCGGAGAACGACTTCGGACTGTACGATCTGATCGGCAACGTCTGGGAGTGGACGACCACGGACGCAGACGACACCAACGCGACCCCGCGCTGTTGCGCTCCCGAACGCCAGCGGCCACATGCGATGAAGGTGCTTAAGGGCGGCTCTCACCTTTGCGCCCCGAATTGGTGCAGACGCTATCGGCCTGCCGCACGCTGGTTTCAGCCGACCGACACGTCGACGTCGCACGTTGGCTTTCGGTGTGCGCGGGACGCCCCAATTTCGAAAAAATGCGCTTAAGCTCATCGGAGATGTCGGCATGACATTCAAATCGATTCTGCTCGCATCCGCGCTGGCTGCTTGCGCTCCCTTCCCGCTCAGCTCGGCTTTTGCGCAGACGGCTGAGAGCGCCGCCGTGGCCAAATCCCAAAGCCAGGCGACCCAACGGCCGAACGTCCTCGTTTGGATGCTCGACGACGTTGGATTTGCGCAAATCGGATCCTACGGCGGCCTCGTTGAAACGCCCAATATCGACCGCGTCGCGCGTCTGGGTCTGCGTTACACGAATTATCACACCACGCCCATTTGCTCCGCGAGCCGGGCGGCTTTTCTGACCGGACGAAACTCGCACAGCGTTCGCGTCGGCGGTCACTCGGCTGGCGCTCGTCCCTATCCAGGCTATGACAGCGAAATCCCAGCTGAAGACGGCACGATCGCCGCCTACCTGAAGCGCGACGGATACGCAACGTTCGCTCTTGGCAAGTGGGATCACCTTCCCTCCGCGCAACAATCCGGGCCCGGACCTTTTCGCCTCTGGCCCAGCGGTCAGGGATTCGATCGCTTCTATGGATTCCTTGCAGCAGACACGAGCAATTGGGAGCCGACGCTCGTCTCCGACAACACGTCGATCCCGACCCCAAGATCGCCATCATATCATCTGAGCACCGATATGGCCGACAAAGCGATTGAAATGATCGCGGTGCGACGTGCGACTGCAAAGCCTGCGCCTTTTTTCATGTACTGGGCGACGGGAGCGGCCCACGCGCCCCATCATGCGCCGCCTGAGTGGATTGAGCGGTTTCGTGGGCAGTTCGACGACGGCTGGGACAGCGCGCGCCAACGAATCCTCGATCGCCAGATCGCTCAAGGTTTGGTTCCCAAAGCGACAAAGCTCCCACCGCGGCCTGATGGCATGCCGGCCTGGAAATCACTGTCGCGCGAACAAAAGCGCCTCTATGCGCGCCAGATGGAGGTCTTCGCCGCCTCATTGAGCCACGCGGACCATGAGTTCGGAAGAATACTCGGCGCACTCGAGGCGAGCGGCGAGCTGAACGATACGATCGTCGTCATTACGTCGGACAATGGCGCCAGCGCGGAAGGCGCGGTGGACGGCAGCTTCAATGAAATGCTGTTCGTGAACGGCGTTTTTCCCGACGTATCAGCCAATCTGAAGCACTATGAAACGTGGGGCGACCCAAGCACAT
>JBMOIB010000146.1:0-6864 GCA_049317545.1 Caulobacterales bacterium | reverse complement strand
AAGCTCTTGTCGTCGCGCATGATCACGTTGAAACGCGGCCGCAGCCGCTTGATCATGTTGGCTTCGAGCAGCAGCGCTTCGGTCTCGGTCGCGGTGACGATGAATTCCATCGACCGCGTTTCGCGGATCATGCGCGTCAAGCGATTGGCGTGGACGCGGCCCTGGGCGTACTGGCCGACGCGGTTCTTCAGGCTCTTGGCCTTGCCGACGTACAAGACCTCGCCGTCGCCGGCGATCATCCGGTAGACGCCGGGCTTGGCGGGCAAACGGGTCAGTTCGTCGCGGATGACGTCAATGCCGCGGCGCACACCCTCTGCGGCGGCGTCCGGGGGCAGGTCGTCGAGATCGGGGACGGCGGGTTTATCGGCGCGCTCCATGGCGCAGGATATAGACGATGCGCGCCCGCGCTACGACCCTGCGCCCGCCTTAGTCGACCCGACCGAAGTCGACGACGTTGAGCAGGAAAACGATGGCCACGAAGCCGAGAATGACGCCGAGCGCGATCATGGCGATGTCCCAAGACGGTCTGGAAAACCAACAGTGCCGGCTTCCTAGCGCGGTTCGCCGGCGCGCGCTATGCCCCAGACCGTGCCGCGTCGTCCCCTCCTGCCCTCGCGGGCGTTGACCCCGCTCATTCGGGCCTGGTGGCGGGTGAGCCGCGGCATGACGCTCGGCGCGCGTGGGATTGCGACCGATCAGGAAGGGCGGGTCCTCCTTGTGCGCCATGGCTACCAGAATGGCTGGCATCTGCCAGGGGGCGGCGTCGAGCATGGCGAGACCGCCCTTGCGGCGCTGGAGCGCGAAATGGCGGAAGAAGGCGGGGTGGAGGTAGACGAGGCGATTTTGCTCGGCATTTTCGCGAACCACGCAATCTTCCCGAACGACCACGTGGCGGTCTATCGCGTGACGGGCTGGCGCCCCTGCACGCCGCGCTCAGGGACCGAGATTGCAGAGCGCGGATTCTTCGCGCCAGACGCCCTCCCAGACGACGCAACGCCCGGCACGCGGCGACGCATCGCCGAGGCGTTTCATGGCGCGCCGCCGGCGCCGACGTGGTGAGGTCAATCCACTGACGCCCCGGCCTCGGGCGCGCGCATGACTTTGAGGGCGGTGATCTGGTTGCGCGTGCGCCGCAGGATATGGAAGCGGTAGCCGTGGAACACGAAGACTTGGCCGGGCTCGGGAATGGCCTCGGCCTCGTGGATGACGAGACCGGCGACCGTCACGGCTTCTTCGTCCGGCAGCTCCCAATTCATCGCCCGGTTGAGATCGCGGATCGGCACGATGCCGTCGACATTGACGCTGCCGTCGGGCTGCGGCCGTACGCCTGAGACGGCGATGTCGTGCTCGTCTTTGATGTCGCCGACGATCTCTTCGAGGATGTCCTCAAGCGTCACCAGCCCCTGCAGCGCGCCATATTCATCGACGACGAGTGCGAAATGCTCGCGCCGGCGCAGGAACGCCGCGAGTTGATCTTCTGCAGCCGTCGTATCGGGGACGAACCAGGGCGGACGCGCGACCTCCATGGCGACGATCCCGTCCCGACCCTTTTCGCTGATGGCCCGCAAAAGATCGCGCGCATGCAGAACGCCGACGATGTTCTCTGGTTCGTCCTTCCAGATCGGGAGGCGCGTGTGGCTCGAGGCCATCGCCTGCGCCACGAGTTCGCGCGAGGGATGGTCCACGTCGAGCATCTTGATCGCCTTGCGGTGGACCATGACGTCGGCGACGGTGAGGCCGGACAGATCGAGGGCGCCGCGCAATCGATCGCGCACGTCGGCTTCGACCGCGCCTTCTTCGGCGTGCAGCTCTAGGGCGCCGCGGATCTCTTCTTCGGCGGCGTAGGGATCCGGCGCGCTGCTGGGGCGGACGCCCATCAAGGTGAGCGTGCGCGAGACGATAAAGGTCACGGCCGCCACGATCGGAGAAAGGAACACGACGAAGAAGCGCGCCATCGGCGCCACGTAAAGCGCGGTGCGTTCGGGATAGGCGATCGCGTAGGTTTTCGGCAGCACTTCTGCGAAAATCAAAAGGATAAGCGTCGTGACCCCGGTTGCGACAGCGACGCCAAACTCGCCGAGCGGCGCGGCGAGCAGCGAGGTCGTCACGGCCGCCGCCATCGTGTTCAAGAGATTGTTGCCGAGCAGCAGCGCGCCGATCGTGCGCTCCCGGCGCTCGAGCAGCCGGTTGACGCGCGCTGCGCCCTTGTCGCCGTCACGTTCGAGCTGGTGCATGCGGCCGCGCGAAGCGGCCGTGAGGCCGGTTTCTGCGGCCGAGAAGAAGCCGGAGATGATCGCGAGCACGACTGCGCTGAGCGCGGCGATCCCGATCACGGTGAGGATTTCAGAGGGTATGTGGAACTGCGGCATGGTGAGCGTCGGGGTCCTCGAACGAGGTCGCGGCGTGGATGGGGCGATGGTGTGGAAACGTCAGGCGGCGCGGGCCAGACCGTCGAGCAGGAAGGCGCGCACGGCGTCGCGCGAGGCGGACTTCTGGACGAAGCTGCGGCCGATCCCGGTTGCAAGGATCAGGGTCAATGCGCCGCCTTCGGTCTTTTTGTCGAGCATCATGAGGTCGATCAGCCGGTCCGCGTTGAATGGCGCGCCCGGCAGGCGGCTGAGGTCGGTCTCGAATCCGACGGCGCGCAAATGCGATTCGACGCGCGCGGCGTCGGTGCGCGGCGCGAGGCCCGCAGCCGCTGAAAAGTTGAAAGCGAGCGCGCAGCCGACGGCGACAGCTTCGCCGTGCAGGAGCGCGTCATCGTAGCCGATCGCCGCCTCGAGCGCGTGGCCGAACGTATGCCCGAGGTTGAGAAGTGCACGCCGCCCGCCTTCGCGTTCGTCAGCGGCGACCACGCGCGCCTTGGCCGCTGCGGAATGGCGCACCGCATAGGCGAGCCGCGCCGGGTCGCCGGCGACGAGCGCTGCGCCGTTGGCCTCGCACCAGTCGAAAAAGTCGGGATCGTCGATCAGGCCGTATTTGACGATTTCTGCGTAGCCGGCGCGCACTTCGCGCACCGGTAAGGTGGCGAGCGCATCGACATCGGCAAGCACCAAACGCGGCTGATGAAACAAGCCAACGGAATTCTTGCCCTGATCGGTGTCGATCGCGGTCTTTCCGCCGACGGAGGAATCGACCTGCGCCAGCAGCGTGGTCGGGATCTGCACGAAATCGACGCCGCGCTTGACGAGCCCGGCTGCGAGGCCAGCGAGGTCACCGATCACGCCGCCGCCGAAGGCGACGACCAGGTCGCGTCGTTCGATGCCCCAGGCGAGCAGCGCTTCGCAGACCCGCGCGAGGCCAGCCCAGCTCTTGGTCTGTTCGCCGGGCGGCAGGGTGATCTGCGTGTAGACGATGCCGGCGGCTTCGAAGGCCGACCGTAAAGCAGCGCCATGGAGGCGATCGACGTTTTCATCCGTGACGATGGCGACGCGACCGCCGGGGGCGAACGGCGCTATGCGGCGGCCGGCCTCGCCGATCAGCCCTGGGCCAATCACGACGTCATACGACCGATCGCCCAAGGCCACCGGAACGACCGCAGCGTTCACGACTCGTCTCCTGTGGTGCGGCCGAACGTCGGCTGCAGCACCTCCAATATGGCCTCGACCGCCGACGCGTGCGGTCCCGGGCCTGATTCGACGACGAAATCGGCCTCCGCGTAGATCGGATAGCGTTCGCGCATCAGCCGGTCCATCACGCCGCGCGGATCGTCGCCGCGCAGCAGCGGCCGGCCCTCGCGCCGCTCGACGCGCCGCATCAGCACGTCGAGATCGGCCCGCAGCCAGATCGATACCGCCTTCTCCTTAACGATGGCCCGGGTGCGTGCATCGATGAACGCGCCGCCGCCGGTAGCGAGAACATGTGGCGGCTCGCGCAGCAGGCGCGTAATGACGAGGCGTTCGCCGCGCCGGAACTCGGCTTCGCCCCGCTCGTCGAAGATTTCCTGGACGGTGCGGCCGGCGGCGAGCTCGATTTCATGGTCGGCGTCACGGAACGGCAGGCCGAGAACCGCAGCCAGCCGGCGCCCGACGGTCGTCTTGCCGGCTCCCATGAGCCCGACCAGCACGATCGTCCGGTCGATACGCAAGCGCGCGGCGAGATAGGCCAGATGATCGGCCTCGCTGCTCGCTTCTCGACCCGCCGCGGGGGGCATGGACCTCACCCTAACGCAAAAGGAAACTGGACGAACCGGCGCACGCCGGCTGGAACTTCGCCGCATTTTGCGATCATTCTCCCAACGTCGCAATCCACGCGATTCCCGATCCGAAGGATGGCCAGTGTTTCGTCGCCGCAGGGCTTTCTCGCGCCGAGGCGCGTCTCGCACCCCTCAAATCAACCCCGTACTGGCGGCCGGCGTCGCCGCCGTCGGGCTGATCGGGACCTTCATTTACCTTGTGCATCTCGCGGATTCGAACCCGCCGGCGCGCGCTGAAACCCGAATCGAGCTGCCCGATGCGTTCGCCTCGCGTTAACCGCACCTTGGCCGCACTGGCCGCCGGACTTGCGATCGGCGGGCCCGCCGCGGCGCAGACCTCGGCCATTGCCGTCGATGCCCTGCCGCAATTGGACGCCTGGGCGAGCGGCGCGCTCGGCCCGACGAACGGCGGCCTCGCGCCGTCCCTTTGGCAGGGGTCCGATCCCGCAGCGCTCGCCGTCCTGTTCGACGAAGGACCGCGGGCCTATGGCTCGCCCGCCGCCGCGACCCTGGCCGCGCGCGCTCTTCAATCATCCAGCCGATCGCCGGGCGGCGGGCCGGCCGCCCAGGACGCAGTCCGCAAACGCTATGGCGCGCTTGGCCGTTTGGGCGCCGCCGACGCACTCGCGGCGATGGTGACAGGTCAGGCCGCAGCGGACGCGACGATCCTGCAATTCGGCGTCCAGGCGGAACTGGCGCGCGGCGCAGACGAAATCGCATGCGCCAAGGCCAACGGGCTCCTGGCCGGCGAGACGCCGCCGCCCTTCGGGTTTCGCATGCGGGCCTTCTGCCTGGCGCGCGACGGCGACGCCGCCGGCGCCGAGCTTGCTCTGGAGATCGCGCGCCAATCGAACGCCGCCGATCCGTTCGTCGCCGCAGCCATCGACGCCATGCTCGGCCGGGCGAGGACGTCCCCCGCGGGCCGCTTCGACACCTCCTTCAACGCCGCTCTGTCGATCGCGGCGAAGCTGAAGCCGGGGCCGAACGCGCTCAACAGCTCCTCGTCGCTGGCGCTCGTGCGGGTTGCGCGCGACGCCGCCGCGCCGCCTTCCCTCCGCTACGGCGCCGCCGTCCTGGCCCTGCGCTACGGGCTGATCGACTCCGCGACCGCCAAGGCCGCGATCCGCGCGAGCCTCGACGCGCCGCCGGCCGCACCTGCGAAAAAGGGCGCCAAGCCGCCGCCGACCGCGGTGCAGCCGTTGGCGCTGGCGCTCAAAACCGTTGAGACCGCCCCCGAGGGCCCGGAGCGCGCACGCGCGCTCGCCGCCGCGGTTCGGCGCGCCGACACGCCGGGCGCGGCGCTCGCCATTGCGCGCCTATTCCGCTCGGACATGGGTCAGATCGAGCCGTCTCCCGAACTTGCCGACGTCGCCGCCGCATTCGCGAAAGCCGCGTTGACCATCGGCGACGCCGATCGGGCGGCCGCGTGGCGCGCGTTTGCGCCATCGGGCGCCGCCGCCACTCTCGACGCTGCGCTGGCGGCGGCGGGGCGCATGGACCTCGGCGGCGCGGTGGACCGTCGGATCGCGGCTTCAGGCTCATCCGCGCCGGCCGCTGCGCGCGACGTGCGCCTGCTGGCGGCGTTCGGCGCGCCGTACTCGGAGACCGCTGCGGCCTTCGCCGCCGCCAATGCCCCGCCGGCGCCGGCGCCGGCCGATCCCGCCAAGCTCGCCGCGCTCGCGGCCGCCCAGGCCAGAGGCGCGGTTGGCGAAACCGCGTTGCGCGCAGCCAACCTGGCCGCCGACGGCGCCCACAGGCTCGATCCTGCCGCGCTTGCGGCTATCGTGCAGGCGCTGCGCGCCGTCGGCCTTGAAGGCGACGCGCGCGCGCTCAGCGTCGAGGCGCTGGCGGCGAACCTGCCGGCATGAGCGCGGCGCCCGATCCGGCGCGGATCGAAGCGTTTCTGGAAATGCTCGCCGCCGAGCGCGGCGCAAAGCCGAATACGTTGATGGCCTATCGCCGGGACCTGGAAGATGCGCGCGCCCGGATCGGCGGCCTTTCACGTGCGGCGCCCGAAGCCCTCGAAGCCTACGCCGCCGATCTCGCCGCCCGCGGCCTCTCGCCTGCGACGTCGGCGCGGCGATTGTCGGCCCTGCGCCAATTCTTCCGGTTTCTCCTCATCGAGGGCGATCGCGGCGACGATCCGACCACGCGGCTTGCCGCGCCGCGTCGCGGCCGTCCGCTGCCCAAGACGCTGGCGGCCGGGGACGTCGACCGTTTGATCGAGGCGGCCGGCGAAGCCGGCGACGCCGCCGCACGCCGCGACCGCGCCATGCTGGAGCTGCTGTACGGCTCGGGCCTGCGGGTTTCGGAGGTCGTTGCTTTGCCCCTGGCAGCCGCGCCGCGACCCGGCCAGCGGACGCTGGCGATCCGCGGCAAAGGCGGCCGCGAGCGCCTTGCGCCGCTCAGTCTGCGCGCCATCGCGGCGATCGAGGCGCATCTGGAGACGCGGCCGGCGCTCGTGCCGAAGTCAGGTCCGGCGCGCGAAACCGCGCAGCGCGCGCTGTTCCCCTCGCCGCGGGCGCGCGACGGACGCCTGACGCGACGTCGGGTGCAGCAGATCGTCGAGGATGCCGCGACGCGCGCCGGCCTCGACCCCCGCGCCATCAGCCCACACGTGCTGCGCCATGCGTTCGCGACGCACCTCGTCGACGGCGGCGCGGACCTGC
>JBMOIB010000145.1:0-6906 GCA_049317545.1 Caulobacterales bacterium | reverse complement strand
ACGCCCGCGGCATGGTGACGGGCGGCACGTTCTTCGAGGAGCTCGGCTTCTATTACGTCGGCCCGATCGACGGCCATGACCTGGAAACGCTGGTTCCGATCCTGCGCAACGCCGCCTCGATCCAGGACCGGCCGGTCTTGGTCCATGTCATCACCAAGAAGGGCAAGGGCTACGCGCCGGCCGAGAACGCCGCCGACAAATATCATGGCGTGACCAAGTTCAACGTGGTCACCGGCGAGCAGCAAAAGGGCAAGGGCGGCCCGCCGACCTACACGAAGGTGTACGCCGAGAGCCTGATCGCGGTCGCGAAGACCGATCCCAAAATCGTGGCGATCACCGCCGCCATGCCGTCCGGGACCGGCCTCGATCTTTTTGGCCAAGCTTTCCCCGATCGCACCTATGACGTCGGCATCGCCGAACAGCATGCGGTGACGTTCGCCGCCGGCCTCGCCGCCGACGGCATGAAGCCCTTCTGCACCATCTATTCGACGTTCCTTCAGCGCGGGTACGATCAGGTCGTGCATGACGTCGCGATCCAGGGCCTGCCGGTGCGCTTCGCCATGGACCGGGCGGGCCTTGTCGGCGCCGACGGGCCGACGCACGCCGGCACGTTCGACATCGGCTATCTCGGGGCGTTGCCCGGCTTCGTGCTGATGGCGGCCGCCGACGCGGGCGATCTTGGCCGCATGGTCGCGACCTGCGCCGCCATCGACGACCGTCCCAGCGCCGTGCGTTACCCCCGTGGCGACGCGCTCGCCGCCCTTGGTCCGGTCGATCTGTCGCCGCTCGAAATCGGCAAGGGCCGGATCGTTCGCGAAGGCTCGAGCGTGGCGCTGCTTTCTTATGGCGCGCGGCTCGGCGATTGCCTGAAGGCGGCCGACAAGCTGGGCTCGATGGGCCTTTCCACCACAGTGGCCGACGCGCGCTTCGCCAAGCCGCTTGACCACGACCTCATTCGTCGTCTCGCCCGCGAGCACGAAGTTCTGCTGACGGTCGAAGAAGGCGCGGTGGGCGGCTTTGGCGCCTTCACGCTGCATTTCCTCGCCGCCGACGGCCTTCTGGACCGCGGCGTGAAGATCCGTACGCTCACCCTGCCGGACATCTTCCAGGACCAGGACAAGCCGGAAGCCATGATCGCCGAAGCCGGCCTCGACGCCGACGGCATCGTGCGCGCCGCGCTGGTCGCGCTTGGGCGCGCGAGCCTCGGGGTGCGGGCTTAGGGCGATTGAGGTTCGGGTGCGGCTCCGCCATCGGAGCGTCAGGCTCTCACCACACCCCAAGCCGCCATGCCGCATAGCCCAAACCGGCGGCGATTGCGGCCCATAGGGCGAGCTGAAGCAGTCCGCCCGCGCCGCGGTTCGCGCGGCGGATTGCGAGATTGCCGCCGCTCTTGGACGCGCCGGTTTGCGCGACGCCGCGCCAGCCGGGGCTCGGCGGGGTCGCGGCGGGAAAGGGCCATGCCGTCGCCGGCGCTGCGGGTGCGGGCTTCAGGCTGCCGTCCGGCGCGCGGCGTTGCTTGACGCCGACCTTGCCTTTGACCGCGGCGGCGAGGTTTTTCGCCACGAACATCGGATCGCCGGTCCAGACGAGCTGGTCCTTGGTCTTGATCAGCGGCAGGCGGGCGAGGTCGGGCTTGCCGACGATCAGGGGCACGACGGTTTTTTCGCCGGCCACTTCGAGCGCCAGAGCAGCGTTGACCTCGCGCACGGGCCAGTCCTTGGCGACGGAGGCCGAAGAGACGATCACGAGCACCGTGCGCGCCGAACCGAGCGCGACGTTGATCTTCTCGGTGAACGAGGCGCCCCAGCCGATATGGGCTTCATCGAGGAAGGCCTTCAGGCCGAGCTTCTGGCAGGCCTCGAAAATCGGCCGCGCGATCGCGTCCTTGTCTTCGCTGGCGTGGCTGATGAAGACGTCGAAATCGTCCGCCCCGAACGCCATCTGCCGGATGAATTTCGACGGATTGGGATCGAGCTCCAGCACGCGCGCGCAGAGCTTCAGGAAGACCGGATCTTCCTGGCTGCGGATCATCTTGATGAAGGCGAGCTCGCCATAGACGACATTGCGGAACGCCGCGCCGAGGCTCTGGCCCTCGCCTTTCGGCCGCGCGCGTCGCCAGCGGCGGAAATGCTCGGCGCCGGCGGCCTCCAAACCGAACTTCGCCCAGGCGTGCAACATGGCGCGCACCCGGCGGATCCGGGCGCGCTCGATGTTCGGCGCGGCGTTGACGACGAGGCCGGTGACGCTCTGGCGCTCATGACGCGTCTGCAGACGCACTTTGCCGAAATTCACCTGGAACCCGCTTTCGGCGATCGCTTTGCCGAGCGCGTCGCCGACGATGGGCGTGCGCTTCTCGGCGTTCTGTTCGAATGCGACGATCCCGACCGGGAAGGCGTTCTGGCTGGTCGAGAAGGTGATGTCGTCGGCGTAGCGGGAATAGCGGACGCCATTGTCGCGCGCGAGGCGCGTGAGGCGGCGGTCGAGCGCGGTGGCGATGAAATTGGAGAGAACCGGCGAGGTCGGCGCGCCCTGCGGCAGGCCGTTGTTCAGCGTGCACACCTGGGCGAGCACGGTCGCGGCCGGTGCGCCCATGTGGAAGGGCGCCGCCATGAACAGGCCGCGCACCCGCCCGAAATTGATGGTCGGGAAGAAGTCCTTGAGATCGACGTTGAAAACGAGGCGCTGGCCGGCATGGGCCTTGGCGTTCGTCAGGATGCTGCGCGCCGGGATGAAGCCGTGGGCGCCGGGATGGGCGCGGTAGGCGGCGAGAAGGAGCGGCGCGAGCGCCTCCTGAAAATCGCGCACCAGCCCTATCGGGGCGTTGATCTCGCGCATCCCGCCACTGCGCTTGGGGATTTCAAACTGGCGGTACCGCTCGGACGGATCGGCGCGGTAGAGCGCATAGGTCAGCCGGCCGGGCGAGACGCCGAACAGGGCGGCGATGTCGGCCGTCGTTTGCGGCGCGCGGCCGTCGACCAGGATGGCCGCGGCGGGCGCGATCGCGTCGTCGTCAGGGCTGATTTCGGGCTGCATCGGCAAGGGTTAACGGGCAATGAGCGCGCGCGCAAATCGGCGTGCTGGAAGCCGCGTGTTAACAGATGTTGGCGTAGCAATAGCCTCTTCGGAGGCCTTTCATGTACGGCATGATCCATCAGGCGGCGCGGAAGATGGCGATCGAATCCATGGGCGAGGCGCGGTGGCGCGACATCCTCGCCGAGATCGGGTTCGACGAAGAGCATTTCATCAGCGCTCGCCACTATGACGACGCCGCCACGTTCGCGCTCGTCGGCGCGGTGTCCAAGGCCTCGGGGATCGCGATGGACCCGCTGCTCGAAGCCTTCGGCCGCTATTGGATCGGGTTCGCCGCCGCGTCATCCTATGGGCGGATGCTCGACATGGCCGGCGAGACGTTCGAGGAGCTGATCGAGAGCCTGGATCGCATGCACGCCAGCATCAAGTCGACGATGCCGGAGGCGAACATGCCTGGCTTCGAAGTGATCGGGTCGAACGGCGCTACGATGGAGCTGCGGTATTCGTCGGATCGCACCGGCCTGAACTCGTTTGTCATAGGCCTCCTGAAGGGGCTGATGGATCGGTTCGGCGAGGCCGGCGAAATTACGCCGCGCGCAGCTTCCGACGGCGGCGTGGTCTTCTCGATTGCGCGGGAGATGCGTGCGGCCTGATGAGCCTCACGCTCGACGACGCCAGCCTGCATCGGCTGTTTCCCGCCTACATTCGGGCGACGCGCGACGGGACGATCCTCGCCGCCGGCCCTTCGCTTGGCCGCCACTGCGCCGAGCCGCTGGTCGGGCGCCCCTTCTACGACGTGTTCCTTGTCGAGCGCCCCAGCCAGGTCCGCGATTTCGGCGCCATTCTGAGCCATCGCGGCACGCTGATCGTCTGCGCCCGGAGCAATCCCCACCTGCGTCTGCGAGGCGTGACGCTGGAGAGCGAAGACGTTTTTCTGCTGTTGGGGCATGTCCCCGCCGTCGATGACGCCGAGGGCGCGCCGCGGTTGCGCGTCGCGGACTTCTCGCCGTCGGACGGTTCGCTCGACATCATGCTTGCGGCGCAGATGCGCCAGGGCCTTCTCGAAGACGCGTCGCGCCTTGCCGACCAGTTGCGCGCCAAGACGCGCGAGGCCGAAGCCGCCGCTGAAGCCAAGAGCCGCTTCCTCGCCACGATGAGCCACGAAATCCGGACGCCGATGAACGGCGTGCTGGGCATGACCCATGCGCTCTCGCGCACCGCGCTCGATCCGCGCCAGCGCGAATTGCTCGACGTCGTCAATCGCTCTGGCGAAACCCTGATGGCGATCATCGACGACGTCCTCGACCTGTCCAAGATCGAAGCCGGCATGCTCGACATCGAAGCAGCCCCCTTCGATCTCGCCGAACTCGTGCACGGCGTGGCGGCGCTTTTTTCCGTCCGCGCCGCGGAAAAGGGGCTGCGCTTCAAGGTCGAACTGGACGCTCAGGGGACGTTTGTCGGCGACGCGAACCGGATCCGGCAGGCCCTGTCCAATCTCGTCTCGAACGCGATCAAGTTCACGGAGCACGGTGCTGTGCTGGTGCGCGTTTCGTCTGAGCCGGACGGCGAGGCGACGCTCGTGCGGTTCATCGTCGCCGACAGCGGGCCAGGCATCGCCGCGGACGCAGCGGTGCGCCTGTTCACGCCGTTCAGGCAAGGCGATTCCTCGACGACCCGCAAACACGGCGGCACCGGCCTTGGCCTGTCGATCACCAAGCATTTGTGCGAACGCATGGGCGGCGACGTCCGCTTCGAATCGACGCCCGGGCATGGGTCGGTGTTCCGCTTCCACGTGCGCGTGCAGCCGGGCGCGCCGGCATGTTCTGAGGTTGGCGAACGGCGCGTGGACGACGCCGACGCTTTCGGCGGGGCGCATCTGCGCCTGCTCGTCGCCGAGGACAATCCCCAGAACCGTTTCGTTCTCGACGCCCTTCTGGAGCCGACGGGCGCAAAGATCGTCATGGCTGCCAACGGACGCGAAGCGGTCGATCTGTGGCGTGACGGCGGCTTCGACATGATCCTGATGGACGTCGAAATGCCGGAGATGAACGGATTGAGCGCCACGGCCGAAATCCGCAGCCTCGAAGCGGCGCTCGGCCTTTTGCGCACCCCGATCGCCGCGCTCACCGCGAACGTGATGACCCATCAGATCGCGCGTTATTCGGACTCAGGCTTCGACGCCCACATCGCCAAGCCGATCGATCCGCGCCGCCTGTTCGAAGCGATCGCCGCTTTGACAGCCGCCGCCAGGCGGCAGGCGGCCTAAGACCCCGTATCGCGCGTCGGAAAGGAGCATCCCGGCCCCTCGTACCTTAACGGCATGGCCTGGGCGCTCGCGCCCAGGCCATGCAAGATCAGCGTTTTTTGTTCCGCCGCAGGATCGACAGCGGACTTAGACGGGCGGGATGCTCTGATGCGAGCGTGGCCGGCGAACAGGGCCGTTGTCAACGCACTGATGTGGAACGCCGGTTGGCGCTCGAACGCCTCTTCCCATGACGGGCGCGTCATGCTTCCAAAGGCGCAATGACCGCGCGTCACGAAACGCGCCGCACCCTTGAGGGAGAATGCCATGTCCGTCGCTGAAACGCCCACGCCCGAATTGCGCCTCGCCGACGGCCGGCCCTGGCCGGCGATGTCGATCGCGCAGGCCCACGCCCTGCTGACCGCGCCGGGGACGATGTTCGAGGTGGGCGAAGCCGAAATCCGGGGCGTGCCGCTCAAAATCTGGAAGAACGCGCCGCCGAACCTGCGGGTGATCTTCGACCTCGGCCAGCAATTCGCGGAGCGGACCTACAACGTCTGCGAAGACCAGCGCGTCTCGTTCGACCAGCACCGCGCTGCGGCGATCCGGTTCGCCGCGCAATTGCAGCGCGACGGCGTGGTCAAGGGCGATCGTGTGGCGATCATCATGCGCAACATCCCCGAATGGTCCGTCGCGTTCTGGGCGGCGGTGCTGATTGGCGCGATCGCCACGCCGCTGAACGCTTGGTGGACCGGGCCGGAACTCGAATACGGATTGCAGGATTCCGGCGCCAAGATCGCCATCTTGGACGCCGAGCGCTTTGAGCGCGTCCGCGAACACCTCGACGCCTGCCCGGATCTGCAGAAAGTCTATGTGGCCCGCGCGCGCGAAGAGATCGCCGACCCGCGCGCCGCCATGCTCGAAAGCGTGCTCGGCGAGGTCGAGGCTTGGCCCAGGTCCGCGCCCGGCGGCGAGGCCGCGCCCGACGTCGACCTGCAGCCCGACGACGACGCGACCATCTTCTACACCTCGGGCACGACCGGAAAGCCGAAGGGCGCGGTGATCACCCACCGCAACATCATCGCCAACTTCCTCAATTCCGCATCAGCTCAGGCGCGCGGCTATCTGCGCCGCGGCGAGCAGCCGCCGGCCCCTGATCCGACCGCGCCGCAAAAGGCCTTCCTGGTGTCGGTGCCGCTGTTCCATGCGACCGGCTGCTTCGCCATCATGATCCCGGCCATGTTCCAGGGCTTCAAGCTGGTGTTCCAGCGCCGCTGGGACGTGGAGCAGGCGCTGCCGCTGATGGAGAAGGAACGGATCACCCATTTCGGCGGCGTTCCGACGATCGCATGGCAGGTGATCGAGCACCCCAAGTCGAACGATTATGACCTCTCCAGCGTCGAGGTCGTCTCCTACGGCGGCGCGCCGTCGGCGCCGGAGCTCGTCAAACGCATCACCGAGCGCTTCCCGAAGGCCGCGCCCGGCCAGGGTTGGGGCATGACGGAAACCTCAGCCACCGCCGTTTCGAATTTCGGCGAGGATTACCAGAACCGGCCGGCGAGCTGCGGCGTGCCGAGCGCCACGGGCGAGGTGCGGATTGTGCGGGCGGACGGCTCCGACGCCGACGTCGGCGA
>JBMOIB010000144.1:0-6914 GCA_049317545.1 Caulobacterales bacterium | reverse complement strand
GTTGACCAAACCGGCGCGTCGAACAAGGCGGAGCGGCGAAAGCCGATCTACCCAAACCCAAACTTCTATCGGCCGAGGGCCTAGACGCTCCGCCTTGTCCCTATTCGAACCCGCAGGCGCCGCGCGTCGTGCGGATGTAGGTGCGTCAGGCCGCTTCGGTTTCGAGCGCCTGGCGGGCCCAAAGTTCGGCGTACTCGCCGCCGAGCGCGACGAGGTCGCCATGCGTGCCGCGCTCGACGATGCGGCCATCCTTCAGCACGACGATCTGGTCGGCGTTGGCGATGGTGGAGAGACGGTGCGCGACGACGATCGTGGTGCGCCCGCGCGACGCCTCCTCCAGAGCCGCCTGCACCTCGGCTTCGGTGCGGCTGTCGAGCGATGAGGTCGCCTCGTCGAGGATCAGGATCTTCGGATCGCGCAGCACCACGCGCGCAATGCCGACGCGCTGGCGCTCGCCGCCGGAGAGCTTGAGCCCGCGCTCGCCGACGCGGGTGTCCCAGCCGTTCGGGAGCGCGTGAACGAAATCGAGCAATTGCGCGCGGCGCGCGGCGTTCTCGAGTTCCGCATCACTGGCGTCCGGGCGACCGTAGGCGATGTTGTAGCGGATCGTGTCGTTGAACAGCACGACGTCCTGCGGCACGAGACCGAGCGCCGCGCGCAGGCTCGTTTGCGTCACGCCCTTGATGTCCTGGCCATCGATCAACACGCGCCCCGCCAGCGGATCGTAGAAGCGGAACAGGAGCTTCAGCACCGTCGATTTTCCGGCCCCGGACGGACCAACCACGGCCGTCGTCTTGCCGGCCGGCGCGAGGAAGCTGACGTCTTGCAGACCCGCGTCGCGACCCTCGTGCGCGAAGCCGACATGCTCGAACACGACCTCGCCCTGCTCCGCCGTGAGGACGCCCGCGCCCGGCGCATCGGCGACGTCGGCCTTCTCGTCGAGCAGCGTGAACATCTTCTCCATGTCAATGGAGCTCTGTTTGATCTCGCGATAGGCGAAGCCGAGAATGTTCAGCGGCGTGTAGATGTTGAGCATGACGAGCATCACGGCCGTGATGTCGCCCGGCCCCATCGCGCCGCCCGTCACATGCCACCCAGCCCACGCCACCATCCCGGCGAGCCCGATGTTCATCACCGCCGCCTGGGCGACGTTGAGCGCCGCGAGCGAGGTATTGGAGCGCACCGCGGCATGCGCATATTGCGCGAGCGCGCGATCGTAGCGCTCGACCTCGCGGGCTTCGGCCGCGAACGCCTTGACGGTCTCGAAATTGAGCAGGCTGTCGACGACGCGCCCCGAGGCTTCGGTGTCGCGGTCATTCATTTCACGCCGATGAGACAGCCGCCATTCGGTGATGCCAAACGTCATCCAGGCATAGAGCGCGACGGTCGCCGCAGCGATCAGCGCGAACGCCGGGCCGTACTTCACCGCCAGCAGAACCGCAGCGAGCGCCAGTTCGATCAGGGTGGGCGCGATGTTGAACGCGAGAAAGCGCAGCAGAAAATCGATCGCGCGCACGCCGCGCTCGATCGTCCGGTTGAGACCGCCGGTGCGCTTGGACTGGTGGAACCTGACCGACAGCGAATGGACATGAGCAAAGACCGTCGCGCCGGCGCGGCGCTGGGCCTCCTCGCTCACAGGCGCGAAGATCGCGTCACGCACCTGCGGCCCGGCGACCGACACGAAACGAAGCGCGGCCCAAAGGCCCACGAGCCCGGCGAACGTCCAGGCGAGGCCCGCCTCCTGGCCCTTGGCCAGCCGGTTGATGCCCTCGGCGAGCACCAGGGGCGACCCGACGGCCAGGACCTTGCCCGCCAGCGTCAAGGCGAGCGACGCCCAGATCCGCGCGCGAACCCCCGCGCCCTTGAGGCCGCCGATCAGAACCATGATGCGGCGGATGGCGGTCATCACCGGCACGGCGACAGGTTCGGCGGACGCGGCGGGGCCGGCCGAGGCCGGCGGCGCATTCATGGCGATCGATTTCATCGGCCTCACCTAGGCGGGGCGCGAGGCCGCCGCAACGCTTGTCCGCGACGGCGGGGCGCAACGCAGCCGCGAACCTGCTAAGGAACGATCATGACTCGTTTGCCTTCCATTTGCGTCTATTGCGGCTCCTCGAACGCCGCCGACCCCGCCTATCTCGATCTCGCGACGCGCTTCGGCGCGGCCCTCGCCAAGCGCGGCATGCGCCTCGTCTATGGCGGCGGTCGCGTCGGCCTGATGGGCCGCGTTGCCGAAGCCGCCCACCAGAACGGGGGACAAGTGCTGGGAATCATGCCGCATTTCCTCGCCCGCCGCGAGATCGTCTATGATGACGTGCCGCACCGGATGGTCGAGACCATGCACGAGCGCAAGCGCCTCATGTTCGATGAGAGCGACGCCTTCGTTGTGCTCCCGGGCGGCATCGGGACGCTCGAAGAGGCCGTCGAGACCCTCTCCTGGCGACGCCTCGATCTGCACCAGAAGCCGGTCATCTTCCTGGCCGAAGACGGCTTCTGGGATCCGTTCTTCGCCCTGATCGAACATACGATCCAGGCGCGGCTCACGCCGGCGGCGTTCCTCGAGGCGATCCTTTCGACCGCCTCGATCGAGGCCTGCTTCGAAGCTTTGGAAAACCGCGCCGTCTAGAGGTTCACGCGCTTGAAGATCGCATGCGGCGTCAGTCGGATCGCCAGCATCACGAACCGCCAGAACCACGGCGCGTAAACGACCGGACCGCCCCGTTCCAGGGCCGCGACGATGATCGGCGCCAGGCGCGCCGGCGTCGCCCACAAGGGCCCGCCCTTGGGCAGATGCGCGGTCATCGGCGTGTCGACGAAACCGAGCTTGAGATCGACCGCGCGCGGGCCGTCGGCCCTGGCGCCGAACCGGTGGGCAAGGCCCTGCATGAGCACCGAAAGGCCGCCCTTGGCCGCGCCGTAGATGAAGTTCGACCGCCGCCCGCGGTCGCCGGCGACGCTCGTGGCGGTCAAGATCACGCCGCGCGCGCCGGCCTTCTCCAAGTGCGGAACCGCAGCGAGCGCCCACAAGGCCGGGCTTGTGAAGTTGACGTTCAAAAGCCGCTTGGCTTCGGAGAGCTCCGCCTCGGCGCGCGATTGATCGCCGAGCACGCCGTAGAAAATGAGGACCGTATCGATCGCGCCGATCTCGCGCGCGCAGAGTTCGAGCGTGGCGGCCGGGTCGTCGGTCGCGGCGAGATCGCGGGCGAGCGTGAAGGTCGCCTCCGCGCCGCGCAGCTTCAGGTCGGCGGCGATGATCTTTAGACGCGCTTCATCGCGGCCGACGAGCGCGATGTGGGCGCCGCTCTGCGCGAGAAGGCGGCAAGCGGCTTCGGCGATGGCGGACGCGGCGCCGAGAACGACGACGCGGCGCGGCGGAGAGGGATTGGTCATGCGGCGATGCGCCTCCAGAAGTTGGAACTGAATGCGGGATCGACGAAGCCGGCGAAACGGTCCACCGCCGCATATCCCGCGCGGAACATGTCGGCGCTCATGCGGCCGTCCTTGGCCGGATACAAGCGCCCGCCGGCCGCGGCCACGACGTCGTCGAGTTTGGCGAGAATCGCAAGCGTCGCCGCGCCGCGATTGCGGAAATCGAGCGCCAGCGTCGCGCCCGGCATCGGAAACGACAGCAGGCCCGGCGATGGCCGCTCGCCGAACGTTTTGAGCACCGCCAAAAACGATCCGTCCCCGGATCGTGCTATGATGCGCAGCATTTCAGCGACGCCGTCGCGACTGGCGGATGGGGGCAATACGCACTGGTACTGATAAAAGCCCTTCGGCCCGTAGAGCTTGTTCCACCCGAAAATCGCGTCGAGCGGAAAGAAGCAGCCGGAATAATGGACGCGGCTCGCGCCGGCCTTGGACCGTTGCAGCGCGTCGTAGGCGATGTTGAAGGCCTTGAGCGTAACGGGATTGAGCGCGAACGACGGCGCCTCGATCGGGACCGGAATGGCGCGGTCGACGTGCGCGGCAAGGCCGCCCTCGGGCGCCCAATTGCCGCGCGTGAAAATCCCCCGCCCGAGCCGCGCGCCGCCCTGCGTGCAATCGACCCAGGCGACGGTATGCTCGAACGCGGCCTTGCTCTCGGCCGCCACAGCGAAGAATTCGTCGAGATCGCCGATCGGCAAAAGCTCCTGGTCGATCATCGTCGAGGGGATGCGCGCCAGATCGATCTCGACCCACTCGATAAGGCCAGTGAGCCCCAACCCGCCGATCGTCGCCGCGAACAAATCGTCGCCTCGCGAAAGCGTGATCAGCCCTTCGCCGCTGCGGCGCAGGCCCAGCGCGCGCACGCTTGCGCCGAAAGCGCCGGCGCGCTCGTGGTTCTTGCCGTGCACGTCGTTGGCGACGGCGCCCCCGAGCGTGACGAAACGAGTGCCGGGCACGGTCGGCAGGAAGAGCCCCAAAGGCGCAATGACCTGGGCGATGGCGCTGAGCGAGGCGCCGGCCTCGGCGCGCAGAACGCCCGCCTCCGGATCAAGCGCGATCAGGCGATCGACGCCGCGCATATCGACCACCGCTTGATCCGCATTCAGCCCGCTGTCGCCATAGGAGCGGCCAAGCCCGATCGCCAAAGCGCTCAGCCCCGCCGCCCGCGCCGCCTCAAGCGCTGCGGCGGTCTCGTCGCGGAAATGCGGCGCAAGCCGGTGCGCGTGCGTGCGCGGCGTGCGGCCCCAGGACAGAACCGATGAACGCGGCGGCAGGATCATGCGAAAACGGCGAGGCCGAACCCGAGTGCGAGGCCAAGGCCGAGCAGATAGCTCCAGCGGTCGCGCACGGCGAAGGCGACCGGATCGTCATCAAGTTCGCCGCGGTGGGCGAGCAGCCAGATCCGCATCATCCAGAGCGCGATCAGCACCGGCGCGGCCCACAAGAATCCGGGCGCCGCATAAACGCCGGAGGGAAAGGCGTCTTCGAAGAGATAGGTGACGAGGATCTGGATGGAAGCGAGGCCGCTCGAGACGCCAAACGCGAGGGTCAAAGGCGCGTCCTCGACGCGGTAGCCGCGACCGAGCACCTTGCCGGCGGCGGTCGCGTGGGCGACCTCGACATGCCGCTTGGCGAGCGACAGCGAAAAGAAGAAGAACGCCGAGAACGTCAAAAGCCATTCAGAAATCGGCGCCTGGATCGCGATCGCGCCGATGATGAGCCGCAGCGTGTAGAGCGCGGCGAGCGCGGCGACGTCCAGAAACGGCACAGTCTTGAGCCGGAACGAATAGGTCAGCGTCGTCGCAAGATAGGCCGTCAGCGCCGCGCCGAGCATCGGATTGAGCGCATAGGCGCCGGCGAGGCCGCCGCCGATCAGCAGCGGCGCCGCGATCATTCCCTTCTCCACGCCGAGCGCGCCCGACGCGAACGGACGCGCGCGTTTGGAGCGGTGGCGGCGATCGGCCTTGAGATCGGAAAGATCGTTAATCAGATACGAGCCGGACGCGGTGACGCCCAGAAGAACGAAGGCCGCCAGCGCCATCGCCGCGGCTTGCGGCTGCGCGAACATTCCAGCGAGGAACAGCGGCGCAAACACCAGAAGGTTCTTGGCCCATTGCTGCAGGCGCAGCGCCTTGCGCCAGACGCGCAGACCGCCCTTCTTCTCGTCGAAACGCGCCTCGATCGGGCCGAGCTTGGCGGCGCGTTCGGCGACGCTGCGCGACGCGCCAGCGAGCACGATCGACTGCGCCGTGCGCCAGACCTTCAGATCGGCCCGGCTGTCGCCGACATAGGCGTAGCCATCGGGAAAACGGCGCCGCAATTCCTCGGCCTTGCGCGAGCCCTTCAGGTTCTTGCGTCCGTCGCTGCCCTGGGCCGTGTCGAACAGGCCGAACCGCGCCGCCACCGCTTCCACGACGCTGGCTTCGCCGGCGCTGACGAGGTGAAGCGGCCGGCCCTTGGCCTTCTCGCCGGCGAGCCACTCGACCAGATCCTCGCGGGCCGGCAGGGTTGCGACGTCGATCTCGGCGATCTCGGCGATGCGGCGCTTGAACGGCGCCCGTCCGCGCAGCAGCAATGGCAGCGCCGCGAGCGCGGCGAGCGGCCGCTTGGCGAACGCAGCCGCCATGCCTTCATACAAGACGTCCGTGCGCAGAAGCGCGCCGTCCATATCAACGGCAAGCGGCAATTGCGCCGGCGGCGGCGCAGCGGACGTCTCGAGCGTGCGCATTTGGCTATCGACGATCATGACTGCCCTTGCTTCTTAACCATGATGTTGGCGCGCGTCGGCGCCCCTGTCCTGCAATCTTCGCGCCCCGCGGCCCCGAACCGCGCGCGACGCGGCGCTCTCGTTCGCCCCAATTGCCCAATGAGCGCCCTCGCGCGCGCTCGATCCTGGAAATCTCTCCCTGGATATGCGAAAAAGATTACGGAGGCGCCTCATGGGCGATGTGGTCAATCTCAACCAGGTCCGCAAAGCCCGCGCCCGCGCGCAGGCCTCGAAAACGGCCGCGGAAAATCGCGCGACGTTCGGGCGCACCAAGGACGAGCGCACCCGCACGAAGGCCGAGCGCGACAAGCAGGCCCGCGATCTGGACTCCGCCAAGCTCGACGAGTGAAATCCTTGAGCGCGCTGGAGAAACGGTCGATGGCGATCGCCGGCCATCGCACCTCGCTGGCGCTTGAGCCGGATTTCTGGGCGGCTCTCGAAGCCGCCGCAGCGCGCAATCAGGTCTCACTGCCGGAATTGATCGCCTGGATCGACCAGACTCGATCGGAAAGCGCGCCCGACCAGCCGCTCGCCTCGGCGTGTCGCGTCTATGCATTGCGGGCTGGCCCCGTCGCGCAATGACGTGTTCTTGATCTGTGCTAAAACGTAAACCCGAATCAACGATGGCGTCCCCCATGGCGGAGAACCTGCCGATCTCGCAGCGCGCGGCCGCTGCGCCTCCCTACCTTGCGGGCCTCAATCCCGAGCAGCGCGCGGC
>JBMOIB010000143.1:0-6990 GCA_049317545.1 Caulobacterales bacterium | reverse complement strand
AGCTCTTGCCGTTCAGGCCGCGGAAGTCCTTCACGCGCGGCAGCGCGATCGTGACGAGGCGATCGAGGAATTCGTACATCCGGTCCTGGCGCAGCGTGACCTTGCAGCCGAGCGCCATGTTTTCCCGGATCTTGAAGCCGGCGATCGAGGTCTTGGCCTTGGTCGAGATCGGCTTTTGGCCCGACACGAGGGTCATCGCTTCCAACGCCGACTTGAGCTTCTTGGAATCGCCCACGGCCTCGCCGACGCCCATGTTCAGGACGATCTTCTCGAGCTTCGGGATCTGCATGTCGTTCGTATATTTGAACGCCTCGCGCATCTGCGAGCGGATCTGCTCGCGATAGCGCGTCTTCATGCGCGGTTCGTACTTAGCTTCAGACATCAATCTGAACTCCCGAGCCCTTGGCGACGCGCACCTTGCGGCCGTCAGCCAGGATCTTGAATCCAACACGCGTCGGCTTGCCGGTTTGCGGATCGCGGATCATCACGTTCGAGACGTGGATCGCCGCTTCCTTTTCCTTCACGCCGCCGTTTGGGTCCGCCATCGACGCCTTCACATGGCGCTTCACGATATTGAGCCCTTCGACGACGACACGGTCTTCGCGCGGCATGACCTTGAGGACCTTGCCGGACTTGCCCTTGTCTTTGCCCGCCGTGATGAACACGACGTCGTCTTTTTTGATCTTCGCGGCCATGGTCAGAGAACCTCCGGCGCCAGAGAGATGATCTTCATGTGGTTCTTGGCGCGCAATTCGCGCGGAACCGGTCCGAAGATGCGCGTGCCGATTGGCTCGCCGGCGTTGTTCACGAGCACGGCGGCGTTCGTGTCGAAGCGGATGGTCGAGCCGTCCTTGCGCTTCAGGTCCTTGGACACGCGCACGACGACGGCCTTGCGGACGTCACCCTTCTTCACGCGGCCGCGCGGAATGGCTTCCTTGATCGACACCACAATCACGTCACCCACGGTGGCGTAGCGGCGCTTGGAGCCGCCAAGCACCTTGATGCACATGACGCGCTTCGCGCCGGAATTGTCGGCGACGTCGAGATTGGTCTGCATCTGGATCATGGTGCGATCCTCAACCTTCTTTCGCGGACGTCAGACTGACGTCTTGCCGACGACTTCCCACCGTTTGAGCTTGCTCTTGGGTGGGCACTCTTGGATGGCGACCATGTCGCCGGACTTGTAGACGTTCGCTTCGTCATGCGCATGGAAGCGCTTCGACCGCCGCACCGTCTTCTTGAGAACCGGGTGCAGAAACGTGCGCTCGACCTTCACAACGACGGACTTGTCGCCCTTGTCGCTGACCACCACGCCTTGCAATACGCGCCGGGGCATTTTGTTCTCTCCTCAGGCCGTCAGACGGGCGTCTTTTGGGTGGGCGACTTCTGGTTCAGCACGGTGAGGAGGCGCGCGATCTGACGACGGACGTCGCGGATGCGCGAAACCTTCTCGAGCTGCCCCGTGGCTTGCTGGAACCGCAGGTTGAACTGCTCCTTTTTCAGGCGGAGCAATTCCTCCTTCAGCTTGGCCGCGTCCATCGCGCGGATCTCAGCGACCTTCATTTCGCTCGCCATCTCACTGGCCTTCCAAACGGGTGACGATCTTGGTGCGGATCGGCAGCTTCGCAGCGCCGAGGCGCAGGGACTCGCGGGCGATTTCGTCGGCGACGCCGTCGATCTCGAACATGATCCGGCCAGGCTTGACGCGCGCCGCCCAGAATTCCGGAGCGCCCTTGCCCGAGCCCATTCGGACTTCGGTCGGCTTCTTCGAAACCGGGACGTCCGGGAAAATCCGGATCCAGACTTTGCCCTGGCGCTTCATCTGACGCGTGATCGCGCGGCGGGCCGCTTCGATCTGGCGCGCCGTGACGCGTTCCGGCTCAAGCGCCTTGAGGCCGTAGGCGCCGAAGTTGAGCGCTGCGCCGCTCGTCGCAAGCCCGCTGATGCGGCCCTTGTGGGCGCGGCGGAACTTCATTTTCTTGGGTTGCATCATGACGGATCAGCTCCCCGTGCCGTCAGCGTCGACGGGCGCTTCATCGCGTTGGGCGCGGCCGCGGCCACGTCCACGGCGATCGCCCGGACGATCATCACGTTCCGGACGGCCCGGACGGTCGCGATCGCGACGCTCCCGCTGCTCGCCGGTTTCCTGCAGGCGCTTGTCCTGCGCCATCGGGTCGTGCTCGAGGATCTCGCCTTTGAAGATCCACACCTTCACGCCGATGATGCCATAAGCGGTCTTGGCTTCGGCCGTGCCGTAATCGACGTCGGCGCGCAGCGTGTGCAACGGCACGCGACCTTCGCGATACCATTCCATCCGCGCAATTTCCGCGCCGCCGAGACGGCCCGAGACATTGATCCGGATTCCCTGGGCGCCGAGGCGCTGGGAGGATTGCATCGCGCGCTTCATGGCGCGGCGGAAGGCGACGCGGCGCTCGAGCTGCTGGGCCACGCCTTCGGCCACGAGGGCGGCGTCGGTCTCAGGCTTGCGGACCTCGACGAGGTTCAAAAACACTTCCGAACCGTGCACGAGCTTCGAGAGTTCCTTGCGGAGCTTCTCGATGTCGGCGCCCTTCTTGCCGATGACGACGCCCGGCTTGGCGGTGAAGATCGTCACGCGGCACTTCTTCAGCGGGCGCTCGATGACGATCCGCGAAATGCCCGCGCCGGCGAGCTTCTCGCGCAGGACCTTGCGGATCTTGATGTCTTCATGGAGGAGGCGGGCGTACTCGCCGGTATTGGCGTACCAGCGGCTGTCCCAGGTGCGGTTGATCCCGAGGCGCAGGCCGATCGGGTTGACTTTCTGGCCCATCAGGCGGCCTCCCCTTGGGCCATGCTCGAGTCGCGCACGACGATGGTGATCTGAGAGAACGGCTTCTCGATCCGGGCGCCGCGACCGCGAGCGCGCGTATTCATCCGCTTCAGGATCATGTTGACGCCGACATGCGCCTCGCAAACGACCAGGCTGTCGATGTCGAGGTTATGATTGTTCTCGGCGTTCGCGATGGCCGAGCGCAGGCACTTCAGGACCGGGCCCGAAACGCGCTTCGGCGAGAAGGCGAGTTCGTTCACCGCCTGCTCGGCGGTGAGGCCGCGGATCGATTGCGCGACCAGGTTGAGCTTGCGCGGGCTCGTGCGCAGCATCCGCAGAACGGCGCGCGCTTCGTGCTCAGCTTGCTTCGGCGGGGCTTTCGGCTTGCCCATGGGTTACTTCCTCTTCGCCTTCTTGTCCGCGCCATGCCCGTAATAGGTACGGGTGGGTGCGAACTCGCCGAGCTTCATGCCGACCATGTCCTCAGACACGTTGACCGGAACGAAGCTCTTGCCGTTGTGCACCTGAAAGGTGAGCCCAACGAATTGCGGCATGATCGTCGACCGGCGCGACCAGGTCTTGATCGGCGTCGCGCGCGCGGCGCTGCTGGCCTTGTCGGCCTTGCCGAGCAGGTAGCCGTCGACGAACGGGCCTTTCCAAACGGAACGCGGCATCTCGCGGTGCTCCCTTAGCTCTTCTTCGCGTGACGGCGACGGATGATGAGACGGTCAGACGCTTTGACTTTGCGCGTCTTCGGTCCGCGGGTTTTCTTGCCCCACGGCGTGACCGGGTGACGGCCGCCGGAGGTCTTGCCTTCGCCGCCGCCGTGCGGGTGGTCGACCGGGTTCATGGCGACGCCGCGGACAGTCGGCTTGCGGCCCATGTGGATCGCGCGGCCGGCCTTGCCCCAGACTTCGTTCATATTGTCCGGGTTCGACACCGCGCCGACCGTGGCCATGCAGACGTCCTGCACCATCCGAAGTTCGCCGGAGGTCAGGCGCAGCTGCGCGTAGCCGGTGTCGCGGCCGACGACCTGCGCGTACGAACCCGCAGCGCGCGCCATCTGGCCGCCCTTCAGCGGCTTCAGTTCGATATTGTGGACGATCGTGCCGACCGGGATCGACTTGAGCGGCATGGCGTTGCCGGGCTTCACGTCGACGCGCTCGCCGGCGATCACCTCGTCGCCCGCCTTCAAGCGCTGCGGCGCAAGGATGTAGGCGAGCTCGCCGTCCTTGTACTTAATCAGCGCAATGAAGGCCGTGCGGTTGGGATCATATTCCAGACGCTCGACCGTCGCGGGCATGTCCCACTTCCGGCGCTTGAAATCGACGATGCGATAGGCGCGCTTGTGGCCGCCGGCGTGACGGAAAGCCGTCACGCGGCCCATGTTGTTGCGGCCGCCGGACTTGCGCAGCCCCTCGGTCAGCCCCTTCACCGGCTTGCCTTTGAACAGCTCGGATCGATCAACGATCACAAGCTGGCGGCGGCCCGGCGAGGTCGGGCGGAAGGTCTTCAACGCCATCTTAGAGCCCCGTCGTCACATCGATCGACTGGCCAGCGGCCAGCGTCACAATGGCTTTCTTGGTATCGGAACGACGACCGAGAACGCCTTTGAAGCGCTTCTCTTTGCCCTTCGTCCGGATCGTGTTCACCGCCGTGACCTTGACCTTGAAGAGCGCCTCGACGGCGGCCTTCACTTCGTCCTTGGTCGCCGTGAGCGGAACTTTGAACACGACCTTGTTCTGCTCGGAGAGCAGGGTCGACTTTTCCGTAATCACCGGCGCGATGATCGTGTCGTAGTGGCGAGCCGCGACCATTACGCAGCCTCCTTCGCATCGGCTTTCGCGACTTTCGGCGCGAAGCGGGCTGCAATGGCGTCAACCGCGGCCTTGGTTAGGACCAGGCGCTTGCGACGCAGGATGTCATAGACGTTGAGGCCGGCGCTCGGCAGCACGTCGATCCCGGGGATGTTGCGGGCGGCGAGCGCAAGGTTCGCATCGACTTCCGCACCCGAAATGATCAGCGCGTTGTCGAGACCGAGCTTGGCGAGAACTTTCTTCAGGTCGCCGGTCTTCGGCGCCGCGAGGCGGGCGTCGTCGAGCACGAGAAGGGCCTGATCTTTGACCTTGGCCGAGAGGGCGTGCTTGAGCGCGAGCGCCCTCACCTTCTTGGGCAGGTCGTGAGTGTAGTCGCGCGGGTGGATGGCGTGCGCCATGCCGCCGCCGCGGAAGATCGGGGCATTGGCGCCGCCGTGACGCGCGCCGCCGGTGCCCTTCTGCTTGTAGATCTTCTTGCGCGTGCGGTTCACTTCCGTCCGCGTCAAGGCCTTGTGCGTGCCGGCGCGACGCTTGGCGAGTTGGTACTTCACCATGCGCTGCAGGATATCGGCGCGGATTTCGGCGATGCCGAAGATCGCGTCGTCCAGATCAATCGATCCGGCCGGCTTCGCGTCGAGGGTTTGAACGTCGAGTTTCATATCGCTCCCCTCAGGCGGCGGCTTCGGCGGGGCGGAACGCCGCCGGGGTCGGGGCCTCAGCCGGGCGCGCGACCTTGGCCGCGTCGCGCACGAACACCCAGGAATTGTCCGAGCCCGGCACAGCGCCACGCACGAAGATCAAACCACGCTCGGCGTCCACCTTAACCACGACGAGGTTTTGCGTGGTGACGCGTTCCTGCCCGAGGTGGCCGGCCATCTTTTTGTTTTTGAAGACTTTGCCTGGATCTTGGCGCTGACCGGTCGAGCCGTGCGAACGGTGCGACACCGAAACGCCGTGCGTCGCGCGCAGACCGCCGAAGTTCCAGCGCTTCATGGCGCCGGCGAAGCCCTTGCCGATGGTGATCCCGGTCACGTCGACTTTTTGGCCGGACACGAAATGGTCGGCCGTCAGAACGGCGCCGACCGGCGGAGCCATTTCCGGCTCTACGCGGAATTCGACGACCTTCTTTTTCGGCTCGACGTTGGCTTTCGCGAACTGGCCGCGGTCAGCCTTCGTCAGGCGCTTCACTTTCGGCGCGCCCGAGCCCAGCTGAACGGCGCTGTAGCCGTCCTTTTCCTTGGTGCGATGGCCGACGACCGTCAGCTCATCGAGCTGGAGCACGGTTACCGGAATATGGGCGCCGTCGGCGGCGAAGAGGCGCATCATGCCGACCTTCTTCGCCAGGAGACCCGTGCGTTTGGGAGAAGCGTTGCTCATAGGGCTTATCCGAGGACCTGGATTTGCACGTCGACGCCGGCCGACAGGTCGAGCTTCATCAGAGCGTCGACCGTCTGCGGCGTCGGATCGACGATGTCGAGAACGCGCTTGTGGGTGCGGATTTCGAACTGCTCGCGGCTCTTCTTGTCGACGTGCGGCGAACGGTTGACGGTGAACTTTTCGATCCGCGTCGGCAGCGGGATCGGGCCGCGGACCTGGGCGCCGGTGCGCTTGGCCGTGTTGACGATCTCACGCGTCGACACATCGAGCGTGCGGTGATCGAAGGCCTTCAGCCGGATTCGAATGTTCTGGTTCATTCCAAAGTCCCAATCACCGACCGCTAACGATAGCTGGAAAACCAGCCGCCGCAGCGAACCTCGGACGTAAATCGGGTTAGGATCCGCAAAAACGCCGCGCGACGGGGCCGTAGGCCCCGCTTGGGACAAGTCCAACTGACCCCTTGGGGTCATAATCGCACGAGCTTCGCGGACCGCGTCTAACCGCGATGGTTACGGCCGGTCCAAAGCAGAGCGGGGTGGATACGCGTCGAGTCGGCCTGCGTCAAGAGCCTTAGGCGCGGTTTAAATGAAGAGTCCCCTGCCCCGCCCCCACCTCGTCATCCCCGACGCAGCGCGCAGCGCGGAGATCGGGGACCTTGTTCAGGCTGCGCGCCCGGCACGGGGTCCCGGATCGCGCTGCGCGCGTCCGGGATGACGAGCAAGGAGAGCCCGCCCAAACAAAACGGCCCGCCTCAGCGAGGCGGGCCGTGATGGCTTCCGGAATGGTCGCTTGGACTATTCCACGATCTTCGCGACGACGCCGGCGCCGACCAGGATGCGCCTTGGCGCATCCTGGATTTCGCAAAGTCGGCGCCTGACCGACCTATTCCACGATCTTCGCGACGACGCCGGCGCCGCCCAGGATGCGCTTTTGCGCATCCTGGATTTCGCAAAGTCGGCGCCTGACCGACCTATTCCACGATCTTCG
>JBMOIB010000142.1:0-7004 GCA_049317545.1 Caulobacterales bacterium | reverse complement strand
CCGCTGCGCTGCATCTTCGCCGCCCCCACGCCGGCGCAGCTCTGCGCCGAGATCAAAGAGCGTTTCAGCGTCGAGAAGATCACGACGGGGTTCGGACAAACGGAAATCGCGATGCCGTTCCTGCAGCCCTGGGACGAAACGCCGCCGCCGGATTCGTGCGGCGCGGTCGTAACGCAATGGTTCGAAGTCGAGCTTGCAGATCCGACGACGGGCGACTTCCTGAAGGGCCCGGGCACGGGAGAGTTGCTCATCCGCCATCGCGAACCGGGCATCATCAGCGACGGCTTCCTCGGCATGCCGGAAAAAACGCTCGAGGCCTGGCGCGATCTCTGGTTCCACACGGGCGATGCGATGCGACGCGACGCGGACGGGTGGTACTTCTTCGTCGACCGATTGAAGGACACGCTTCGCCGTCGTGGCGAGAACATTTCATCCTTCGAAGTGGAAAACACCGTTCGGGAACATCCCTTGGTCGCGGAATGCGCCGTCGTCGGCGTGCCCGCTGACGAACAAGGGGGCGAAGACGAAGTGATGGTATTCGTCGTCCTCAACCCCGGCGCGGCGCTCGACCCGGCGGAGATGATCGAATTTTGCAGACCGCGCATGCCAAAGTTCGCGCTGCCGCGCTTCGTGCAGGTCGTCTCCTCCCTGCCGCAGACGCCGTCCGGCAAGGTCCAGAAGGCGAAGCTCCGTGAACATGGCGTGCGCGCGGATACCTGGGACGCCACGCCGCCTCAAAGGCATCGCCAGGGCTAGGAGCGTCCTGTCGGGCGATGCCGGACCGTGCGCGCCTACTCGTCCCACAGTCTCGGATCTGGCTCTCCGGTCGAGGCGATCAGCTTCTTCAGGAGACGCTTCAGTTCGGCGATCTCGCCCACGGAAAAGCTCGCAAGCAGGTTCTGCTCTGCTGCTTTGGACTGCGACAGGGAATCGATGACGACGTCCCGCCCCCGCAACGTCATCACGAACCCGTCGCCGTCGCGCTCGATATAGCCCTGAGCGACAAGGCCCGCGATGCTCTCCAGCGTCGGCGGCGCGCCGGTATGCTCGAGCCTGGCCTGAAGCTGGTCCAGTGTGACGCGGACGCCGAGCGCAATAGCCGTCAAGGCGAAGTAGTCGCCCTGGCTAAGTCCGATGTCCGCGAGTCTTCGACGCGCCGGCGCGTTCGACTGGAAGTGCGCCAGAGCCAGGAGGTAGAGGACGAAATCGTCGGTGAACCGAAGGCTCCCGGGATCTACGCCTGATGCGTAGCCTTCAGATGGCCGTGGGCGCGCGTCGGCGTACCGTCCCCCGTGGAAGACAAGCGGCGCGGCGTCGAGCCGTTCGAAATGAACGACCTCGCCAACGAAAATGATGTGGTCTCCGCCTTCGTACTGATGGAGCGTCCGACACTCGAACCGCGCCGCGCAGTCCGGCAAGACCGGAGAGCTGAGGACGCCTGGCCGCCACGCGACGCCGGCGAACTTGTCATGGCCGGACTTGGCGAAGGCGTTCGACAGATCCTGCTGGTGATCAGCCAAAACGTGCACGGCGAAATGATCTGTCTCGACGAAGGCGGGGAACGATTTGGAAGACCGTCCCAATGACCAGAGCACCAACGGCGGATCCAGGGAAACGGAGTTGAAGCTGCTCGCCGTCACACCAAACGGTTCGCCCTCGGCATTCGAGGTCGTAACGACGGTGACGCCCGTCGCAAAGGCGCCCAAAGCATTGCGAAACTCGCGTGGATCAAAGTCTGCCATGCATCCAGGGTGCCTCCAGCGCGCCCCTTCCGCATCAGCTTTTCGGACGAGCCAACACCACGCCCTCGATGCTCGACGTGTCTATCGGCCTTTTGGACGATTTGGACCACGCCAGAGGCTGCGACAAGCCAATGTCAATTCCGGCGGCTGACGAGGTGAAACGATGATTCCGCGCACGCTTTTCTCCGACGAGCACGAGGCCTTCCGTGAATCCGTGCGGCGCTTCATCCAGACCGAGATCAAGCCGAACCACGCCCAATGGCAAAAGGACGGGATCACACCACGCACTTTGTGGCGCCGGGCTGGGGATGCAGGCATCTTGTGCCCTTACGTCCCGGCTCGCTACGGCGGCTACGACGCTGACTTCCTGTACAGCGTCGTGGTCATCGAGGAGCTCGCCCACGCGGGAGCGCCTGATATCGCGTTCTATACGCACAGCGACATCGCTGGAACCTACGTGCTCGATTTCGGAACCGAGGCGCAGAAGCAAGAGCTGCTTCCCGAGATGGTCGCGGGGACCCGGATCGTTTCGCTCTGCATGTCCGAGCCGGACGCCGGCAGCGATCTTGCGAACATCCGCACAAGCGCGCGTCGGGACGGCGACGACTATGTGATCGACGGCCAAAAAGTCTTCATCACGAATGGGCACAACGCGGACCTGTTCGTCGTCGCTTGCAAAACAGACCCGCAAGCTGGCGGACGCGGCGTAAGCATGGTCCTCGTAGAAGCCGATCGCCCGGGGGTGCGTCGCGGCCGAAACCTGGAAAAGATCGGCCTCAAGGCTCAGGACACGGCAGAGATTTTCTTCGATCAAGTGCGCGTTCCAGCCTCAAACCTGCTTGGCGAAGAAAACAAAGGGTTTCGGATGATGATGTCGTCCCTGCCCGCCGAGCGCCTCGTGCAGGCCGTTCGGGCGGCGGCGACGAGCGAGACCGTGCTGCAAATGACGATCGACTACACGAAGGAGCGGAAGGCCTTCGGTCAGCGTGTCGCCGACTTCCAGGCGATCCAATTCCGCTTCGCAAACTTGAAAGCGGACATCGTCGCCCAGCGCGTTCTTGTCGATCGGTGCATCGAGCTGCACCTGCAAGGGAAACTCGACGCAATCGACGCCGCCCTCGTAAAGCTCAGCAGCACCGAAGTGCAGGGCAAAGTCATCGACGAATGCATGACGTGCTTTGGCGGGTGGGGCTATATGTGGGAGTACCCGATCGCCCGGGCTTTCGCCGACGCGCGCGCCGCACGGCTTGCGGGTGGCACCACAGATATCATGCGCCTGATCATCGGCCGTGATCTGATCGCCGATCGCAATCACTAAGCCGAAACGAAACGCGGCGCCTTCAAGAAAGGCGCCGCGTCCGAGCGATCCCCAATCGCTGCACGCGCCCGGCTTCAGCCGGGCACGAGCCACTTCGCGTTGTCGACGTAGAACTTCTTCATGTCGTCGAATCCGCAACCGGCGCGCTCGAAGCTCTTCACCGTCATGCCCATCGGGTCTTTGCCGCCCTCGATGTGCGGGAAGTCGCTCTGGTAGCAGTAGACTTCGGGCATGTTGTACATCTTCACGTAGGATCCGACGTCTTCGAAGCCGAACGGCGCAACGCGGACGTTGCGGCGAATGTACTCCGAAGGCCGCATACTGATCTTCGGCTTCGGCGCCGTCGGCCCCACGAACACGCCGGAATGCTCGATCCAAAGATCGAGGTGCTCGGCCAGAGGGCCGATCCAGTTGCCGCCGGATTCCATCGCGCCATAGCGCAAGTTGGGATGACGATCGAACACGCCGCCGAGGATCAGCGTCGTCAGGAAGTTTTCCGTCGCGCGATGGTTCGTCGCGAGCGTCCACGGATCGAGGGAGAATTCATCCCCGAGTCGGAAGCCCTCGAACGCGGGCGCATCGCGCCAAGCCTCGGTCGCCAGGAACCCGTGGTCGGCGCCGACATGGGCGAACACCGGCACGTTGGCATCAGCCAGATAGGACCAGAGCGGATCGAACACAGTGTGCGCCGGCGACATGCCCCCCGGCGGGACCGAGCTCGGCAGCCAAACGCCGCGGGCGCCGGTGCGAACCAGATCCTTCGCGCGCTGCGTCAGCTCTTCGGGCGTGCCCCCGGCCAGGATGGACACCGGGACGAAGCGGCTCGAGGCGCGGGCGATGCGCGTCGTCCAGTCGTTGTAGGCCGAGATCAGGTCCAGCGCGTACTTGCGACGGTCCTCAACCGACCGGTCGATGTGGGCAAAGATCTTCTTGTTGTGGGCATTCCCATAAAAGAAGATCGCCAGGAGTCCCATGGATCCGGGAAAAACGATCTGCTTGTCGATGCCG
This sequence comes from Caulobacterales bacterium, assembly GCA_049317545.1. Classification (GTDB taxonomy): domain Bacteria; phylum Pseudomonadota; class Alphaproteobacteria; order Caulobacterales; family Aquidulcibacteraceae; genus REEB506. The sequence goes on along the minus strand of JBMOIB010000142.1, from coordinate 2,936 downwards.
GTCAAATCCATCACGTCGAGACGGCGTTCGAAATCGAAAGCGCCCGGCGCGTCCAGTCGCTTCTTCTTCCAAACCGTCTCGGCATTGATCTCAGTGTCGTCCGCTTCACGCTGCTCGGCGGCGGGAATTTTCGAGATCATGACGGCGTCGGCGAAGTCCTGCACGACCGAGCCATAGCGATCGACCCAATGGTTGTGAGGCAGCGACTCGTGCGTGTCGGTGTCGATGATCTGCCCTGCGAACGGCAGCAATTGGTCGGGGATCGCCAGATTCGAGCTGGACATTTCAACCTCCTTGAAATGCGCGCGCCGCGGCAATTCTTGCGGCTCGGCGGTTGGATCGGTTGACGGAGAAGCTAGCGGCGGCCCTCTACCGGCGCATACTCCGTTCGGACAACGCCCGCGCCATCGCCGTGCCTAGGGGGTGACAAGATAGCCGCCATCGACGGGTATGGTGACCCCGGAGACGAACCGCGCCTGGTCGGAGCACAAGAAGCCGATCACGTCGCCGCAATCCTGGGCCTCGCCCCACCGGCCCAGCGGCGTGCGCGCGATGATCCGATCGGCGGCGTCTGGATTCTCCCAGAGCGGCCGCGAGAGGTTGGTCTTGATCCAGCCGGGCGCGATGGCGTTGACGCGGATGCCCTCACCGCCCCACGCCGCGGCCAGCGACTTCGTCAGCTGCACGATGCCGCCTTTGCTGGCGGAATATCCTGGTACGACCGGGCTCCCGAACGTCGCCATCATGGACGCGACGTTTACGATCGCCCCCTTCGATCGGGCGAGTTTCGGGCGCGCCGCAACGCACACGCGCATCGTCCCGGTCAGGTTCACGTCCAAGGTCTGCATGAAATCGGTGATGGCGAACTCGTTACGGGACGATAGGCCTGCGCAATTGACCACCGCGTCGAGGGCGTCGAAGCTCTCCACGAGCGCGCCGACAGCGTTCTCGTCGCGGACGTCGAGCACGACGCCCGAAAGGCCGCTCTCGGAATCGACAAGCGCGACTTCCGCCGCGCTCACGCCTGTAACGGTGACCTTAAACCCATTGGCGCGCAGGGCCTTCGCGGCCGCATGACCGATCCCCATCGGATGGGCCCCGCCCGTAACCAATGCCTGCTTCACCGTCGCCCTCTCCCCGCATCACGGCACACCGGTTGGACGGCCGATCTTCGCGATACACGCGCCAGTCCGTCTGGGTATCGTCCGGCAGGACGTTCTCAGCCTCGGCGCGCCCCTCTAAAAGCGCCGTCCTGGGCCGGCTTCGTGTGGCGAGCAGAGATCACCTGCGCCTACCCTGCACAGGACGATTTTGGAGCGCTTCTGGTGAAGGCAGCGATCTTTCGTGGCGTCGGCGTCCCACTAGAAATCTCCGCTCATCCCGACCCGGAACCCGGCGCCCACGAGGTCGTCCTCAAGGTTGGCCGCTGCGGAATCTGTGGCACCGATCTGCACATGACCGAAAACGGCGCCCCCAACACCCCCAAGCTCGGCGCCGTGATCGGCCACGAGATCTCGGGCGAGATCGTCGCGTGCGGGTCAGGCGTGACGCACCTGAAGGTCGGCGACCGCGTCGCCGCGCTGCCGATCGCCGGATGCGGCGCCTGCGCGGCCTGCCGCGCCGGCGAACCGACTTGGTGCGTCAACGGCTTGAATTTCCTGGGAGGCGGATACGCCGAATACGCACGGGCCGGCGCCAACGAATGCCTTAAGCTGCCTGGCGGCCTGACCCTCGAGGATGGCGCGCTCGTCGAGCCGCTCGCCGTCGCGCTCCACGGCGTCCGGATGGCCGGCGACCTCTCGGGGACGAAAGTGCTCGTGATCGGCGCCGGGCCGATCGGCCTCGGCGCCGTCTATTGGGCGCGGCGGTTCGGAGCCTCGCGGATCGACGTGATCGAAGGCAACCCCGCCCGACGCACGCTGGCGATGGAATTGGGCGCCACCGCCGCGGCCGAGCCTGCGACGGCGCCGCTGCCGAGCCTCGCCCCCGGCCCCGCCGCCGACCTCCCCGATGTGGTGATCGAATGTGTCGGCAAGCCCGGCTTGCTGGCGACCGCGATTACCAAGGTCCGCCCGCGGGGCATCGTCCTGTCCCTAGGCTTTTGCATGTCGCCCGAGCAATTCGTCGCCGCGATGGCGGCGTCGCGCGAGGTCACCCTGAAGTTCCCGATTCTGTACTCGCTGAGCGACTATCAGATGACGCTCGACGCCCTCAACGCCGGCGATGTCGCCCCGCGCGCGATGGTCACCGACACGGTCAGCCTCCAGGCATTGCCGACAGTGTTCGAAAGCCTGCGGGCGCCATCGCATCAATGCAAAGTCATGATCGACCCCTGGCGTTCCTGATCGCTCGCAGCACGTGGACTTCCGATGACATCCTCCGCCCCTACCGACGCATCGGCCGCTTCCGAGTGGCGCAACAGCAAAAAGCTGGTTCTCACCGCGGCCATGGGCGTTGGCCTGTCTGCCGCCCCGACCTACAGCCTCGGCGTCTTCATCGGTCCGCTAATGGCCGAGTACAAATGGTCGCTGGGCGACATCGTCTTCGCGCAATCGGTGATGTCCATCATCGTCGCCCTGACGGCGCCTCTCGCCGGCATTCTCGTCGACAAAGTGGGCGTTCGCCCCCTGGCGCTTCTCGGCGCCCTTATCATCAGCGCGTCCATGGCGGGGTTCGCGTTCATCAACGGCTCCCTCGTCGCCTATTACGCCTGCTGGGTTCTGGTTGCGCTCGGCACCACGCTCGCGTCCGTCGTCATCTGGCTCGCCCCGATCGTTAGCCATTTCTCGAGAACGCGCGGGCTCGCCGTGTCGATCACGCTGTGCGGCTCGAACCTCGCCGGCGCAATCGCGCCTATGCTTGCGGTGTCGCTGATCAACACATCCGGATGGCAGGCGGCCTATTTGGGGCTTGGCGCGTACCTCTTCGTCAGCACC